>NZ_JANJXQ010000131.1 GCF_024708915.1 Thiobacillus sp.
GCCTTCTGGGCGTCGACCGAACTCGCCGCCGAGCGCGGCCGCTATTCCAGCTACGAAGGCAGCCTGTGGAGCCGCGGCATCCTGCCGCAGGATTCGCTGAAGCTGTTGATGGAGGAGCGCGGCGGCTACCTGGAAGTCGACAGCTCCAGCATGCTCGACTGGGACGCGCTGCGTGCCCGCATCGGCCAGTACGGCATGCGCAACTCCAACTGCCTGGCGATCGCGCCGACCGCGACCATCGCCAACATCGTCGGCGTGTCGGCCAGCATCGAGCCGACCTACCAGAACATCTACGTCAAATCCAACCTGTCGGGCGAATTCACCGTCGCCAACAAGTACTTGGTCGCCGATCTGAAGAAGCTCGGCCTGTGGGACGAAGTCATGGTCGCCGACATCAAGTACTTCGACGGCAGCCTGGCCAGGATCGACCGCATCCCGGCCGACATCCGCGCGCTGTACGCCACCGCGTTCGAGATGGAAACCAGCTGGCTGGTGGAATGCGCTTCACGTCGCCAGAAATGGATCGACCAGGCGCAGAGCCTCAACATCTACATGGCCGGCGCCAGCGGCAAGAAGCTCGACGAGACCTATAAGCTGGCGTGGATACGCGGGCTGAAGACGACGTATTACCTGCGCACCCTGGGCGCCACCTCGGCGGAGAAATCCACCGGCAAGGGCGGCGAACTCAACGCCGTGTCGTCGAGCGGCGGGGCGGGGGCGATGAGCACCGCAAGCGGCACAAGCAGCGCGATGAGCGCGGCCATGGCCAACCTGCCGGAGGCTGAAATCGAAGGCCGCGCCTGCACCATGCGGCCGGGCGATCCGGGGTTCGAGGAATGCGAGGCGTGCCAGTAAAGGGGGCGACGAAATGACTGTTGAAGCTCTGTGGTCTGTCGAGTTTGTGTCGAATGCAGGTGGTATCGGCGCTGGCGTAGCGATTTTTGAAAACGGAAATATCTACGGTGGCGATGGGACTTATTACTACACAGGCAAATACAAGATTGTGAACTCTCGGATTGATGCGACGGTGAAGGTCGTTCACTATGCAGGACAACCGCTTTCGATATTTGGCCAAGACCCGCAACCGTTTGATCTAACAATCGGCGGGCCGGTTTCGGACTCTGTGATGAATTTGGCTGGTATTCGTACGGACGATGTGTCCAAGCAGATGGGGTTGCGCCTCACTAAGAGAACAGAGCTTCCTTAGGCGGGTAGACCGGGGTTGCCGGCAGCAAGTCACTTTCTTTGTCTCGCCAAAGAAAGTAACCAAAGAAAGGCGACCCCGCTGCGCCACCCCTTTGGGGCGGGCCTCGACTGAACCGAGCCATCGGGGCGGCTGCGCAACTCGCCCTGGCGAGGCGCACAAAACGCGCCTCACTGCGGAGCTCGGACAGTGCTCGCCTTCATCCCCGCTGACTCGATCCAGTCGAGGTGGCGCAGAAGGGGCTGCGGAAGGGTCGCTGCGAAGCAGCGGGGACCCACCGGCGCACCCCTTGCGGGTGAGCCCGGAAAACGGAACGTAGGCGGGCAATGCCCGCCGCCAGATTAAAAGTAGTGTGGGCTCAGCCCACTTTGGGACAACCAAAGGAGAAAACCAACGATGCTGAATTTTGAAGAAGACTTCACCCCCGCCGCCAAGCCCATGGACGTGCCGTCCTTCCTGCGCAAGGAATCCGCCGCGCCGGTTGGCGCCGACGTGGTCGCCGATACCCCCCCAGCACCGCAGACGCGCCGCGTGCAGGCCGCCGACAAGCGCGTGATCAACGGCGCGACGGACGTGAACCAGCTCGTCCCCTTCAAATACAAATGGGCGTGGGAAAAATACCTCGCCGGCTGCGCCAACCACTGGATGCCGCAGGAAGTGAACATGAGCCGCGACATCGCGCAGTGGAAAGACCCCACCGCGCTCACCGAGGACGAGCGCCGCCTGGTCAAGCGCAACCTCGGCTTCTTCGTCACCGCCGATTCGCTCGCCGCCAACAACATCGTGCTCGGCACCTACCGCCACATCACCGCGCCCGAGTGCCGCCAGTACCTGCTGCGCCAGGCGTTCGAAGAGGCGATCCACACCCACGCCTACCAGTACATCGTCGAGAGCCTGGGCCTCGACGAAGGCGAAATCTTCAACGCGTATCACGAAGTGGAAAGCATCCGCGACAAGGACGACTTCCTCATCCCCTTCATCGACACGCTCACCAACCCCGAATTCAAGACCGGCACCCCCGAGGCCGACCAGGCCCTGCTGAAATCGCTGATCGTCTTTGCCTGCATCATGGAAGGCATCTTCTTCTACGTCGGCTTCGTGCAGATCCTCGCGCTGGGCCGCCAGAACAAGATGACCGGCGCCGCCGAGCAGTACCAGTACATCCTGCGCGACGAGTCCATGCACTGCAACTTCGGCATCGACCTCATCAACACCATCAAGCTGGAAAACCCGCACCTGTGGACGAATGAATTCAAGGCCGAAATCCGCGACCTGATCCAGAAGGGCGTCGAGCTCGAATACCGCTACGCCGAAGACACCATGCCGCGCGGCGTGCTCGGCCTCAACTCGGCCCAGTTCAAGGAATACCTGCGCTTCATCGCCAACCGCCGCTGCCAGCAGATCGGGCTGGACGAAATGTTCCCCGGCGTCAGCAACCCCTTCCCCTGGATGGCCGAGATGATCGACCTCAAGAAGGAGAAGAACTTCTTCGAGACGCGCGTCACCGAGTATCAGACGGGCGGGGCGTTGAGCTGGGATTGAGGTTATTCCAACGCTTGTGCACTGGAAGGATAAATAATGAGCAAATCTCTGGAAGAAATCTCTAGGAGTAGACGCATGCTCCAAAATCCGTATGCCCACTTGGATGGCAACGGGGCATACAGCGCTCTGCACCAGAGTGGCACGCTTACGCCCCAGTCGCTGAGTAAACAGATAAAGGAAAGCCGTCGACTGCTTGAGGACCCCTATGCTTACTTGGATAGTGGTGGCGACTTTAGTGCATTGCCTAGCCGCGCACAGCATAAGTCCGTGAGGAAAAGGGGCCGGCATTCAAATGCGGACATAGAGCAGAAAGCCCAAGAGCTGCAAAGGCTGATTTGGGCGAAAAGAAAACAAATCTGGGGCGATTCTATTCCAGCCAATCCGATTGACATGCTTGACCCGTCGATAGCCTTGGAACTACTTGGGTATGATTTCACCCTTGAAGAGACGCTCGGGCATTACCACGAAAACGGCCGGCTAGTTGAAGTGGCGGGGCTGATCGATAACTACACTAAACGGGTGCGAATCTCGGGGCAGTTTTCAGATAGCGTTCGTGCCTTCACCGCAGCCCATGAGCTGGGTCATGCCCTGCTACATGAAGCGCGGGGTTTGCATCGTGACCGGCCACTGGACGGGACGAAGCTGTCACGTGACATTGCCGAAATGGAAGCCGACAAATTCGCTACAAACTATCTCATGCCAAGAAAACTTGTCAGGGATAGATTTGTAAGTCATTTTGGGACCGCCAGCTTTATTTTCGATGAGGATACGGTATTCGAACTCGTGCAAAAGAGCTTGGCAGAATTTTCCAGAAAATATAAAACACTCCGGGATTTATCCCGCCTCCTTGCTGGCGCGGAGTATTTCAATGGGTGTCGCTTCATATCGCTAGCTACGCAGTTCTGTGTGTCAGTGGAAGCGATGGCTATTCGTCTTGAGGAATTGGAACTGCTGGTTGTTTGAATTAAAGGGACGCATGAAAATAGGGTGAAAATAGGGTCAGACACGACATGAAAATAGGGTCAGACACTGAGGTTTCCCCACGAATCACGCCGCCATGGCGCGGTTGATTGCGGCGCTCACCTGACTTCGCAACACGTACCAATAAGGCCGCGGAGCTTTGAGTTTCCGCAGCAGCGTGGGCGAATCGATCACGCGCT
>NZ_JANJXQ010000154.1 GCF_024708915.1 Thiobacillus sp.
GGCAAGGCCTTCTTCATCTGGATGAACTTCGACGACCTCGGCCGCATCGGCACGACCATACGATAAGGAGACAGCATGTACCGCACGCAACCCGCGAAATCCCGGCAGCACGGCCTCAGCATGATCGGCTTCCTGTTCGTCGCCGTGATGCTGGTTGCGGTCGCCATGGTGGCGATGAAGGTGGTGCCCGCCTACATCGAGTTCTTCGGGGTGAAGAAGGTCCTCGCCGACATGGCCCATCAGTCCGACCTCAGGAACATGAGCAACGCCGAGATCCGCAGCGACTTCGAGAAGCGCGCCAGCGTCGGCTACGTCGACGGCGTCACCGGAAAGGACCTGGTGATCGATCGCCGGGGCTCGGTTCCCGTCGTCTCGGCCGATTACACCGTCCGCACCAAGCTCGTCCACAACGTCAGCCTGGTGATCGACTTCAGCGCCAGCAGCGACCCCAGCGCGGCGCCTCCCCAGATTGACTGACGCGCTTCTGAACCGGCGCCTGCAGCACGCGCTGGGCTACACCTTCACCCGCGCCGAGCTCCTGACGCAGGCGCTGACGCACCGCAGCTACGGCGCGGTCAACAACGAACGCCTGGAATTCCTCGGCGACTCGGTGCTGAACTGCTCGGTCGCGCGTGCGCTCTACGATGCCTTCCCCGACCTCCCCGAAGGCAGCCTGTCGCGGCTGCGCGCGAACCTGGTGCGACAGGAAACCCTGGCCGAGATCGCGGCCGCCCTGAAGCTGGGCGACAGCCTGCGCCTCGGCGAGGGCGAGCTGAAGAGCGGCGGCTTCCGGCGCCCGTCGATCCTGGCCGACGCGCTCGAATCGCTGTTCGGCGCCATCTTTCTCGACGCCGGATTCGACGAGGCGCAGCGTGTGGTGCGCGGCCTGTTCGACCCGCTGGTGGCGCAGATCGACCCCAGGGCGTCGGGCAAGGATCCCAAGACCTTGCTGCAGGAGATCCTGCAGGCGCGCCGCCTGCCGCTGCCCGAGTACCGGTTGGTCGACACGCGCGGCGAGGCGCACGACCAGAGCTTCATCGTCGAGTGCGTGCTCGCCAGGCCCGCGCTCAATACCCGCGGCGTCGGCAAGAGCCGCCGCGCCGCCGAGCAGGAGGCCGCGCGCCAGGCGTGCGCGCAATTGCAGAAATGAACGTGCCGCCAAGCGAATACAGGTGCGGGCTGATCGCCATCGTCGGCCGCCCCAACGTCGGCAAGTCGACCCTGCTCAACAAGCTCGTCGGGCAGAAGATCAGCATCACCTCGAAGAAGGCGCAGACGACGCGCCACCGGGTGATGGGCATCCACACCACCGAAGCGGCGCAGTTCGTCTTCGTCGACACGCCCGGCTTCCAGACGCGCCACGCCGGCACGATGAACCGCGCGATGAACAAGCGCGTGCGCGAGACGCTGGCGGACACCGACGTCGTGATGCTGCTCGTCGAGGCCGGGCGGCTGACGCGCGAGGACCGCCAGGTGATCGAGCTGCTGCCGAAGGACAGGCCGGTGATCCTGGTGGTGAACAAGATCGATTACGCCAAGGATCGCGCGGCGCTGATGGCCTACCTGCAGGAGGTCGCCGCTGCACATGAATTCACCGAGATCGTCCCGGTGTCGGCGAAGCAGGGCAGCAACCTCGACGAGCTGCTGAAGACGCTGGAAAAGCACCTGCCGGCGAACCCGCCGCTCTTCGGTGAGGACGACGTCACCGACCAGACCGAGCGCCAGCTCGCCGCCGAACTCATCCGCGAAAAAGTGTTCCGTCTCTGCGGCGAGGAGATCCCCTACGCCGTGGCGGTGACCATCGACAAGTTCGAGGAGGAGGGCCGGCTGCGTCGCATCTTCGCGACCATCCTGGTCGACCGTGACAGCCACAAGGCCATCGTCATCGGCAAGGGCGGCGAGAAGCTCAAGACCATCTCCACCCAGGCGCGTCAGGACATGGAACGCGCATTCGACGGCAAGGTCTACCTGGAAGTGTGGGTGAAGGTGAAGGGCGGCTGGGCAGACGACGTCCGCATGCTGAAGTCGCTCGGGCTGGATTAGGAGTCTTCATCCGCGAAGGACGCGGATAGAAACGTATGTCCAGCGACGCTCGCATCAACAACGAACCCGGCTTCGTCCTCCACACCTATCCCTTCAAGGAAACCAGCATGGTGGCCGAGGTCTTCACCCGCAGCCACGGCCGCGTCGCGCTGATCGCGCGCGGGGCGCGGCGGCCGGCCTCGGCGCTGCGCGGACTGATGCAGCCTTTCGCGCCGCTGCTGCTGTCGTGGTTCGGCAAGGCGGAGCTGAAGACGCTGCACGGCGCGGAATGGCAGGGGGGGCTCATCACGCCGCAGGGGCGCGCGCTGATGTGCGGGTTCTACCTCAACGAGCTGCTGCTGCGGCTGCTGGCGCGCGGCGACGCGCACGAGCGTCTCTACGATCGCTACGTCGAAACCCTCGGGCAACTGGCGGGCGACTGCGATACCGGTGACTTCGAGCGCATCCTGCGCCGCTTCGAGAAGGACCTGCTCGCCGAGATCGGCTACGGCGCGACATTCGACGTCGACGCCGACAGCGGCGCGCCGATCGACCCTGCCGCGCGCTACGTCTTCCAGCCGGAGCGCGGCGCGCTCCACTGGGGCGGCCAGCCGGGCTGCCCGGTGTCGGGGCAGACGCTGATCGACCTCGCCGCCGACCGCTTCGAGCGGCAGGCGACGCTCGTCGAGGCCAAGGCGCTGATGCGCACGCTGATCAACCACACCCTCGGCGCGAAGCCGCTTTATACTCGCCAGCTCCTGCGCGAACTCACCGAACTGACACAATGAGCATCCATCTCGGCGTCAACATCGACCACATCGCCACGCTGCGCCAGGCGCGCAAGACCCGCTACCCCAGCCCGGTCGAGGCGGCACTCGCGGCCGAGACCGCCGGCGCCGACTCGATCACGCTGCACCTCAGGGAGGATCGCCGTCACATCCAGGACGCCGACGTCGCGATCCTGCGCCAGGTGCTGAAGACCAAGATGAACCTCGAGATGGCGGTGACCGAGGAGATGCTCGCGATCGCGATCGCGACGCGGCCGCAGGATGTCTGCCTGGTGCCGGAAAAGCGCGAGGAACTCACCACCGAGGGCGGGCTCGACGTGAAGGGGCAGCTGCCGAAAATGACCGATGCCTGCAAACGGCTCGCCGACGCCGGCATCCGCGTGTCGCTCTTCATCGACGCCGACTTTGCGCAGCTCGACGCGGCGCACGCCGCCGGCGCGCCGGTCGTCGAGATCCACACCGGGCATTACGCCGACGCCGCGACCGACGACACACGCACTGCCGAATTCGAGCGCATCCGCATGGCGGTCGCCTACGGCCGCAGCCTCGGCCTGACGATGAACGCCGGCCACGGCCTGACCTACCACAACGTGCAGCCGATCGCCGCGCTGCCGGGCATCCACGAGCTCAACATCGGCCACGCCATCGTCGCGCAGGCCCTGTTCACGGGCTGGAAGGAAGCGGTGGCGGAGATGAAGCGGCTGATGGTGGAAGCGGCTGCGCGCTGACGCTCAGCGGATGAGCTTCTTCTTGAGCTTCAACCGCACGTAGAGCAGCACGATCACCGCCACCGCGCCGAGGGTGATCAGCGTGATGAGGTGGAGGTTGGCGCGGATCGCCTCCTCGTTGTGGCCGAGGGTGTAGCCCAGCACGGCGAGGATGGTGACCCAGATGCCGGCGCCAAGGCTGGTGTAGAAGCTGAACACCGCGAGGTTCATGCGCGCGAGGCCCGCCGGCAGCGAGATGTACTGGCGCACCGCCGGGATCAGGCGGCCGGTGAAGGTCGAGATATGGCCGTGGCGCGCGAAGAAGTCCTCCATGCGCTGCAGCGTGTGTTCCTTGACCAGAACGTACTTGCCGTAGCGCATCAGGAAGGGGCGGCCGAATTTCACCGCCAGCCAGTAGTTGAACAGCGCGCCGAACAGGCTGCCGCCGATCCCTGAGACCACGGCCAGCACGATGTTCATTTCCCCCTTGTAGGCGAGGTAGCCGGCCGGGATCATCACCACTTCGCTGGGGAAGGGGAAGAAGCTCGACTCGAGCGCCATCATCAGGAAGATGCCGGGGTAACCCCAGGCACCGACGGTGGCGACGATGGTCTGGATGAGGTCGTGGAGCATGGGCTAGGGGCTAGGAATTAGGGGTTAGGGGCTGGAAGTTAGGGGTGGCGCTCGCAGGTTACGCTGGCAATTCCCTAGGCCCTAGATCCTAGCCCCTAGATCCTACACGACGGCTTCTTCCTTCTTCTCCACCGGCTTGATGAAGTGCTCGCGCTTGACGCCGAACATCAGCAGCAGGGGGCTGGCTACCAGGGTCGACGAATAGATGCCGAACATGATGCCGATCGTCAGCGCGAGCGCGAAGTTGTGCAGTGCCTCGCCGCCGAAGAACAGCATCGACAGCACCATGATCTGGGTCGAGCCGTGGGTGATGATGGTGCGGCTCATGGTGCGGGTGATGGCGTCGTCGATGATGTGCGGGATCGTCTCGCCGCGCATCTTGCGGATGTTCTCGCGGATGCGGTCGAAGATCACCACCGACTCGTTGACCGAATAGCCGAGGATCGCCAGCACGCCGGCCAGCACCGTCAGCGTGAACTCCCACTGGAAGAACGCGAACACGCCGAGGATGATGACGATGTCGTGCAGGTTGGCGAGCATGCCCGCGACCGCGAAGCGCCATTCGAAGCGGATCGCGAGGTAGACCATGATGCCGATCGAGACGACCAGCAGCGCCAGCGCGCCGCTGTCGTAGAGTTCCTTGCCGACCTGCGGGCCGACGAAGTCGACGCGCTTGAGTTCGACCGAAGCGTCGGCGCCCTTCAGGGCGGCCATGACGCGGTTGCTGGTGTCCGCCGCGCTGGCTTCGCCCTTGTTGGGCAGGCGGATCAGCACGTCGCGGCTGGTGCCGAAGTTCTGCACCGAGATCTCGGGGAGGCCGGTCTTCTCCAGCGCCGCCCGGATGGCGTGCAGGTTGGCGGGCTGATCGTAGCTGACCTCGATCACCGTGCCGCCCGTGAAGTCGACGCCGAGGTTGAGGCCGCGGTCCCACAGCGCCCACACGGAAAACAGGAAGGTGAGCAGCGAGATCGCGGTCGTCGCCTTCCCCCAGCTCATGAAGGGGATGGTTTTCTTGAACGGGAAAAGTTCCAGCATGATGCAAGCCTTAGATCGAGATTTTGGTCAGGCGCGCCCGGCGGCCGTAGACGAGGTTCACCATGGCGCGCGACACCGTAACGGCGCTGAACATGGAAGTGAGGATACCCAGGCACAGCACCACGGCGAAGCCGCGCACCGGGCCGGAGCCGAGCCAGAACAGCGCAATGCCGGCGATCAGCGTGGTGAGGTTGGAGTCGAGAATGGTGGCCCAGGCGCGTTCATAGCCGGCGTGGATCGCCGCCTGCGGGGTGAGGCCGGCACGGAGCTCCTCGCGGATGCGTTCGTTGATCAGAACGTTGGCATCGATCGCCATGCCGAGCGTCAGCGCGATCGCCGCCATGCCGGGCAGGGTGAGCGTGGCCTGCAGCATCGACAGCAGCGCAATCAGCAGAAGGGCGTTGATCGCGAGGGCGATCGACGAGATCAGGCCGAACACGCGGTAGTAGATGATCATGAAGCTGACCACCGCGAGGAAGCCCCAGAGGTTGGAGTGGAAGCCTTTTTCGATGTTCTCGGCGCCCATGCTGGGGCCGACGGTGCGTTCCTCGACGATCTGCATCGGCGCTGCGAGCGCGCCGGCGCGCAGCAGCAGGGCGACGTCGGAGGCTTCCTGCGCGGTTTCCATGCCGGTGATCTGCACCCGGCCGCCGCCGATCTCCTCGCGGATGACCGGCGAGGTGATCGCCTCGGCGCGGCCTTTTTCGATCAGCAGAATGGCCATGCGCTTGCCGACGTTCTCGCGCGTCACGTCCTTGAAGATGCGCGCGCCCTTGCCGTCCAGGTTGATATGCACCGCGGCCTGGCCGCTCTGGCTGTCGAAGCCCGGCGAGGCATCGGTGATCGAGTCGCCGGTCAGCACCACGTCCTTCTTCACCGCGATATTGCCGCCTTCGCGGCTGGCCACGATGTCGTCGCCGAACGGCGCCCGTCCCTGACTGACGGCAAGCGGGTCGGCCTGCTCGTCGACCATGCGGATTTCCAGGGTGGCGGTGCGGCCCAGAATGTCCTTCGCCTTGGCGGTGTCCTGTACGCCGGGCAGCTGCACCACGACGCGGCTGGCGCCCTGCTGCTGGATGACGGGTTCGGCCACGCCGAGTTCGTTGACGCGGTTTCTGAGCGTGGTGATGTTTTGCTGCAGGGCGAATTCCTGCACCTTGGTTTGGGCTTCCGGTTTCAGGCGCGCGGTCAGGGTGAAGCCTTCGGCCTGGTCTGCGGGGCTGAAGGCGAGCTCGGTGAACACCGAGCCCAGCTTGTTTGCGGCCGCATCGCGCTGGTCGCGGGTCGCGAAGTGCACGGTGACGGCATTGCCTTCGCGGCTGATGCGCCCGTAGCGGATCTTGCTGCCGCGCAGCTCGGTGCGGAAATCATTCTGGTAACGGATGGCCGCTTTTTCCAGCGCGGCCTTCATGTCGACTTCGAGCAGGAAGTGCACGCCGCCGCGCAAGTCCAGGCCGAGATACATGGGCAGCGCATGGATCGACGACAGCCAGGCCGGCGAGGCCGACACCAAGTTGAGCGCCACAGTGTAGCGTTCGCCCAGGCTGTTTTGCAGCACGTCCTTGGCCCTGATCTGCACGTCGGTGCTGGCAAGGCGCACCTTGACGCTGTTGCCCGCCAGCTCCACCGCGCTGTAGGCCACCTGGGCGGTCTTCAGTGCGGATTCCACCTGCCCCAGCAGCGCGGTGTCGACCTTTTCGCTGGAGCGCACTGGCGAAACCTGAACCGCAGGCACTTCGCCGTAGAAGTTGGGCAGGGTGTAAAGGAATGCGACTACCAGCGTGATGCCGATGAGCACATATTTCCAGAGCGGGAAGCGGTTCATGTTTGGTGAGGCGTTAGGCGTTAGGCGTTAGGGGTGAGGCGCAGGGAGAGTCGGGGGTGGGTCTTCACCCCGCGCCTCTCGCCTGACGCCTCACAGCGTCTTGATCGTGCCCTTGGGCAGCAGGGTCTGCACCGATTGCTTCTGCACGTGGGTAATCACGCCGTCGGCGATTTCCAGCGACACGTAGTTGTCGCCGATCTTGGCAACCTTGCCAAGCTGGCCGCTGGCGGTGACGACTTCGTCGCCCTTGGCCAGTTCGGTCAGCATTTTCTTCTGCTCCTTGGCGCGCTTCATCTGCGGGCGGATGAGCATGAACCAGAACAGGATGAAGATGATGATCAGCGGCAGAAAGTCGGTGATGCCGGGGGTGGCCGATGCGGCGGTTTGCGCGTGGGCGAGTGAAATCATGGGCGAAGCTCCGAATTAAGGGCGGTTTGGTGAAAAACCCGACGATTCTACCATCCGCGTGTTTGCATCTCGTGAAACTGCGCCGCGAAGTCGGCAAAGCGGCGGGTCTCGATGGCGGCCCGCATTCCGGCCATCAGCCGGTGGTAGTAATGCAGGTTGTGGATGGTGGCCAGCCGCGCGCCCAATATCTCGTTGGCGCGGATCAGATGGTGCACGTAGGCGCGGCTGAAATGGGTGCAGGTGTGGCAGCCGCATTCGTCGTCGATCGGCGCGATGTCGGTTTTCCAGCGTGCGTTGCGGATGCGCATTTCGCCGCGCCGGGTGAACAGGATGCCGTGGCGCGCGTTGCGGGTCGGCAGCACACAGTCGAACTGGTCGATCCCCTGGCCGACCGCGAACACCAGATCCGATGGCGTGCCGACGCCCATCAGGTAGCGCGGCTTGCCGGCCGGCAGCTGCGGCGCGGTGTGGGCGAGGATGCGCGCCATGTCGCCCTTGGGTTCGCCGACCGAGAGGCCGCCGATGGCGTAGCCGTCGAAGTCCATGCCGATCAGCTCGCGCGCCGACTCGTCGCGCAAATCCTCGTACATGCCGCCCTGCACGATGCCATACAGCGCGTTGGGGTTGCCGGCATGCGCCGCCTTCGAGCGCGCCGCCCAGCGCAGCGAGAGCCGCATCGAGTCGGCGGCCTCGCGCTCGGTGGCGGGATAGGGCGTGCATTCGTCGAAGATCATCACGATGTCGGAGTTCAGCGTGCGCTGGATCTGCATCGAGATTTCCGGGGTGAGAAACAGCTTGTCGCCGTTGATCGGCGAGGCGAATTTCACTCCTTCTTCGGTGATCTTCCTGAGCTTGCCAAGGCTGAACACCTGGAACCCGCCCGAATCGGTGAGGATCGGCTTGTCCCAGCCCATGAAGCGGTGCAGCCCGCCGAAGCGTTCGATCACCTCCAGGCCGGGGCGCAGCCACAGGTGGAAAGTGTTGGAGAGCACCATTTCGAAGCCGGTTTCGGTCAGCTCGGCCGGCGCCATCGCCTTCACCGTGCCGTAGGTGCCCACCGGCATGAAAACGGGCGTCTGCACGGTGCCGTGCGCGAGGTGGAGCTGGCCGCGGCGTGCGCCGCCGTCGGTGGCGAGGAGGTCGAATTTCATTCGGGGGGGCGTTTTTCCAGAAACATCGCGTCGCCGTAGCTGAAGAAGCGGTAGTGCTCCCTGACGGCATGGGCGTAGGCCGCGCGGATGGCGTCCAGCCCGGCGAACGCGGAAACCAGCATCAGCAGCGTGGATTTGGGGAGATGGAAGTTGGTGACGAGCGCATCGACCACCCGGAAGCGATAACCCGGGGTGATGAAGATGTCGGTTTCGCCGGACCCCGCGTGCAGTTTGCCCGCGTGTGCCGCGGCTTCCAGCGCGCGCAGGCTGGTGGTGCCTACCGCCACCACGCGGCCGCCGCGGGCGCGCGTTTCGGCAATCGCCGCCACCGCCGCGTCCGGGATCGTGTAACGCTCACTGTGCATCTTGTGGTCGGCGATGGCGTCCACCCGCACCGGCTGGAAGGTGCCGGCGCCCACGTGCAGCGTCACCTGCGCCGTGCGGACTCCCTGTGCGCGCAAGCCCTCCAGCATTGCAGCATCGAAATGCAGTCCGGCGGTGGGGGCCGCCACCGCGCCGGGCGCGTTCGCGTACACGGTCTGGTAGCGCGCCTCGTCGTCGGCTGTCGGCGCATGTTCGATGTAGGGCGGCAGCGGCAACTGGCCGAGCTGCTCCAGCACATCCAGCACCGGGCGCGGAAAGCGCAGCCGGGTCAGGTCGTCCTGCCGCGCCAGCACCTCCAGCGCCGCATCGTCGGCGAGGCGAATCCACGACCCCGGCCTGGGCGCGTGGCTGGCGCGGATGAAGGCCAGTGCGTCGCGTTCATCCAGCACCCGCTCCACCAGCAACTCGACCTTGCCGCCGCTTTCCTTGTGGCCGAACAGCCGCGCCTTGATCACGCGCGTGTCGTTCATCACCAGCAGATCGTCGGCGCGCAGCAGGGCAGGCAAATCGCAAAACCGGCGGTCATGCAGCATGCCGGATGCCTCGACGTGCAGCAGCCGGCTGCCGCCGCGCAGCGCGGGCGGGAACTGCGCAATCAGTTCGTCGGGCAGGTCGAAATCGAAATCGGCAACATGCATGGGGCGCGATTATAGCGGGCGCCTTGCGGCAGGCTGCCCGGTTCGGCGATAATGCGCGGCTTCTGTCGCCGGACGCATCCGCGGTCGGCTTCCCTGCCGGGATGGCGGAATCGGTAGACGCAGCGGATTCAAAATCCGCCGCTGGTAACAGTGTGGGGGTTCGAGTCCCCCTCCCGGCACCAAATCAATTTTTTCTCACTGAATCCGAGCGCCGCTGTCTTGCTTGGGGCTGGCCTTGCCCACCCTGTTCTTCTGCGCTCTTCAGGGGCATTTCTCCCGCCACCTCAGGCGGGTAGCCCCAATTGGGCGCGGTCTTGATGCGGTTTCATGGATTCGTCATCAGCGTCCCACGGATTTTTCCTATAGTTCCAAGTGACGGACGTAACCTCCGGTGCTATGGCACAGGCATTGCTCGATGAGCGTTGGAAGTCGCGCAGACAGAAGGGGCAGCATGTCTTCAGTCGTTCAGATGGTGCGGAACAGGGCGGGCGGGCCGGGTGTATTGCACCGGCCTGTATATCGTGTGTTGCAGGCGCATCAGGCGCAGATGGCAACAGTGCATATGCGCGATCTGTTTGCAGCCGATCCGGCGCGCTTCGAGCGGTTTTCGCTGCGGGTGGGCGCGTTGCTGCTGGACTATTCGAAGAATCGCATCACTGGCGACACCATGAGCTTGCTGCTACGGCTGGCCGAAGAGGCGGATGTGGCGGGCTGGCGCGAGTGCATGTTCACGGGCGAGAAAATCAACAACACGGAAAACCGTGCGGTGCTGCATGTGGCGCTGCGCAATCGCAGCAACCAGCCGCTGCGTGTCGACGGCGAGGATGTGATGCCGAAGGTGAGCGCGGTGATCGGACGTATGGCGGCGTTTGCCGAGCAGGTTCGCAGCGGCGAGTGGCGCGGCTATACCGGCAAGCGTATCAGCGACGTGGTGAATATCGGTATCGGCGGCTCGGATCTGGGGCCGCAGATGGTGTGTCAGGCATTGAAGCCGTACCACCATCCACAGCTGAAAATGCACTTCATTTCCAGCGTCGACGGCGCGCATGTGAAGGAAGTGCTGGAAGCACTGAATCCGGAGACGACACTGTTCATCGTGTCGTCGAAAACCTTTGCCACGCAGGAAACGATGATCAATGCGCACCATGCGCGCGAGTGGTTCCTGGCACGGTCACTGGCGACCCGGCATGTCGCGCGGCATTTTGTGGCGGCTTCCGCCAACCGCGACGCGGTGGCGGCGTTCGGCATCGATCCGGCCCACATGTTCGAATTCTGGGACTGGGTGGGCGGGCGCTATTCGCTATGGTCGGCGATCGGACTGTCGATCGTGCTGGCGGTGGGCACGGAACGCTTCGCCGAACTGCTGGAAGGCGCGCACGAGATGGACGAACATTTCCGCCATGCGCCGCTGGCGCAGAACATGCCGGCGATCCTGGCGCTGCTGGGGGTCTGGTACAACAACTTTTTCGGCGCCGAGTCGCACGCGATCCTGCCGTATGACCACTACCTGCGCAGCCTGCCGGCGTACCTGCAACAGGCCGACATGGAAAGCAACGGCAAGTCGGTGGACCGCGACGGCAAGGTGGTGGACTATTCCACCGGGGCCATCGTCTGGGGCGCCAGCGGCATCAACGGACAGCATGCGTTCTATCAATTGCTGCATCAGGGAGGCAGGATGATCCCGGCCGATTTCATCGTCTCGGTCGAGCCGCACACCGAACTGCAGGCGCACCACGATATCCTCTTCGCCCATTTTCTGGCGCAGACCGAAGCGTTGATGCGCGGCCGCACGCGCGAGGAAACCCAACTTGAAATGGGCTCGCCTGAAGGAGATTCGGCGCAGACCGGCCAGTTCGTCCAGCACAAGGTGTTCGACGGCAATCATCCGAGCAATGCGCTGCTGCTGCAAAAGCTGACCCCGCACGCGCTCGGCATGCTGATCGCGCTGTACGAGCACAAGATTTTCGTACAGGGGGTGATCTGGAACCTGAATTCCTATGACCAGTGGGGAGTGGAACTCGGCAAGCAGCTTGCCAGCCGCATCCTGCCCGAACTGCAGGCCGCAGCGCCGGTGACCGGGCACGACGCCTCGACCAGCGCGCTCATTAATTACTACCGCCGCATGCGCCGGCCGCATGCTGGCTTATAGTTCAAATATGGAGTTGATTGCGGGTGATATCGGGGGGACCAAAAGCTGGCTGGCCTGGGTGGTCGGCGATGCGGGCGGCGCGCCGCGCCTGCTCTTCGAGAAGGTGTATGCCAGTGCCGATTTCGCTTCGGCGGATGCGCTGTTGCGCCAGTTCGTTGCCGAGGCGCAGTCAACCGTCCCGCCGAACACCCTGCTGCTGGCGCTGCCCGGGCCGCTGCAGGGGCAACACGTCAAGCTCACCAATCTGGACTGGACGCTCGATGCGGCCGACCTGGCCGCCTCGCTGGGTATTGCCGACGTGCGCTTCGTCAACGATTTTCAGGCGGCGGCGGCAGGCGTGGCGACGTTGGCCGCATCCGACGTGATCGCACTCAACCCCCGGCCAGCCGATCCCGGCGGCGTGCGTGCCATTATCGGTGCCGGCACCGGCATGGGACTGGCCTTCATGGTGGCCGATTCCAGCGGGCGCTACCGGAGCTTTGCCAGCGAAGGCGGACACACCGACTTTGCGCCGGGCAATGCGCTGCAGGTGCGGCTGCTCGAGCGTCTGCGCGCCGAATATGGTCATGTGTCATGGGAGCGCGTCGTGTCGGGCTCGGCGATGAACGACCTGTACCGCTTCTGCTGTACCGAGCAGGGCCTCGCGCTGCCCGGCGAACCGGTGGGCGGTGCCGAACTCGTTGCACGCGCCGGGGCGGGCGACAGGGCCGCCGTGGCCGCGCTCGATCTGTTCGTCGATCTGTATGGGGCGTGGGCCGGCAATGTGGCGCTGCTGTATCAGCCGCGCGGCGGGCTGTATATTGCCGGTGGCGTGTCCAGGCACCTGCAGGCACACCTGCAGGCGCCGCGTTTCATGACCGCGGCCGGCGACAAGGGGCGGATGCGCGGGGTGGTCGAGCGCATGCCGGTTTTTTTGGTTGTCCAGCCGCGGCTGGGGGTGCAGGGCGCGATTGCAACGGCGTTTGCGCCGCCTTGAATCCGGTGTCGACGATTCACTACTTGATCTCATAGGGCGGCAACAAGGAGCGGACATGACGATTTCAAAAGACGAGCAGGAACGCCTCTATCGCTATTACACCGAGCCGATGCTGGTGACCAGCCTCACGCGCAGCACACTGGCGCTGGTGCTGGCGGGCGGCGAAGGTTCGCGGCTGAAGCATCTGACTGCCTGGCGCGCCAAGCCCGCGGTGCCGATCGGAGGCAAGTACCGCATCATCGATTTTCCGCTGTCGAACTGCGTCAACTCGGGCATCCGTCGCATCGGCGTGCTGACGCAATACAAATCGCATTCGCTGATTCGTCACCTGCAGCGCGCCTGGGGCTTCATGCGCGCCGAGATCGGCGAGTTCGTGGAAATTCTGCCGGCGCAGCAGCGCACCCACAAAAAAGAGTGGTATCAGGGCACCGCCGATGCGCTGTTCCAGAACATCGATATCGTGCAGCGCCATCACCCTGAGTATGTGCTGGTGCTGGGCGGCGATCATGTCTACACCATGGATTACTCCGAAATGCTGCTGTATCACGTGCAGGCCGGCGCCGACTTTACCGTCGGCAGCATCGAGGTTCCGGTGGCCGAGGCAAGCTCGTTCGGCGTGATGTCGGTCGACGAAAACATGCATATCACGCATTTCACCGAGAAACCCGTGAATCCCGACTGCATACCCGGCAAGCCCGGCATTGCGCTGGTATCGACGGGCATCTACATCTTTTCCAAGGATTTTCTCTACAAGACGCTGGTCGAGGACGCCGGCAACCCCCATTCCTCGCACGATTTCGGCAAGGACATCATCCCGGCCAGCATCGCATCCGCGCACGCGATCGCGTTTCCTTTCCGCAATAAAGACGGCCAGCCCGCCTACTGGCGCGATGTCGGCACACTGCATTCCTACTGGCAAACCAACATGGAGCTGTGCTCGATCGAACCCGAACTCAATCTGTACAACCGCGACTGGCCAATCTGGACCTACCAGCCGCAATTTCCGCCCGCCAAGTTTATTTTCGACGACGAGGGCCGGCGCGGCGAGGCGATCGACTCGCTGATCGCGGGCGGCTGCATTCTGTCGGGCGCGCGGGTCAAGCGCTCGGTGCTGTTCTTCGCCACCACGGTGGAAAACCGCAGCCTGATCAAGGACAGCGTGATCCTGCCCAAGGTCAGCATCGGCAGAAATTGCCGCATCACCCGTACCATCATCGACAAGGGCACGGTCATCCCCGACGGCACGGTGATCGGCGAAGACCCGGTCGAAGATGCCAAACGTTTCCACGTGACCAAGGAAGGCATCACTCTGGTGACGCCGGCGATGCTCGGGCAGAACCTCTACGCCAGATGGCAGGACGAATTCGATGGCTGAACCGCTCAATGTCGTGTTGTGCTGGCACATGCACCAGCCGTATTACCGTGAAGGCCTCAAGGGCACATATCGCCTGCCCTGGGTATACCTGCACGGCATCAAGGATTACAGCGACATGGCCGCGCATCTGGAGCGATATCCACGGATGCGCGCGGTGGTCAACTTTGCGCCGGTGCTGCTGGAGCAGCTCGACGATTACGCGCAGCAGCTCGATGCGCTGTTGCAGCACGGCAAGCCCACCCACGACCCGATGCTGAATCTGCTCGCCGGCATCGAGCCGATTCCGGCGGATGCGGCCCGCCGTCTGCGCATCGTGCAGGATTGCCAGCGCTGCCATGCGCCGCGCATGATCCATCCGTATCCCGCATTCCATTCCCTGCTGCGCATGATCGGCGTCGCCGACGAAACCGGAGCCGACAGCGCAGACCAGCAGATGCACCTGGCGTATCTGTCCGAGCAATATTTTCTCGATTTGCTGACCTGGTATCACCTTGCCTGGCTGGGACACTCGCTCAAGCAATTGCCGCTGGCGCAGCGGCTGATGACGCAGGAAAACAACTTTTCCGCCGCCGATCGCCACGCGCTGCTGCACTTGATGCAGGACTGCATGGCAGGGCTGATCCCGCGTTACCGCGCGCTCGCCGAGCGTGGCCAGATCGAATTGTCGATGTCGCCTTACGGCCACCCCATCGTGCCGCTGCTCAACGATTTTGCCAACCTGCGCGATGCCCTGCCGGATGCGCCTGCCCCGCAGGCACCAGCCTATCCCGGCGGAGCCGCGCGCGCACGCTGGCACCTGCAGCGGGGCGTGGCCGTATTCGAACATTATTTCGGCCGCCGGCCAGCCGGCGTGTGGCTGTCCGAAGGCGGGGTGAGCGAGGATGCGCTGGCCCAGCTCGATGAAATGGGCTTTGCCTGGACCGCCTCGGGCGAGGGCGTATGGCGCAACAGCTGCGTCAAGTCGGGGATTCCGGAAGGCGATATGCATGCCAAGCGCGCGCTGTTCTCGCCTGCGCAGATCGACGGCTTCGCCACGCGGGTGTTTTTTCGCGACGACGGCCTGTCCGATCTGATCGGCTTCAAGTATGGCGACTGGCATGCCGACGATGCGGTGGGCGACTTCATTCAGCATCTGGAAAACATCGCCCATTTTTTTGGCGCGGACGCGAGCCGGCATGTGGTCCCGGTCATTCTCGACGGCGAGAACGCCTGGGAGTATTACCCTGACAACGGCCACTATTTTCTCGATGCGCTCTACTCGAGGCTGTCGAGCCACCCCGCACTCAATGTCGGCACTTTTTCCGGGCAGGTCACGCAAGCCGCCGTCACGTCGCTGAAGCGGCTGGCGGCGGGCAGCTGGGTATATGGCAGCTTCTCGACCTGGATCGGTTCGGAAGACAAGAATCGCGGCTGGGATCTGCTGGCGATGGCGAAGCACGATTATGACCGTGTCGCGGAAAGCGGCGGCCTGTCCGCCGCGCAACTGCAGCAGGCAACGCAGCAACTGGCGGTATGCGAAGGTTCCGACTGGTTCTGGTGGTTCGGCGACTACAACCCGGCCAGCAGCGTCAGCGATTTCGAACAGCTGTACCGTGATCAGGTGCGCGAACTGTATCGGCTGATCGGCGTGGCGCCGCCGATCCAGCTCGACGTGCCGCTGTCGCAGGGCCGCGGCAACGCCGAGAATGCCGGCACCATGCGCAGGAATACCTGATGCGGTTCGACACGCGCCGTGCCGGCCTGCTGCTGCATCCGACCTCGCTGCCGTCGATTACGCTGGCCGAGCTTGAACGCTGGCTGGATTTTCTGCAGGCAGCGGGGATCGGCGTGTGGCAGATGTTGCCGCTGGGCCTGCCGCTGGGCGGGTTGTCGCCTTACCAGTGTGCCTCGGCATTTGCGGTCAACCCCGCCCTGTTTCCTGCTGCGCCGGCGGATATGCACGGTTTTATGGACTGGCGCAGCCGGCAGGCGCATTGGCTGATGGATTTTGCGCGCTTCATGGTCATCAAGGCGGAACAGGGCGACACCCCCTGGACCGAGTGGCCGCTTGCGCTGCGCGACCGCGACGCGCAGACGCTGGCCGCGTTCGATGTCAGTCATGCCGACAAGCTGAACGCGGTGATGGTCGAGCAGTATCGCGCGGCTTTTCACGGGCGGCACATCCGTGCACAAGCAGCGGCGCGCGGCATCCAGCTGTTCGGCGACATGTCGATTTACGTCGCGCACGACAGCGCCGACGTGTGGGCGCAGCGCGACCTGTTCCTGCTGGACGACACGGGTCACCCTGTGGTGGTGACGGGCGTGCCGCCGGATTATTTTTCCGCGACCGGGCAGCGCTGGGGCAATCCGCACTACAACTGGGTGGCGATGCAGGCCGACGGCTTCACCTGGTGGCGGGCGCGGCTGCGTGCGCACTTCGAGTGGTTCGACCTGCTGCGCATCGACCATTTCCGCGGCCTGGCTTCGGCCTGGGAGATTCCGGCGGACGAGCCCACCGCGGTACATGGCGAATGGGTGGCGGTGCCCGGAGCGGAACTGTTGCAGGCGATCGCCGACGAGATGGGGGCGCTGCCCCTGGTGGCCGAAGATCTCGGCGTCATCACGCCGGATGTCACTGCGTTGCGCCACCAGTTCGGCCTGCCCGGCATGGCTGTGCTGCAATTCGCGTTCGACGGCCATGCCGACAATCCACACAAGCCGGAAAACGTGCATCCCGACACCGTGTATTACACCGGTACCCACGACAACGACACCACGCTGGGCTGGTGGCGCACGCTATCCGACGAAGCGCGTCAGCAGGTGATGCGGCAACTGGACGTCGGCGATCCCGATGCGGTGCCGGCGGCGATGATCGCCGCGGTGCTGGAAAGCCGCGCCGCGCTGGCGGTGCTGCCGCTGCAGGACGTACTGCAGCTCGGCAGCGAAGCGCGCATGAATACGCCCGGCACCGACAGCGGCAACTGGAGCTGGCGGTTCGCATGGGATGCGCTGACGCCGGAGCTGGCATCCCGCTTGCTGCGACAATTACAGGAAACCCACCGATGCGAGATTCAGCTCCGCCCATTGACGTGCTGCCCATGAACCTCTCCCGAACAAACTCGCCAGACGCCAGCCTGCCTGCAGTCAGCCCGCCCATCCTGCGCGTGCAGCGCGGTACGCACCACGATCCCTTCGAGGTGCTGGGGATGCACCTGCAGCCGGGCGGCGGCACGCTGATCCGCACCTTCATGCCCGCCGCGGAGGCGGTCGAGGTGGCCGGCGGCCGCATGGTCCGGGTGCCCGGCACCGACTGTTTCGAGCGCCTGCTGCCGGCAGGCAGCACGGTCGAGCCGCATCCGTTGCTGCGCTGGCAGGACAAGGGCGCGGGCAATTGGCATACCACGCAATGCCCTTACAGCTTCGGACCGCAGCTGGGCGAGATGGACTTGCATCTGCTGGGCGAGGGGCGGCATTTTGAAGCCTGGAAAGTGCTCGGTGCGCGTCGGAAAACCGTCGATGGTGTCGATGGCTGCCTGTTCGCCGTGTGGGCGCCGGCGGTGCAGCGGGTCAGCGTGATCGGCGATTTCAACGACTGGGATGGCCGCCGCCACCCGATGCGCTGCCGCGGCACGTCGGGCATATGGGAATTGTTCATCCCTGGTCTGGGGGCCGGCCACGCCTACAAATACGAAATCCTCGGCCGCCACGGCCAGCTGGTGAAGAAAACCGATCCCTATGCGCGGCAGATGTTCCTGCGCCCGGAAACCACCAGCCGCGTGCCGGACGACGAAGCCTATGCTTGGGAAGACGGCGCGTGGATCGAGGCGCGCGCGCATTTCGACTGGCAGCACCGGCCGATCAGCATCTACGAGTTGCATCCCGGTTCCTGGCGGCGCCACGACGACGGCGGCTATTACGGCTGGGACGAACTCGCCGCCGAACTGATCCCCTACGTGCAGGACCTCGGCTATACCCATATCGAACTGATGCCGGTGGCCGAGCATCCGCTCGATGCCTCGTGGGGCTACCAGGTGTCGGGCTATTACGC
This sequence comes from Thiobacillus sp., assembly GCF_024708915.1. Next base: position 18,119 of record NZ_JANJXQ010000154.1, read on the forward strand.
GCCGACCGCGCGCTTCGGCTCGCCGGACGACTTCCGCGCCTTCGTCGACGCCTGCCACCAGGCCGGCCTCGGCGTGCTGCTCGACTGGGTGCCGGCGCATTTTCCCAAGGACGACTTCGCGCTGGCGCGCTTCACCGGCGAGCCGGTGTACGAGCACGCCGACCCGCGCCGCGGCGAGCATCAGGAGTGGGGCACGCTGGTGTTCGACTTCGGCCGCAACGAGGTGCGCAACTTCCTGGTCGCCAACGCGCTGTACTGGCTGGACGAGTTCCATATCGACGGCCTGCGCGTCGACGCCGTCGCGTCGATGCTGTACCTCGACTATTCGCGCCAGCCGGGCGAGTGGGTGCCGAACCAGTATGGCGGACGCGAGGACATCGAGGCGATCCACTTCCTGCGCGAGATGAACACCGAGGTGCACGGCCGCTTCCCCGGCGTGCTCACCATCGCCGAGGAATCGACCGCCTGGCCGGCGGTGTCGCGCCCGGTCGAACTCGGCGGCCTGGGTTTTTCGATGAAATGGAACATGGGCTGGATGAACGACAGCCTCGACTACATCGAGAAGGATCCGGTCTACCGCAAGTACCAGCACAACCAGCTGACCTTCAGCCAGATGTATGCGTGGACCGAGAACTTCGTGCTGCCGCTGTCGCACGACGAAGTGGTGCACATGAAGAAAAGCCTGCTCGACAAGATGCCGGGCGACGTCTGGCAGCGCTTCGCCAACCTGCGGGTGTTCTATGCATGGCACTACGCGCATCCAGGCAAGAAGCTGCTGTTCATGGGCGGCGAATTCGGCCAGTGGAACGAGTGGAATGAGTCGGGACAACTCGATTGGGCGCTGCTTGCATTCCCCGAGCACGACAGCATCCGCACGTTGCTGCGCGACCTCAACCGCCTCTATCGCAGCGAGGCGGCGCTGCACGAGTTCGACTTCGACCCGCGCGGATTTCGCTGGATCGACTGCCACGACGCCGACCAGTCGGTGCTGAGCCTGGTGCGCCAGGGACGGGAGGCGGGCGCGCAGCTGGTGGCACTGTTCAACTTCACTCCGGTTCCGCGCCGCGCTTACCGCATCGGCGTGCCGTCGGCTTCTCCCTGGTGCGAAGTGCTGAACACCGATTCGGCCTACTACGGCGGCACCAATCTCGGCAACGGCCAGCCGCTTCATCCGCAGAATCTGCCGTGGATGGGCTTCGAGCAGTCCATGGAGGTGACGATCCCGCCGCTCGGTGCACTGTTTCTCAAACCCTGCGGTTGATTCGATGTGACCAATCAGTAACGATGGAAAAGAATAATGAAACGCGGAGCAATGAAAATCCTGTTTGCGGCCAGCGAAGCCTATCCGCTGGTGAAAACCGGCGGCCTGGGCGATGTGCTCCACAGCCTGCCGCATGCCTTGCATGACCGCGGCGCCGACATCCGTCTGGTGCTGCCGGGCTATCGCGCGCTGTTGCGCCAGCTCGACCCGATGCGCATTCTCGGCTGGCTCGACGTGCGCGGCGCCGAGGGCATGGTCGGCGCGCGCATCCTGGAAACGCGCCACCCCGATTTTCCCTTTCCGCTATGGGTAATCGACTGCCCGCCGCTGTTCGACCGCGAAGGCAATCCCTATGTCGATGCCAACGGCCAGGACTGGCCCGACAATGCCGAGCGCTTCGCGGTGTTCGCGCGGGCGGCGGCACTGCTGGCGCAGGATGCGCTGAATCTGGGCTGGCAGCCTGCGGTGGTGCATGCGCATGACTGGCAGACCGGCCTGGTGGCGGCGTTGCTGGCCGAGCAGCCGCGGCGGCCGAAAACCGTGTTTACCATTCACAACCTCGCTTACAGCGGTTATTTCCCGAGCAGCGATTTCGTACGCCTGCAGCTGCCCGGCCACTGGTGGTCGCCCGAGGGAGTGGAGTTCCATGGCGGCTTTTCCATGCTGAAGGCGGGCATCGTGTATGCCGATGCCGTCACCACGGTAAGCCCTACCTATGCGCAGGAAATCTGCACCCCCGAATTCGGTTACGGACTCGACGGCTTGCTGCTGTCGCGGCAATACAAATTGCATGGCATTCTCAACGGCATCGATACCCGGATCTGGAACCCGTCCACCGATCCGCACTTGCCCGCGCATTACTCGATGAGCCGCATCCAGCCCGGCAAGCGGCGCAACAAGCGGGCCCTGCTCGAACGTTTTTTGCCGCAGGTCGATGACGCCGCCCTGCAGGCCCCGCTGCTGGGATTGGTGGGGCGGCTGGTCGAGCAGAAGGGTATCGACTGGGTGATCGCCGCAATCCCGGTGCTGCTCGCCGAGACCGACGCGCGCCTGGTGCTGCTGGGCAGCGGCCAGGCAATGTACGAGCAGAAGCTCGTGCGGCTGGCCAAACAGCACCCGCAGCGGGTATTCGTCAAGATCGGCTACGACGAGCCGCTGGCGCACCAGATCGAGGCTGGGGCGGACTTGTTCCTGATGCCGTCGCGCTTCGA
>NZ_JANJXQ010000160.1 GCF_024708915.1 Thiobacillus sp.
TAGCAGATGTTGACCGCCACCCGCTGGCCGCCGATGGCGAGCGGACGCTGGTCGATCGCGCCGCGCGCAAAATCCGACAGCGGAATGTGCAGCACCTGAATGATCCAGCCCCACACGGCCTTCAGCGGAATGGTTTCGCCGAACGGCACCAGATGCACCTTGTGGTAGCGCTGGCTGGGTGCGCTGCCGAGGCTGATCGCGCTGTTGTAGTAGGCGCCCTGCGGCGAGCCGGTCGGCAGTCCGGCCAGCACGTCGCCGCCGTTTTTCTGGCCGATCGACGCCAGCGCGGCGCGATAGCCGTCGGGGAGGTCGGCTTCGAACAGCGGCAGCGCGGTTTCCGGCAGCACGATCAGCTGCGCGGGCGAGGCGGCTGCCATGCGCGCGTAGCTTTCCAGGGTGGCGCGGGTTTTCTCCGGCTGCCATTTCATGTCCTGCGGGATGTTGCCCTGCAGCAGCGCGACCGTTGTCGGCGTCCCGTCCGGTGTGGTCCACATGATGCCGCGCAAGCCTTGGCCGCCGACCCCCAGCGCCACGAGGCAGGCGGCTGCCCATAATTTCGGCTTTGCGCGGCGCGGACTTGTCAGCATCCATGCCAGTCCTGCCGCCGCAAGCGCCAGCAGGAACGACACGCCATACACGCCGAACAGCGGTGCGAAGCCCGCCAGCGGGCTGGCGGGAACTTGCGAATAGCCCATCACCAGCCACGGAAAGCCGGTGAAAATCCAGCCGCGCACCCATTCCGACGCGCCCCACAGCAACGGTATCAGCACCAACAAACGCAGCGCCGGCGGGATGCGCCAGCGCTTATGCCCTGCAGGGTACGCTTGCAGGGCGCCGACTGCGGCCGGGAACAGCGCCAGGAAGGCGCAAAACAAAAAGGTCGCCAGCGTCGCCAGCCATGCCGCCATGCCGCCGTATACCGACAGGCTGACGAATACCCAGCTCACCCCGGCGATGAAAAAGCCCAGCCCCCACGCCAGGCCGATGAGGAAGCCTGCGCGCATCGAGGACGTATGCGCCAGCAGCCAGAACAGCACGGCGAGGCTCGCCGTCGGCAACAGCCAGAACGCGAACGGGGCGAAGCCGGCGACGGCCAGTGCCCCGCCAAGCAGGCTGACGAGCAATATCGGAAAGGACGCGCGCGGCATGGCGGCCGGGCTAGCCGCCATCGGCGCCGCGGCGTCGATCAGCGCGGGGCTTCAAAATCGATATGGCCGTCGATCAGCGTGTAGCGCACCCGGCCCTGCATCGGGTGGTTGAGGAAGGGCGTGTTGTCGCCTTGGCTGGTCAGGGCTTTGGGGGTGACGACCCAGTCGGCGGTTTCGTCGAAGATGCAGATGTCGGCGTAGCTGCCCACCGCCAGATTGCCGCCGGGGACACCCAGGATCTGCGCCGGCTTCCACGAAATCAGATCGATTGCCTGCATCAGCGGCACGCCCATCTCGCGCGCCCATTTCAGCGTCAGTGGCAGCAGCAGTTCGACGCCGGATGCGCCCGGAACGGATTCGCCGAACGGTACCTGCTTGGCGTCTTCGTCGACCGGCGTGTGGTCGGAGCACAGCGCGTCGACGGAGCCGTCGCGCAGCGCCTCGCGGATGGCGTCGCGGTCGCGCAGGCTCCTCAGCGGCGGCACCAGGTGCAGGTGCGAGTCGAAGCTGACGAGGTCGTTTTCCGACAGGTGCACGTGCGGAGTGGCGACGTCGCAGGTAATCGCCAGGCCTTGTGCCTTGGCGGCGCGCACCATCGCGATGCTCTCGCGCGCCGACAGCCGGGCCAGATGGATGCGGGCGCCGGTTTCACGCGCCAGCTGCAGAATCGTTGCCAGCGCCACCGTCTCGGCCAGAACGGGAATGCCGGGCAGACCCAGCCGCGATGCGATCGCGCCGTCGTGCGCCACCCCGCCGCGCGCCAGCGACACATCCTGTGGCCGCAGCCAGAGGGCGAAGCCGAAGGTGGCGGCGTATTCCATCGCGCGCAGCAGCACCTGGTTGTTGGTCATCGGCGCGTCGGCCTGGGTGAACGCGCGGCAACCCGCTTCGGTCAACTCGGCCATTTCGGTCAGCATCATGCCTTCGAGTTTTTGCGTCATGGCGCCGATCGGATAGACGCGCGGTCCCGGCAGATTTTTGGCGCGGAATTTCAGCATTTCCACCAGTCCCGGCTCGTCCAGCGGCGGATCGGTGTCGGGCGGGCAGGCCAGCGAAGTGATGCCGCCCGCCGCTGCGGCGAGCATTTCGGATTCCAGCGTGGCGCGGTATTCAAAGCCAGGTTCGCGCAGGCGCACCGACAGATCCACCAGGCCGGGGCAGACGACGAGGCCGCTGGCATCGAGCGTGCGGTTGGCGTGGAAGTCGGCGGGCGCAGCGCCGATGCTGACGATCTTGCCGGCGGCGACGTAGATATCGGCGACTTCGTCGCGCGCGCTCATCGGGTCGATCACACGCCCGTTGCTGATCCGGATTTTCATGCCGTTCCCCCTGCCAGCAGCGCCATCACCGCCATCCGCACCGCAATGCCGTAGGTCACCTGCGGCAGGATCACCGACTGCGGGCCGTCGGCTACTTCGGAGTCGATTTCCACGCCGCGGTTCATCGGCCCGGGGTGCATCACGATCGCGTCCGGCTTGGCCAGCGCGAGCTTGTCCGGCGTCAGGCCGAAGAACTTGAAGTATTCCTGGGTGCTCGGCAAGCGCGCGCCCTTCATGCGCTCGTTCTGCAGGCGCAGCATGATGACCACGTCGCAGCCACGCAGACCGGCTTCCATGTCGTGGAACACCTTGACGCCCATCTGCTCGACCCCGGTGGGGAGCAGGGTTTTCGGCCCGATGACGCGCACTTCCGGCACCCCCAGCGTGGTCAGGGCGTGGATCTGCGAGCGCGCCACGCGCGAATGCAGCACATCGCCGACGATGGCCACGGTCAGGTTGTGGAACTCGCCCTTGTAGCGGCGGATGGTGAACATGTCGAGCAGGCCCTGGGTCGGGTGCGCGTGACGGCCGTCGCCGGCGTTGACCACCGAGATGTGCGGCGCGACGTGGCGCGCGATGAAGTGCGCAGCACCCGACTGCCCATGACGCACGATGAACATGTCGGCGTGCATCGCGGCGAGGTTGTCGACGGTGTCGAGGATCGCCTCGCCCTTGGTCTGGCTGGAGGTGGCGATGTTGAGGTTGACGACGTCGGCGGACAGCCGCTTGGCGGCGATCTCGAAGGTGGTGCGGGTGCGCGTCGACGGCTCGAAGAACAGGTTGAAGATCGACTTTCCGCGCAGCAGCGGGACTTTCTTGACTTCGCGCTCGCCGACGTCCATGAAGGATTCGGCGGTGTCGAGGATCTGCGTCAGGATGGCGCGCGGCAGGCCGTCGAGCGTGAGCAGGTGGCGCAGCCTGCCGTCTTCAGTGAGTTGTGGGTTCATGCAATCGAGAGGGTCAGATGGCCGTCGTCCAGCCGGGAAAGATTGATGTTCTGGTGCTCGGGGACGTCGAGCACGAGGCCGGCGAAATCCGGGCGGATCGGCAGCTCGTGGCCGCCGCGGTCGACCAGCACCGCCAGCTGGATCGAGGCCGGGCGGCCGTAGTCGAACAGTTCGTTCATTGCCGCGCGCACCGTGCGGCCGGTGTGCAGCACGTCGTCGACCAGCAGGATGACGCGGTCTTCCAGGTCGAACGGCAGGCTGGACGGTTTCACCTGCGGATGCAGGCCGATGCGCGAAAAATCGTCGCGATAGAACGAAATGTCGAGCGTGCCGAGCGGCATGCCGCACTGCAGCATCGCATGCAGGCGCTCGGCCACCCATGCGCCGCCGGTGTGGATGCCGACGACGAGGGTGTCGGGGGCGAGCGAGGGGGTAATGGCGGCGGCGAGTCGTGCGATCAGGGTGTTGGCGTCAGGCAGTGAGGCGTGCATCGAAGAACCCTTGCAGTATGAGTTGTGCGGCGACGGCGTCCAGCAGCGCCTTGTTTTTCTTGCCGTGGATGCCGCGCGCGTGAAGTTCGGATTCGGCCGCCGTGCTGGTGTGACGCTCGTCCACCAGGAACACCGGCAGGTTGAAGCGCGATTCTAATTTGCGCGCGAAGTTTCTGGTCACCCGGGTCATTTCATGTTCGCTGCCGTCGGCGTGGGTGGGCAGCCCCAGCACCAGCAGCACCGGCTGCCATTCGGCGACCAGCCTGGCGATGGCGGCGAGCCGCTCCTCGCTGGAACCGGCCTGAATGACGGAAAGCGGATGCGCGATGCCGATCGACAATTCGCCCGACGCCACGCCGGTGCGCTTCAGGCCAAGATCGAAGGCCAGCACGCTGCCATGGGTTTCCGCGAAGCTCAAGCGTGCCCGGCTTCTTCGGAGAGGCGGGCGAAGTCGATGCCGAGGATCCGCATCGCGGCGGGCAGGCGT
>NZ_JANJXQ010000219.1 GCF_024708915.1 Thiobacillus sp.
CGATGTTCATGTACCACTCGTGGGATTCGCAGAACGTGTGGCTGCGCCAGATCATGGCGCAAAACTTCATGTACATGAACGCGCGCAAGGCGGCGGAAATGGGCATCAAGGACTTCGACTGGATCTGGGTCGAATCGCACAACGGCAAGATCCGCTGCCAGGTCAAGACCATGGAAGGCACCCAGGAAAACACCATCTGGACCTGGAACGCGATCGGCAAGCAGAAGGGCGCCTGGGGCCTGAAAGAAAACGCGTCGGAAGCGACCAATGGCTTCCTGCTCAATCACCTGATTTCAGAGCTGCTGCCGGAAAAGGCCGGCGAGCGCCGTGTCACCAACTCCGACCCGGTGACCGGACAGGCGGCGTGGTTCGACCTGCGCGTGAAGATATGGAAGGCCGCACCGGGCGAGGCCGGCTCATGGCCGCAGTTCGATGCGCTGAAGAAACTGCCGGGCGACAACTACGATCGTCCCGAGGTGCTGCGCTACGACGCCCGCAGCCATGAGAAGAACTGAGCAGCAGAACTAAGCAGCATCCGTAAATATAAAGCGAGCACAACATGAGACTTGGATTGGTCATCGACCTCGACGTGTGCGTGGGCTGCCATGCCTGCGCCATCGCCTGCAAGGAATGGAACGCCTCCGGCACCATCGGCCCGTTGTCCGACTACCAGCCCTACGGCGCCGAGCCGTCGGGCGTGTGGTTCAACCGGATTCGCCATTACGAGATGGACGAGTATCCGAACAACAAGACGGTCAACTTCCCGATGTCATGCATGCACTGCGAGGACGCCGACTGCGTCACCGTGTGCCCGACCGGCGCTTCGTACAAGCGTGCCGAAGACGGCATCGTGCTGATCGACCAGGACAAGTGCATGGGCTGCAACTACTGCTCGTGGGCCTGCCCCTACGGCGCGCGCGAGCTCGACCGCTCCAGCGGCACGATGAAGAAATGTACCCTGTGCGTCGACCGCATCTACGACCAGGAACTGCCGGTCGAGGAGCGCCAGCCTTCGTGCGTGCTGACCTGCCCGGCGCACGCCCGCATGTTCGGCGATTTCGACGATCCCGATTCGGCGGTGTCGCGCACCGTGCGCGAGCGCGGCGGCTTCCCGCTGATGCCCGAGCTCAACTACAACCCGACCAACACCTACCTGCCGCCGCGCCGCAAGCCGGTGATTCCGGTCGACACCCAGCCCAAAGGCGGCCTCAAGGAAAGCATCAAGCAGTTCGCCAACAAGCTGGTGCGCCGCTAAGCCGCGTAGCCTTTAATTTGCGCCAGGAGTATCCATGCATCCCGCTTTCTCAGTCATCTTCTTCACCGTCGCATCGGGCGCCGGCTTCGGCCTGATTTCGCTGCTGTTCATCGCCGACACGTTCAAGCTCGGCGGCAGCTTCAGCCGCGAACAGCTGGTCATCGGCGGACTCGTCGCGATGAGCCTGATCGTGTTCGGCCTGCTGTCGTCCACCTTCCACCTCGCCAATCCGAAAAACGCCTGGCGCGCGTTCAGCCGCTTCCGTACCTCGTGGCTGTCGCGTGAAGGCGTGTTTGCCGTGGTATTCATGCCGCTGGCGCTGATCTACCTCGCCTGCATCTGGTTCGACGCACCGCTGTGGCTGCGTGAAACCTTCGGTTTTCTGACCGCCGTGCTGGCCTGGATCACGGTGTTTTCCACCGGCATGATCTACGCCTGCCTGAAAACCATCCGCCAGTGGAACACCCCGCTGGTGCCCGCCAACTATCTGGCGCTGGGCTATGCCAGCGGCAGTCTGCTGCTGCTGCTGGGTGCGGTCTATGCCGGCCTCGATACCACGCCCTACATTGCGATGTCGGCGCTGATCATCTCGATCGCCGCAGTGCTGAAGGCGATCTATTATTTCTGGATTCGCAGCCCGGGCTTGACGCCCACCATCAATACCGCCACCGGTCTGACCCGTGCCAAGGTCAAGCTGCTCGACACCGGCCATACCCATGGCACCTTCCTGACCCAGGAATTCGGCTTCCAGATCGCGCGGCAGAAAGCCGGCCTGCTCAAGGCCGTGGTTTTCGTGCTGGGCTTCGCCTTGCCCGGTCTGATGCTGGTATGGGTCTTCAACCAGCATGGCGGACAAACCGCCGTCATCGTCGCGGCCCTGGCGGGTATCGCCGGCGCCGCGGTCGAGCGCTGGCTGTTTTTCGCCGAGGCGCGCCACGTGGTCAATCTGTATCACGGCGCCCAGCGCTGTTGAGCAAGCCGGAAACGCCGCAGACGCCCGCCTGGTGTGAAAGACTCGGGCGGGCAGCGGCATCGTTCCCATCGCGGGCGGGTGCTTGGCGTGCCGCTTTCTTTAGGATATATTAGAGAATTCTAATTTCTCCATTTCAGGAGTGTGACATCTATGTTCGGACTGTCAGGTTTCAAGGAAGTCGATCCCGGCTACGTCGCGGAAATCACAGCCCAGGGCGCGCATCTGATCGATGTGCGCACCGAGGCCGAAGTGGCGCAGGGCGTGATCGATGGCGCCATCCACATTCCGCTGCACCTGCTGCCGCTGCGCGCGGCCGATGTTCCCCAGGACAGACCCGTGGTGATCTACTGCCGCTCCGGTGCGCGATCGGCCCAGGCGTGTGCGTTCATGGCTTCCCAGGGCTACGGCAACATGCACAACCTGGCTGGTGGCATCATGGCGTGGGCACGCTCCGGCAATGCCCTCAGCCGGCCGCGCTGAAGCCACGGTTCAAGACGATTTGAAGGCGTAGCCAGATTTTCCGGCAGCGCTGCAATTTCGGTTGCAATGGAAAAATTTCTGGTTTAAGGTACCGCAGCGTTTTTTAGTACATAATTATTTAATGTAAGGAGAACCAAATGAATTTCGATAAAGAACTCGATGCCCGCGGCCTGAACTGTCCCCTGCCCATTCTGCGCGCCAAGAAGGCCCTGGCTGATGTCGGAAGCGGACAAGTACTGAAAATCCTGTCCACCGACCCGGGTTCGGTCAAGGACTTCGCCGCTTTCGCCAAGCAGACCGGCAATGAACTGCTGTCCACCGCCGAAGCGGGCGGCGAATTCACCTTCTTCATGAAGAAAAAATAAATACAAAAAACCAAACCAGCGCCGTCCGTTCCGGGAGCACACAGCCAGGAACCTGCGGCGCTGTTTTTTTAACCGGCAGAGGAGAGACTTGAGCATGGATACCAAAAAAATGGCCATTATCGCCACCAAGGGCACGCTGGACTGGGCTTACCCCCCGTTCATCCTGGCTTCGACGGCGGCCGCGCTGGGCTATGAAACCCAGATTTTCTTCACCTTCTACGGCCTGCAACTCGTCCGCAAGGATCTGTCCGTGCTCAAGGTGAGTCCGTTGGGCAACCCCGGCATGCCGATGAAAATGCCGTTCGGCCCCAAGTGGTTCAAGAACATCAACTGGAACATGCCCAACGCCATCCAGGCCATTATCCCGGGTTATGAAAACGTGGCGACGGCCCTGATGAAGCAGAC
>NZ_JANJXQ010000289.1 GCF_024708915.1 Thiobacillus sp.
GCCGCGCCGGTGCGCCCGGCTACCAGGACGGCAACGATGACCGGCGAGATTTCACGCAGGATCGCCAGCAACAGGCCGTCGACGACAAAGATGTTGGCGCCGTATTGCTGCGCCTGGTCGCCCAGCAGGTAGGCGAACACCACGCCGAGCAGGAACAGCATGCCGGCCACGATGGGAATCGCGCCGACGAATACCGAACTCACCTGGGCACCGAATTCGCGCCAGCGCCAGCGCCCCGGATGGCCCATCAAGGCCATCAGCTCGACGAACAGGTGGCCGATGAAATTGGTGAGGCCGACGACATGCCCCCACATCGCCAGCGCGCCGCGCCCGGTAACTTCGCGCACGCCTTCGCGGCGCGGCGCGGCCTGCGCGGCGGTTGCTGCGCTGTGCTGCGCCACCAGTTGCAGCACAGCCAGATGCTGCGGCCGGAACGCGCGCAGCTCGGGCAGCGGGTCGCCGGCCTGCGGACGGGCGGCGGTCAGCAGCAGCCAGGCGCCGTTGGTATCGAGCCGGGTGATGCCGGCGCCGTCGAGGACGCGCACCGTTTTGCCGCCGAGCCCGGGCAAGGCCGGCGCGGCCCCGGCATGCCAGGCACCGCTGGCGATCAGCGCGCCCTGCGCCTCGTCGAAGTGCGCGCGGGCGTCCGTCACGCCAGACCCAACGGATTATCGGGATCGATGCCCGGCATGAAAGGCAGGCTGCGTTCGCGGTGGGTTACCTGGTAGACGCAGCCGATCCAGTTGCCGATCACTGCCTCGGCGGTATCGTGCCAGGTGTTGTCGAGCAGCGGCAGCAGGCGCGCTTCGGGGAAAGCCAGCGCCTCGCCGGCCTGCATGCGGCTGCCGAACTCGTCCAGCAGTGCCTGCGCCTGACGGCCGAAATAGCGCACCGGAAACGGCGGCAACGCCGGCAGCTTGCCGGCGGCGGCGAGCAGCAGATCGCGCTTGTATTCCTTCAGCAGGGAAATGGTGTCGTATTCGGGGTGCCCCTGGAAAAACACGGTGCGCAGGCCGTCATGGCTCACCGCCAGATGCACGCCCGCTTCCGCGCTTTCGACCAGCACCTTGACCCCCGCCGCCTCGAACTGCGCGCGCGAGACGTCGTTCCAGCGCGAATGCGGCACGTCGAAGCGGGTGTTGACGTCGGCCACCAGCGGGTGGCGGCCGTCGGTGACGCGATGCTCGAACACGCCCCAGATTTTCTGCGGCTGCTTCACCCGCGCCTGGCTGTGGCGGAACTGCATCACCGCATGGGTGGCGAGGCACGAGCACAGAGTCGAGGTGACGTTGTCCCACGCCCAGTCGATCACCTCGATCAGCGGCTGCCAGAACGGCTCGTCGGCGAGGTTGGGATGGCTGACGTTGGCGCCGGTGATGATGAGCGCATCCAGCCCGGCTGCACGGATAGCCTCGAACGATTCGTAGAACTGCGCGATGTGCGCCTGCGCCGCCGCGCCGCGCGGCAGCGTCGGCAGAGTGAAGGGATGCATGTAGAACTGCGCGATCGGGTTGGATTCGCCGACCAGCCGGTAGAACTGGCGCTCGGTCGCCTCCAGCGCCGCGTCCGGCATCATGTTCAGCAGGCCGACGTGCAGCTCGCGGATTTCCTGGTTGGCCGCGCGCTCGGTCGACAGCACCGTGATGCCATCCTGGCGCAGGCGTTCGAA
>NZ_JANJXQ010000279.1 GCF_024708915.1 Thiobacillus sp.
GTTCGACAGGATCGCCGCGCGCTGCAGGGCCTGCACGACGTTCTGCCGGTTGGCCTTGAGGTGGCGCGGCTGGTTGACCGGGATGACGCGCTGGTAGTCGGGAAACTTGCCGTCGACGACCTTGGCCACGAGCTCGGTGCCGGGCAGGGTGATCGTGACCTGGTTGGCGCCGATGCGCAGCTCGACCTGCTCGTCCGAGTCGGCCAGGAGCTTGGACAGTTCGAGTACGGTCTTGCGCGGGATGATGACCTCGCGCGCCGCGCTCTCGGATTCGAGTTCGGTCTCGGCGTAACTCAGGCAGTGGCCGTCGGTGGCGACGACGCGCAGCTGCTTGCCGTCGAGCACCAGCAACATGCCGTTGAGGTAGTAGCGGATGTCCTGGCTGGCCATCGCGAACTGCACCAGTTGCAGCAGCCGCTTGAGCGTCTTCTGCGGCAGGCGGACGGGCTCGCTCAGTCCGCTGCCGGTTTCGACGCGCGGAAAATCCGCGGCAGGCAGCGTCTGCAGCGTGAAGCGCGACTTGCCCGCGCTCACCACCACCTGGCTGTCCTTGCTGTCGAGCTTGACCTTCGCCGAATCCGGCAGCGCACGCACGATGTCGAAGAGCTTGCGCGCCGCGATGGTGATCGCGAAGTCGTCGCCGGTCTCCGCATTGTCGAGCCGGGTGCTGACCTGCAGCTCGAGGTCGGTCGCGAGCACGGTGAGCGCGCCCGCCTTCCGTTCCAGCAGCAGGTTGGACAGGATGGGCAGGGTATGGCGCCGCTCGACGACCCCGACCACGGCGGAGAGAGAAGCAAGAAGGGCGTTGCGTTCGCTTTGTACTAATAGCATTTATATATTCCTGAGAATCATAATAAAGGCGGCCTGAAACTGGGGATAAGATTTTTTTTAAAATAAAAACAGTATGTTGTTGTTGTTTTATGGATGTGGGTAAAGTCTTGGCAAGGTGGGAGGAATGGGGATGGATTTTCCGTTCCCGGCGCTGGATCCGCTTTATCCACATTTCATCCTCAGCCAGTCAGGCTTTGTAATAACACCAGATAGTCGCGCCCGATGTCGGCTTCGGTCTCGCGCAACTCGGCTACCTTGCGGCAGGCATGGATCACCGTGGTGTGATCGCGCCCGCCGAACGATTCACCGATCTCCGGCAGACTCTGGTTGGTCAGCTCCTTCGCCAGCGCCATGGCGATCTGGCGCGGGCGTGCAAGATTGCGGGTGCGTTTCTTGGAGAACATGTCGGCCACCTTGATCTTGTAGAAGTCGGCGACGGTTTTCTGGATGTTCTCGATCGAGACGATACGCGATGTCGAAGCGATGAGGTCGCGCAGGGCTTCTTTCACCAGCTCCAGGGTGATCGGCTTTTCGTGGAAGCGCGAGAATGCGATCACTCGCTTTAAGGCGCCTTCGAGTTCGCGTACGTTGGAGCGCACCTGCTTGGCGATGAAAAAGGCGACGTTCTCGTCGAGCTTGATGTTTTCTGCCTGCGCCTTGGCCAGCAGGATGGCGACCCGCATTTCCAGTTCCGGCGGCTCGACGGCGACGGTCAGACCCCAGGCGAAGCGCGATTTCAGGCGATCGTCCAGTCCGCTGATCTCCTTGGGGAAGGTGTCGCAGGTGATGACGATCTGTTTCTTGTTCTCGATCAGCGAATTGAATACGTAGAAAAACTCTTCCTGGGTGCGGTCCTTCTTGGCCAGGAACTGGATGTCGTCGATCAGAAGAAGGTCGAGCGACATGTAGCGGCGCTTGAGGTCGTCGAACTGCTTGTTGAGGTAGGCCTTGACCACGTCGTCCACGTAATCGTTGGCATGGATATAGCTGATACGCGCATCCGGCGTGGCCAGGCGCACGGTATTGCCGATGGCCTGCAACAGGTGTGTTTTGCCTAGCCCCACGCCGCCGTAGACAAACAGGGGGTTGTAGGCGACGCCTGGATTGTCGGCAATCTGCAGTGCGGCGGCGCGCGCCAACTGGTTGGCGCGGCCGGAAACGAAGTTGTCGAAAGTGAATCCCGGATTGATGCGCAGGCCAAGCTGGACAGGGGCTGCAGCGCTGGCCGGGAGCGCGGCGGAAGGCGCGGCGGACAGCGCTGCGGAAGGCGCGCGCGGCGCGCTGGTTTTTTTGCCGAGCGCGTAGGTAATGGCAACCGGGCGGGCGTAAAACTCCTGCGCCCAGACATCGATGTGCTCGGCGAATTTCTCGCGTACCCAGTCCATCACGAAATGGTTGGGCGCCAGGATGCGCACCTCGCCGCCGGTGTCGTCAAATACCAGGGGCTTGATCCAAGTGCTGAATTGCTGCTGGGTCAGGTTGGCGCGAAAGCGCTCTTGGCAAAGGGCCCAGAAG
>NZ_JANJXQ010000136.1 GCF_024708915.1 Thiobacillus sp.
GGGGGCGAGCCCATCGCCGCCCACCAGTCAACCGCCAAGGCGGTCGACGGTGCGCCTGGCAAGGGCTGGGACACGTTTCGCACCGGCGCAGGCGAGCCCATCAAGGTTCACGCGCCGGTTGCCGTGGCAGGCAATGGCGCGCCTGGCAAGGGCTGGGACACCTTCCGCAGCGGCGCGGGTGAGGCCCTTCCGCGGTCCGGTGCGGTCCACGTGAGCCAGTCGCAGTAAACGCGGTTCCTGCGGTTCGGCACGCCGGACCGCCTTGCCCGGCGCGAAGGCATGCGCCTCCGCCGGGCGGCACGGAAGGGACGTCGACGGTCAGACGATGCCAGGCCGGCAGGCGTCCCGGAAGGAAGCCGTTCATGAACCCCATTGGTGGGTTTCGTCAGACATTTCAGAGGTCATCCATGAAAATCTTCAAGAGAGTTCCCCTCACCGCCGGCTTCATCGGCCTGTCCGGTCTGCTGCTGGCTTCGCCTGCAATGTCCGAGCCCGGGAAGGGTTGGGATACGTTCAACATGGGGCAGGGCGATCCGATCCACGTCGCCGGCAGGGGCAATACGGGCGCGTCGGCCGGAGATGCTCCCGCTGGCAAGGGCTGGGACGCTTTCAGGATGGGGCAGGGCGACCCGATCCCCGTCTCGAGCAGGGCGGCTCCCGCTCACTCGGCGCGCGTCACCGGCACCGTCGAGGCCTGGCAGGTGTTCTATACGGGAGAGCGCAACAAGCTCTGACCGTCGCGCGTCAGGGACTTTCCCGTGCCTCGCCGGTCGGCGAGGCGAGCATCGTGAGCGCCTGCAGTCCTCGCCTGGCGCGGCTTCCGTAGCGATGCGGGCGCGTGGCCGGCGCGCCTAGCCCAGGCGCTGCCCGTGCTCGCGGGTGTCGTGGAACGCGACCTTGGGCCAGCGCTCCTGCGCCAGCTGGAGGTTTACCCGGGTGTCCGCAAGATAGACCAGGTTGCCGTCGACATCCTTCGCCAGCCGCAATGAATTCGCCTTGGTGAATTCCGCAAGGTGCTGGGCGTCGGGGCAGGTGACCCAGCGCGCGGTGTGGATGCCGGCGTTCTCGAAGGTAGCGTCGACGCCGTATTCGGTCTTCAGGCGATGGGCGACGATCTCGAACTGCAGCGGGCCGACCGCGCCGATCAGCAAGGTGTTGTCGGCGAAGGGCTCGAACACCTGCACCGCACCTTCCTCGCCGAGTTCCAGCAGGCCCTTGTTAAGTTGCTTGGCGCGCAGGGGGTCGCGCAGGCGCGGCTTGGAGAACAGCTCCGGCGCGAAGTAAGGGATGCCCTTGAACTGCAGCGCCTCGCCCTCGGTGAGCGTGTCGCCGATCTGCAACTGCCCATGGTTGTGGATGCCGATGATGTCGCCGGCGACGGCGTCCTCGGAGCGCTGCCGCTCGTTGGCCATGAAGACGACGGCGTTGGCGATCTTCATCTCCTTGCCGGTGCGGCGGTGGCGTACCTTCATGCCGGGCGAATAGCGGCCGGAGCAGACGCGGAAGAACGCGATGCGGTCGCGGTGCTGCGGGTCCATGTTGGCCTGGATCTTGAACACGAAGCCGGTGAATCGCGGCTCGGTGGGGTCGACCGTTCGCTCGACCGCCTCGCGCGGCTGCGGCGAGGGCGCCCAGTCGGCCAGCGCGCGCAGCACTTCACGCACGCCGAAATTGTTGACCCCGGAGCCGAAAAACACCGGTGTCTGCCTGCCCTTGAGGAAGGCATCGAGGTCGAAGCTGGCGCCGGCGCCGCGCACCAGTTCGATTTCCGCCAGCAGGGTGTCGGCTTCGAGCGGGAAGCGCGCCTTCAGCGTGGCATCGCCCAGGCCCTGCAGCGATTCGAACGGCTGGTCGGCGTTTTCCTCGCCGGCCCTGAAGCGCAGGATCTCGTCATTGATCAGGTGATACACGCCGTGAAAGCGCTTGCCCATGCCGATCGGCCAGGTCACCGGCGCACAGTGTATTTTCAGGATCGACTCGATCTCGTCCAGCAGTTCCAGCGGCTCGCGCACCTCGCGGTCCATCTTGTTGATGAAGGTGATGATGGGCGTGTCGCGCAGGCGGCACACTTCCAGCAGCTTGATGGTCTGTTCTTCTACGCCCTTGGCGGCGTCGACCACCATGATGGCGGCGTCGACCGCGGTCAGCACGCGGTAGGTGTCTTCCGAGAAGTCCTTGTGGCCGGGGGTGTCGAGCAGGTTGAAGACGCAGTCGCCGTGGGAAAACTGCATGACTGAACTCGCCACCGAAATGCCGCGTTCGCGCTCGACTTCCATCCAGTCTGAGGTGGCATAGCGGCCGCTCTTGCGCGCCTTGACCGTGCCGGCCATCTGGATCGCGCCGCCGAACAGCAGCAGCTTTTCGGTCAGCGTGGTTTTACCCGCGTCGGGGTGGGCAATGATGGCGAAGGTGCGACGCTTCTTGACATCGCGCGCAAGGGGCGATGCGGACGTGGTTTCCATGAGGGGGGTGCAGGCAGGAAAACCCGGCATTTTACCGGAGCCGCCGCACTTGGCGAACCGGTATCGATGCCGATATCAAAATCTGAGCCGGCGGGGCATGCCGCCCCGACGGGTTTGCCGTCATGGGGGGGCATTGGATTTTCCTCCCCGAAGGCGGAGGCTGTCGCCAGCAAAAACCCATTGTCCTTGTTCATAATAAACGTTACCTTTTACGTTAATTCTGAACGAAAGTGGATGACATGATGACGATTCCCATGCTCAATCTGTTTCTGGATAGCCTGGAAGAGGGGGTGCTATTTCTGGACAAGAACCGGAAAGTGCTGGCGGCCAACCGGGCGGCCACACAGATGGTCGGGCGTGAAGGCGAGAATCTGGTCAATCTGCTCTGCCCCAGCATTTTCAAGGGGACGGGATGCGCCGAGGCGTGCGAAAACCGGGGGAGATGTGCGCTGACCCAGGACTGGAAGGCCGGCGACGTCATTCAGGATATTGTGCTGCAGCGCCCGGACAGCACCTCCGTATTCCTGCGGATGTGGGCCAGATTGCTGCCGCCGTCGGAAAACTTGCCGCTGTCCTGCGCGATCATTTTGCGAGACCGCTCGCACGAAGCGGAACTGGAACAGAAAGTCACGGAACGTCTGCAACTGGGCAGCATGGTCGGCCATGGCCCCGCGATGCAGAAGCTTTATTCGCAAATTCTGCGAGCGGCGCCGAGCAAAGCCAGCGTGCTGCTGACCGGCGAGAGCGGGAGCGGCAAGGAACTGGTCGCCAAGGCGCTGCACGACAATTCCGACCGCTGCAAGGGGCCTTACATCCCGGTGCATTGCGCGTCGCTTCCCGAAAATCTTCTTGAATCGGAATTGTTTGGTTACGCCAAGGGCGCTTTCACCGGTGCGACCGTGGCAAAAATCGGCCGCTTCGAGGCTGCCGAGGGGGGGACGCTGCTGCTGGACGAGATCGGAGAAATTCCGCTGGGCACGCAAGTCAAGCTGCTGCGCGTGTTGCAGGAAAAAGAGGTGGTGCGATTGGGCGAGAACCACGCCCGCCCGGTGAATGTCCGCGTCATCGCGGCGACGCACCGGAATCTGGCGTCAATGGTCGAGCGCGGCGGATTCAGGGAAGACCTCTACTACCGGTTGCGCGTGCTTCCTCTCCATGTTCCGCCGCTGCGCGAACGCAAGGAAGATATTTCCATGCTCGCCAACAAATTGCTTGGCGATCTGGGAAAGCGCTACAAGCGGGACAATATGCGGCTCACCCATGAAGCACTGTTTGCCCTCGAAGCCTACGACTGGCCGGGAAACATCAGGCAGCTGTTCAATGCGCTCGAATATGCGCTGGTGCACGCGGATGGCCCGATCATCCAGCCGCAGCATTTCCCGCCCGAGATCGAATATGTTGCGCCGCCCGCGCCTGGCGTTGCGGCGCCGGAGCCGTCGCTGGTGCGGCCCTATTACCGCCCGCAGCAGCAGCGAGTAAACGAAGCCGAAATCATTGCCCGGGTGCTCGCCGAAACCGGCGGGAACAAGGCCGAGACGGCACGCCGGCTGGGAATGTCGCGCACCACCTTATGGAAGCGGCTCAAGCAGAACATCTATTGACACGGCCCGATGGTGTTTGAACCCGCAGTGTATTTCTCACGGCATCCTGCTTTGACCGGTTCGCTGGCCCGTCTCAATAGAACGCTGTTTTTAATGCTTATTGATTCGGCCTCCCGCGCTGCCACACACAGCCCGGGCAAGCTGAACCTTAATCCCACTTCAAACTTTATCTGGCCGAATCAATAAATCGGCAGACGCCGGTGCCACAACCAGTACAGGGCGGGGATGACGAAGAGCGATAGCAGCGGCGCGGTCAGCATGCCGCCCACCAGCGGTGCCGCAATGCGCTTCATGACATCGGAGCCGGCGCCGTCGCTGAACATGACGGGCAGCAGGCCGGCCACGATCACCGCCACCGTCATCATCTTGGGCCGCACGCGCAGCAACGCCCCCTGAATGATCGCCTGCCGCAGCGCGGCGTGGTCGGTCAGGCGCCCGGCCTGCCGCGATTCCTTGATGGCGTTGTCGAGATACAGCAGCATGACTACGCCGAATTCCGCCGCCACCCCGGCCAGCGCGATGAACCCGACCCCCACTGCGACAGACAGGTTGTAGCCCAGCCAGTAGGTGAGCCAGAAACCGCCCACCAGCGAGAAGGGCAGGCAGATGGCCACCAGCAGCACCTTGCCGGGGTGGCGGAAATGCAGGTAAAGCAGCAGCAGAACGAGCAGCAGGGTAAACGGGATGACCCATTGCAGCCGCGCCCTGGCATGCTGCATGTTCACGTACTGCCCCGACCAGGCGATGGCGTAGCCCGGCTGCAGCCTGACCTGCGTTTCGACGGCCCGCTTGGCGGCATCGACATAGCCTCCCAGATCGCGCGTCTCCAGGTCGACGTAGACATAGCCGGTAAGCCGCCCGTTCTCGCTCTTGATCTCGGCCGGCCCGTCGCTGATGCTCAGCTTCGCCAGGGTGCCGAGCGGTACCTGGATGCCGGCCGGGGTCGTGACCCGGCTGGCGGCCATGGCTTCCATGGAGTCGCGCAGAGCACGCGGATAGCGCAGGTTGACGGAATAGCGCTCGCGTCCGTCCACCACGGTGCTGATGTTTTCTCCGCCGATGGCGCTCTGCACCAGGCGCTGCACGTCGGCCACCGTGACGCCGTAGCGCGCGGCCTGGACGCGGTTGACATCGATGTCCAGATAGCGCCCGCCGGTCACGCGCTCGCCGAATACCGTGCGCGTTCCGGGAACCTGCTTCAATACCCGCTCGAGCGTTTCCGCCAGCGCGGCAATGCCATTCAGGTCGGGGCCGGTGATTTTGATGCCGACCGCGGTGCGGATGCCGGTGGACAGCATGTCGATGCGGGTGCGGATCGGATAGCCCCAGGAATTGGTCAGTCCCGGCAGCCGCACCGTCCGGTCCAGCTTCTGGATCAGCTGATCCACGGTTTCGCCGGCCGGCCACTCGCTTCTGGGCTTGAGCAGGATCGTGGTTTCCAGCATGGACAGCGGCGCCGGGTCGGTGGCGCTGTCGGCACGCCCGGCCTTGCCGAATACGCGCTCCACTTCGGGCATCTGACGGATCAGGCGGTCGGTGATCTGCAGGATATGTGCCGCCTCGTCGACCGACACGCCGGGCAGCGTGGTGGGCATGTACAGCAGATCGCCCTCGTACAGCGGCGGCATGAATTCGCTGCCCAGGCGGGAAACCGGCCAGGCCACGCTGGCGAGCAGCAGCACGGCGAGCAGCAGCACGCTCCGGGGCCGCTCGAGGGAGGCCAGCAGGGCCGGCCGGTAAAGCGCCTGCAGGACACGGTTGAGCGGGTTACGGTGTTCCGCCGTGATGCGGCCGCGGATGAAATACCCCATCAATACCGGCGTCAGCGTCACCGCCAGGGCGGCGCTGGCCGCCATGGCGTAGGTCTTGGTATAGGCGAGCGGTACGAACAGCTTGCCTTCCTGGCCGACCAGCATGAGCACCGGCAGAAAGGAAACCGTGATGACCAGCAGGGAAAAGAACAGCGCGGGGCCGACTTCCACCGCGCTCGCCCGCGCCACTTCCCAATGGTCGCAGCCGGGGCCGGCGCGCTCGAGATGCTTGTGCATGTTCTCGATCATCACGATGGCGGCATCCACCATGGCCCCGATGGCAATCGCGATGCCGCCCAGCGACATGATGTTGGCGGTGACGCCCTGTTGCTTCATGAGGATGAATGCGGTCAGGATGCCGACCGGCAGGGTGACTACCGCCACCAGGGAGGAGCGCAGGTGGAACAGGAACAGCAGGCAGACCAGGGCCACGACCAGCGATTCTTCCACCAGCTTGCTGCGCAAGTTGTCGATGGCGCGCTCGATCAGGCCGGAACGGTCGTACGTGACCACCAGTTCGATACCGGGCGGCAGGCCCGTCTTGAGCTCCTTGAGACGGGCCTTGACGCGCTCCACGGTTTCCAGCGCATTGTGGCCATAGCGCATGACCACGATGCCGCCGGTGACCTCGCCCTCGCCGTCGAGGTCGGCCACGCCCCGCCGCAGTTCCGGCCCGGTCTGAATATGCGCCACGTCCTGCAGCCGGATCGGGATTCCCTCGGCGTTCGTCCCCAGCGGAATCTGCCGGAAATCGTCCAGCGTCTTGAGGTAGCCGCGCGCCCTGACCATGTACTCGGCATGTCCCATCTCCACGATCGAACCGCCGCCGGACTGGTTGCTGTCGCGCACGGCCTGGCCTACCTTGTCCAGCGAGAGGTTGTAGGCCGCCAGCCGGTTCGGATTCACCTCGATCTGGAATTGGCGCGCCATGCCGCCCACGCTGGCTACTTCGGCCACGCCGGGCAGGCTTTGCAATTCGTATTTCAGGAAGAAGTCCTGGGTGGCGCGCAGCTGGTCGGCGTCGTAGCGGTGGTGCCGGTCGACCAGTGCGTATTCGAATATCCAGCCGACGCCGGAAGCGTCCGGCCCGAGCGTGGGGGTCACGCCCGGGGGCAGGCGCGATGCCACCTGGCTCAGGTATTCCAGCACCCGCGAACGCGCCCAGTAGGGGTCGGTGCCTTCCTTGAAAATGATGTAGATGTAGGACTCGCCGAACATGGAAAAGCCACGCACCGCAGTGGAGCCGGGTACCGACAGCAGCGCCGAGGCAAGCGGGAAGGTCACCTGATCTTCCACCGCTTGCGGCGATTGGCCGGCGTAGCCGGTCTTGACGATGACCTGCGTGTCGGACAGGTCGGGGATGGCGTCGAGCGTCATGTGCTGCGCGGAATACACCCCCCATCCCGCCAGCAGCAGGGTTCCCAACAGTACCAGCAGGCGGTTGCGCAGCGACCACTCGATCAGGCGCTGTACCATTACGTTTCCCTGTTTCCGATCCACGACACTAGTGATCGCCCTGCATGCGCTGCGCCGCATCGCTCAGGGACGCGGCGGCATCCAGCAGGAATTGGCCGTTCACGGCAACCTGCGCGCCTTCCTGCAGCCCTTCCGTGATTTCGATCAGATCGCTGCTTTCAATGCCGGTCTCGACCGGAAACGGGAGGAAGTGCCCGCTGCCGCGGGCGAGCATGACCATGTTGCCCTTGCCGGTCCGCATCACCGCGGATCGCGGCAGCGCCAGCGCCTGGTGCGGGCGGGCGGCGACGACGACATCGACGAATGAGCCGGGCCGCAGCTGCTGCCGCGCGTTATTCACGGCAAGCCGCGCCCGCACGGTGCGGCTTGCATTGTCCAGCGTCGGGCTGGCGAATTTCAGGCGGCCCTTGGCCAGCAGCGCATCGGAGTGCGGCAGCTTGACCGTCACTTCGTCGCCTTCGCTGACCCAGGCCAGCTGATCGGGATACAGCACGATGTCGATCCAGACCGTGGCGGTATCCGCGAGCGAAAGCAGATTGGTTGCCGGTCCGACATAGCTGCCCTCGCGCGCGCCAATTTGCGTGACGAAACCGGAGGCAGGCGCGCGCACGGCCACCACATCCACGGTGCGGTAGGTTTTTTCGATCCTGTCGAGGATGTCTGCGTCGACGTCGGCGTAGCCGAATCTTTCGCGACTGCGAATCCGCTCCCGCGCCAGGCTCGCCGCCACCTGGGCATTCTGCCCGGACAGTTCGGTCATGCGCTGCAACAGTTGATCGCGCCGCTGCAGCAATTCGATGTATTCGCGCTGGCGCTGCACCAGTTCCGGCGAATAGATCTCGTACAGTATTTGTCCAGCGCGGACCGGCTGTCCCACCGCGTTGACATGCAGCTTGCGGATCCAGCCTTCGATCTTCGGGCTGACGTTATGGATCGATGCTTCGTCGATCGCCACATTGCCGTAGGTTTGCAGCTCCCGGCTGAGGTTCTGGCGCTCCACGCTCGCCAGCCTGACGCCCATCCGCTGCAACGAGGCCGTGTCAACGTGAATGCCTTCGCTGTCGTGCGCCTGGGTGCCGCCGGATTCGACCAGATCCATGCCGCAAATGGGACAGGAGCCCGCATGGTCCTGGAGTATGTGTGAGTGCATCGGGCATACCCAAAGCGTCTTCGCGGACCCTGCCTCATCCAGACGGTCGATGCCGCTCTCCGCACGGACGGACGGCGTCGTGCGGCTGGCGTCCTGGTGCGGCTGGCGTCCGGCGTAATAGCCGATGGCGGCCGCGCCGGCAGCGATGATCAGCAGCAAACCAGAATAGCGCAGCATGGCGAACCGGTTCGTCATGCGTTGTGTCCTGCAAATTGCGACGATAGCCGGATGGCACACAGGCACCGGTGACCGGCCAGCACCCGGGCGGCCCCGGTCGGGCTGGATTTGTTCATCCGGCCTAACCGTTCCGGTTTTTCACTTTCACCAGATCCATTTTGCATATCGGACATTTGCCTGGCCCATGCTTGTGCACCTCGGCGTGCATCGGGCAGGTCCAGCCTTTCCCGGAATTTTTTGCCGACAGGGCGTCCAGCGGGCCATTGGCGGCAACGCGGGCACTGCGGGTGATGGCGCTGTCCGCTGCGTGCGGGACAGCGGGTTGCGCAGCGGATGCAAGGCCGACGCCCCCGGCATGCAATAAGAGGAACGTCAAAATGCCCGTAAACATTTTGAATGTGCGTTTGCAATTCATTTCGTGATCCCTGCCAGGCTGGCCGTGCGATTGCACGGACCAGCCAATGTTGAGAAGGCCGCATGGCCTGAAGACGGGGCAGGAGGAAACGGCTTCCTTCCTCCTGGCAGCCCGGCTTATCGTACGAGGATCTGCTCGCCGCGGCCCATCTTCGGGTCGGCCTCGTTGCTGAACATCAGCACCGCGATCGCGCCGGTCAGCGCAGCTTTCAGCGAATGCGTGACGATCGCGTTGGCGCCCTCGACCGGCGAAATCAAATCGAAGGTGGCAGCGTCGCCCGGGCCGACGGTGAAGCTTTGCAGGCCGTGCTGGACGTTCTTGGGATTGCCGCTCGCATAGACCTTGTCCCAGATGCCTGCGATGGGGTGGAAGGAAGAGAACTCGTTGGGGCCGGCGTTCACGAAGTAGATGCGCACACGCTCGCCGGGCTTGGCCTGCAGCCAGCGGGTCGCGGCCGGGTCATGCACCGGGTCGTATTTGAAGATGCCGCCGTTGAACATGACGTTGCTCCACTTGTTCTGCATCATCTCTTCCTTGGCATCCGGGTTCGGGTAGAGCTCGGATTGAATCAGCACGTACTCGCGATCCGCCTTCGGCATGGCACTGGCGTCTTTCGGGTCGACGATGATGGTGCCGAACATGCCCCGTGCAATGTGCTGAATCATCGGATCGGAGCCGCAATGGTAGAAAAACACACCCGGGTAATTCGCTGTGAAGGTGAACTTCTTTTCCTCACCCGGCTTGATGGAACCGAAATCCGTGACCACGTCCAGGCTGGCCGCATGGAAGTCCATGGAATGCGAATTCTTGCTGGCCTTGTCGTTGATCAGCGTGAACTCCACGGTGTCGCCCTCGGTGACGCGCACCAGCGGGCCGGGCACCTTGCCGTCAAACGTCCAGCTGCGATACATCGTCCCTTTGTTGTCGATCGGCAAATCCACTTCCTGCGCATGCAGCGTGATTTTTACCGTTTTCGCTTCGGCCTGGAACGACAGCATCGACATTGCCATCAAGCCAGCCAGAGCAATCCCCAGCATCCTGTTTTGTTTCATTTTTAAAGCTCCTTGTTATTTACCTGAACCGCAGTTGCACACATGGCGCAGATACGCCGCCATTTCCCTGATTTCCGTATCGTTCAGCACATTGCCCCAGGCGGGCATGAGCACCGACTTGTTCACCGCCAGGCCGCCTTCCTTGATGACCTTGAGGATTTCGTTTTCCGGGATGTCGCCCATGGTCTTGGCATCGGTGTGGTCGCGCGGCTGGACCGACATGTCGCGGCTGTTGATGCCGCGGCCATTGCGGTTGATGCCGTGGCACTGGACGCAATAGGTGTCGTAGTTGCGCACAGCCTTGGCGTACTGCCCGTTCGCGTCAGCGGCATGGGCCGGCAGCATGAAACAGGAAGCCAGGATGAATCCCGCCAGGGAAAATGTGGAAGCGAGTTGCCTGCTATTCATCATTGTTTGGCCTCCGTTGCGCCGAGTTGAAGGATGTAGCCCGTCAGCCGCTGCAGATCGGGTTCGGCAAGATTGAGCGTGGGCATCCAGATGTGCGGATCGAACAGCTGCGGGTCCTTGATATAGCTGTAGATGTAATCCCCCTGCAGGCGCTCGCCAGCGGTATGGAGCTCGGGGCCGGACGAGCCGCCAAAGCCGGGTTTGGCCATATGGCACGCACCGCAGCCACGGAGCTTGCCAAAGAACATGCCCCCCATCGCCATGCTGACTTTCTCGCCCTTGAATGCCCCTTTACTCACCAGTCCGGCCGGGGCGACAAGCGTCATGAGCGCTGCGGCAGCCGCTTCGGCGTCCGCCTGGGACAGCTTGGGATGCGGTGTCAAGCCCGACTCGTCCACCACGTCTTCCTTGTCGCTGCCTTTCACATGGCGGGTGTAAAACTCCCCGGCCGGGCGGATACGCACCGGGTTTTGCAGCCATTTTTCCAGCCAGGGCTTGTTGAACTTGCTGCCCGCGTAATAGAGGTCCGGTCCCTTCCGTTCCCACAAGCGGTCGAGGCTGGCGTTTTCCGGTTTTACGATGGCATGGCAGCTGATGCATTGCGACTTCAGGAGGCCGGCGCCGTTGCCGTCAGCGGCAAGTGCCGGGCCGGCGATCAGTCCCAACCCCAATGCCGCCAGGATGTGTCGATTCATCATTGATCCTTTCGCTTATTGAATGGCCTGTCCCTTGAACACGGCTGCGTCGTGCATGCCGTAGGGCTTTTTCAGTGATTCCTCATAGTAGAAATCAGGGACGAACTGCTTGCCTTTCCAGGCGTAGAGCGGGTCGTTGTGGTTGATTTCGTTGTATTCGATGACCGTCATCACGCCGCCCATCGGCTTGGTGCCATTGACGGTATGGACATCCACGTGGTCGTGAATCGCCCAGCGCCCGGGGTTGTCCATGGTGAGAATGAGGTCGTAGCGCTCGCCGGGCCCGACCATGATGGTGTCGGCATCGTAGGGATAGGGCAGCGCGTGGCCGTCCTTGAACGCCACCTTGAAGACATGGCCGTGGATATGGATGGCGTGGGTCAGTTCGCCCGCGCCGATCAGGCGGATACGAATCACGTCGCCCCGGCTCACGCGCAGCGGCTGGGTATCGGGGAAGGCCTTGCCGTTGATGGTGAAGTAGTTGAACACATCCCCCGGCACCCCGCCTTCCCCCGGCTTGGACGCCCATTTGGTGTCCCAGCCCGATAGCATCATGATGAAATCCTTGGTGACTTTCTTCTCGATCGGCTTGGGGTTTTTCGGGACCACGATGAAGGGGCCCCACATGCCGCGCATCGACACGTGTTCGTTGACGTTGACGTGGCAGTGGTACCACATGGTGCCGGAAGGCTCGGCCACGAACTTGTAGGTGAAGCTGTCGCCGGGCTTGATCGCCACCTGCGTGACGTCCGGCACCCCGTCTTGCTGCCAGGTGCCGCGTTGCAGCAATCCATGCCAATGGATCGTGTGCGGCAGGGTAGTGAGATTGTTGACGTTGACCGTGACCTCGTCGCCTTCCTTGACGTGAATCAGCGGCGCCGGAACCTGGCCATTGAATGCAAACGTGTGGAATGCCTGCTTGTCCACCAGCATGATTCTGGTGTCTTCGATCGTCATCTCGAACGTCCGCTTTTCCGCCCAGCTGGCCGTAGACACTGTCAGCAGGACAAGGACGAAAGCCATGCTTTTCAAATGGGACGCAACGGTGAATGCAATGGTTTTTGGGGGCATATGCGTTACCTTCTCAAGCGGTCGGGTGTTTTTCATGGGATTGAATCGATCAGTTCACTCGAACATCTTTAAGCCATATCCGTGCCATATTTGTAATCAATTGATTGTTAATAAAAATATGTTCTTTTGCTCGAGGCACCAGGCGTATTTTGTTAACAATGAACATGATTGTGAACGTTCACTAATAACGGTTTGTTGTTAACAATAAACGTTTCCGCCAAGGTGTTATCGGGAAGCCAAAGCTCGATAAGCGCCCCGCGGAGCAAGCGAGCGGACCGTGCAATCCGGCGGGAAGCGGATTGTTGGCGGATACCGGACCGCGCACAGAGCGTCGGCCCGCACGTGGCGCGAACTTTGTCGTGTGCAGGTCTATGAAGGTTGTGGACGTGAAAACGAAAAAGCTCCGCTGCGGGCTTTTTGAATGGGCGTGTCCGAAGAAATGAATCAGGACATCAGGAATTCGGTTCGCGTCTCCGGTGCCATGGATTCACTCCCACGTCCGGAATGCAAAAAGGCCGGCTCCTTGATGGAACCGGCCTTTCTGGTATGTGGTGCGCCCGAAGAGATTCGAACTCCTGACCCCTTGGTTCGTAGCCAAGTACTCTATCCAGCTGAGCTACGGGCGCTTTGAAGGTTGCGCATTATACGCAGTTTTTGCGTCGATGGCAGATACAACGACTCATAATTATTTGGCGGAGACGGAGGGATTCGAACCCTCGATGCAGGTTTAAGCCCGCATGCTCCCTTAGCAGGGGAGTACCTTCAACCACTCGGCCACGTCTCCGAACCGCCGCGCATTGTAGCGGAATGCGCGGACGAACGCCACCTCAGGCTGTGGCTTTGTCCAGCTCGAACGCCTGATGCAGCGCGCGCACGGCGAGTTCCATGTATTTGTCTTCGACCACGACCGAGATTTTGATCTCGGACGTGGAGATCATCTGCAGGTTGATGTTTTCGACCGACAGGGTCTCGAACATCTTGCGGGCGATGCCGACGTGCGAGCGCATGCCGACGCCGACGATGGAGATTTTGGCGATTTTGTCGTCGCCGGTGACCTCGCGTGCGCCGATGCCGGCCGCGGTTACCTTGACGATGTCCATCGCCTTGGCGAAGTCGTTGCGGTGCACGGTGAAGGTGAAGTCGGTGGTATTGGTGTGCCCCACGTTCTGCACGATCATGTCGACGTCGATGTTGGCATCGGCCACCGGGCCGAGAATCTGGTAGGCGATGCCGGGGTGGTCGGGCACGCCGACCACGGTGATCTTGGCTTCGTCGCGGTTGAATGCAATGCCGGAGATGATGGCCTGTTCCATGTTGTCGTCTTCCTCGAAGGTGATGAGCGTGCCGTCGCCTTCGTCCTGAAAGCTGGACAGCACCCGGAGTTTTACTTTGTATTTGCCGGCAAACTCGACCGAGCGGATCTGCAGCACCTTGGAGCCGAGGCTCGCCATTTCGAGCATTTCCTCGAAGGTGATGGTCTTCAGCCGGCGCGCCTCGGGCACGATGCGCGGATCGGTGGTGTAGACGCCGTCGACGTCGGTGTAGATCTGGCATTCGTCAGCCTTGAGCGCGGCTGCCAGCGCCACGCCGGTGGTGTCGGAACCGCCGCGCCCCAGCGTGGTGACGTTGCCCTGTTCGTCGACCCCCTGGAAGCCGGCGACCACGACCACGTGGCCGGAATCCAGGTCGGCGCGCATCCTGGATTCGTCGATCGACAGAATGCGCGCCTTGGTGAAGGCGTTGTCGGTGAGGATGCGCACCTGCGCGCCGGTGTAGCTTTTCGCTTTCAGGCCCAGGTCTTTCAGCGCCATCGCCAGCAGGGCGATGGTGACCTGCTCGCCGGTGGATACCATCGCGTCCAGCTCGCGCGGGTCGGGGGTGGACTGAATCTGTTTGGCCAGCGCAATCAGCCGGTTGGTCTCCCCCGACATGGCCGAGAGCACCACCACCACCTGATGGCCGAGCATCTTGAATTTGGCCACGCGTTCGGCTACTGCGCGGATACGTTCGACGTTGGCGACCGAGCTGCCGCCGTATTTTTGTACGATGAGTGCCATGTTTTTCGAGAATGAGTTAAGCGCGTGAGTTTAATGGATTAGCGCTGGAAAAGCGCTATCGACTCCACGTGCGCCGTGTGCGGGAACATGTTGGCGATGCCTGCCGCTTCGATCCGGTAGCCCTTGAGGTGCACCAGCACCTCGGCGTCGCGCGCCAGCGTGGCGGGATCGCACGAGACGTAGACGATGCGCTGCGGCCCGCCGCTGTCAGGCAGGGATTTGACGACCTCGATGGCGCCGGAACGTGGCGGATCGATCAGCAATTTGTCGAAATGCCCGAGGGCGGCGAATTTTTCCGGCGTCATCTCGAACAGGTTGTCGACCGCGAAGCGGGCGTTGGGCAGGCGGTTGCGCAGGGCGTTTTCACGTGCGCGGGCAACCAGTTCGGCGCTGCCTTCGATGCCGATCACCGCGGCGCCGCTGCGGGCGATCGGCAGGGTGAAATTGCCCAGGCCGCAGAACAGGTCCGCGATGCGCTCGCCGGCCTGGGGCTGCAGCAGGCGCAGGGCGCGGCCGACCAGGGCGCGATTGATGGCGGTGTTGACCTGGGTGAATTCGGTCGGCCTGAAAGGCATGACGAGGCCGAACTCCGGCAGGGAATAGCTGAGTTCGGGCGCAATGTCCGGCCAGAAAGGACGCGCGGTGTCGGGGCCTTTTTTCTGCTCCCACACCTGCACGCGGTGGCGTTCGGCGAAACTGCGCACTTTGGCGGCGTCCTCGTCGTTCCATGGCTCAAGCAGGCGGAACACCAGCACGGTGACGTGTTCGCCGACGGCGACTTCGATCTGCGGGGTGCGGTCGGCGTTCGACAACTGCACGATCAGCTCGCGCAGTGGCCGGATCAGTGCGGAGACATCGGGCGTGAGGATCTCGCAGCTAGCCATGTCGGCAATGAAGCTGGAACGTTTTTCGTGGAAGCCGACCAGCACCCCGCCTTTCTTGTCGACCAGGCGCGACGATAGCCGCGCGCGGTGGCGATAGCCCCAGCTGGGGCCGTGCAGGGCAGGCAGGATGACGTCGGGGCGGACTTTTCCGATGCGGGCGAGGCTTTCTTCCAGCACGCGCTGCTTGGCGGCAACCTGGGCGCTGGCCTCCAGATGCTGCATCGAGCAGCCGCCGCAGCGGCCGAAATAGCGGCAGCGCGGCGCGGCGCGCTGGGCGCTGGCGTCGAGGATGGCGACCGCGTTGGCCGAGTTGTATTTGGCGTGCTTGCGATAGACCGAGATTTCCGCGCGTTCGCCCGCCAGGGCGCCGTCGACGAAAGTGACCTTGCCGTCGATGCGCGCCACGCCATGGCCCTCGTGGTCGAGGGAGAGGATGTCGACGATGGGGTTCATGCCCAGGCTGCCAGGAATTCCTGCCAGTGCGGGGCAGGGTGGGCCTGCACGGTGCTGCGCGCAAGCTCGATCTCGGCGGCGTAGGCCGACTCGGAGAGCGTGCCGCGTATTTTCTGGAAGCGCAGATAGACCAGCCAGGTGTTCATCACGTCGGTTTCGCAGTAATTGCGGATGGCGTCGATTTCCCCTTGCTGAAAGGCCTCCAGCACTTTCGAGCCGTCCATTCCCAGCTTGCCGGGAAAACCGCACAGCTTGGCCATCTGATCGAGCGGCGCATTGGCACGCGGCTGGTACATCGCCAGCACGTCCATCAAATCCAGATGGCGGGTGTGGTAGCGGCTCAGATAGTTATTCCACTTGAAATCCTTGTCGTCGTCGCCCCAGTCCCAGTAGCGCACCGCCGCCACGCCATGGATCAGGCTGCGGTAGTGCAGCACCGGCAGGTCGAAGCCGCCGCCGTTCCATGACACCAGCTGCGGGGTGTAGCGCTCGATGCCGTCGTAGAAGCGCTGGATCAGTTCGGCCTCGCTGCTGCCGGGCTCGCCGAGCGACCATACCTTGAGCTGGTCGCCGCTTCTGAGCACGCAGGATATGGCGACGATACGGTGCAGGTGATGCGGCATGAAGTCGCCGCCGGTTTTCTGGCGGCGGTTCAGCAGCGCCAGTTCGCCAAGCTCGGCGTGCTGGAGCGCCGCTTCGTCTATGCCGTTGACCGCGGCGAATCCGGCGAGGTCGGGGATCGTTTCAATGTCGAAAACCAGGGTGGGGTGCATGGAGCAGGCGCGCGGACAAAAACCGCCATTTTACGCTGCTTCAATGCAATGCTGTGTCGAGCGCAGAGGCCGCGATCAGGGCATCCAGGTAGGCCACCGAAATCTGATGCAGCGGGATATCCAGCTGCTGCGCATAGCGGGCCAGTACCCCGGCATCGTTGTTTTCGCAGGCGTGCGCCAGTTGCAGCATGGCGCCTTCGGGGGAGGGGTGTGCGCTCAAGGCCCGCGCGCTGGTCGCCGTCAGCCCCAGCTTGCGGATCAGCGCCTCCAGCGGTAGCGACAGTGCATGAGGGGCGGCCGACAGCAGGCCGATCTCGAATGCGGCGGCAGCGCTCTCGGCCGGTGCGCCCAGACGCGTGATTTTGCCCATGAAGAGTGCACGTGTGAGCGCGGTCACGGCATAGTGGCGCGCGGCGTCGCCCGGCTGCTTGCCGGTCAGGGCCAACAGTATCGCCACGCGGGCGGCGCGCTGGGGGCCCAGCATGATCAGTGCATGGGCGACCGATTCGGCGGGGCGGCTCAGACCGCCGATCGGTGAATTGGCGATCGCGAGCAGGCGTGGCGCCATGTCCGGATTCAGCCGGAAAAACTGGATCAGCGTATCGAGCGACTGGCGTAGCGCGATAGCCAGCAAGTCGAGTTGTACGGCCTGCTCGTAGCTATGGACAGCAGGCGGGGTGTCGCCCGAAAACAGGCTGCCTTTGAACCAGGCGTTGGCAGGCCAGCGTATCTGGGGATGGATGTGCCGTGCCCCCTCCACGATCAGGCGCGCAGGCACTGCGGGTGGAATGTCGTCGGCACGGCAGGCCAGATAGCGCCAGGCGGAGGCGCTGTCCTGCACTATCGCGTGGCCGCGGTTGAGGCTGGGGCAGAATGTCAGTCCGGCGTCCTGCAGGGCGAGGGCGCGCGCCAGATGCTGTTCGTTGTCAAGGCTTACGCACCAGATCAGCTGACGGTGATCGAGTTGCTGGGGGATGTCGCTGAACAGCACGTCGGCGCTGATCCGCACCAGCAGCGGCAATTCAGTGGTCAGGCCGTCCTGCGTCAGCGAATACAGGCCGGTCAGCAACATGTCCTCGTCCATTTGCCGAAGTTCGGGCGGCGCGTCGGCGGCAGCGATGCGTCCGCGCAGCACCAACTGGTGGGCGACCAGGCTGGAAGCGGCGTCGAACAGCGGATCGAACGACAGGAAGCGCTCCCGCAGGACTTCCTCGCGGACCGGGTTGCTGCTGGCGATACCCAGCATTTGCGTCACCACCACGGGCTGCTCGGATTCGCGGGTA
Organism: Thiobacillus sp.; assembly: GCF_024708915.1. Next base: position 17,769 of record NZ_JANJXQ010000136.1, read on the forward strand.
TTGATGCCGCCGCCGACTATGCGGGATGGAGGGAGATCGTCTGCGCTCATGGCTGTCAGTGCAAAATGTGTTCGGCCATTCTAGCGCCGCGAACCATTTTCCGTATGTATCGGGCATCATGCCGGTTGCCGCAAAACATGAAGGAGACGACATGACGAAGAAGCTGCTGCTGAATGCAATGATGGCGGGGCTGCTTGCCACTTCTCAGCCAGGCTGGGGCGCGCCGGGCGGCGAGATCGGCAGTACGGCCGCCGATCAGCAGGGCGTCGCGGTCACCATCTACAACGACAATCTGGCTTTGGTGAAGGATGCGCGGCGGGTCGGGCTCGCGCGCGACTTCAACCGGCTGGCGTGGCGCGAAGTCTCGGCGCAGATGCGCCCGGAGACGGCTCAGCTGCGCAATGTGTCGAGCCCCGCCGGATTCCGCTTGCTGGAGCAGAACTTCGATTTCGATTTGCTGACGCCGCAAAAGCTGCTCGAAAAATACATCGGACGCGAGGTCGGCGTTATTCGCACTCACCCCGTCAGCGGCGTGGAAACCCGCGAAACGGCGAACGTGCTGGCGACCAACGGCGGCGTGGTGCTCAAGTTCGCCGACCGCATCGAAACCGGCGTGCCGGGGCGGCTGGCGTTTGCGGGCGTGCCCGATACCTTGCGCGACAAGCCCACTCTCGTCGTCTCGCTGAACAGCCCGTCGGCGGGTATACAGGATCTGGAATTGTCCTATCTGACCGGCGGGCTGTCGTGGCGGGCCGATTATGTCGCCGAGCTCAATGCCGCTGACAACCGGATGGATCTCAACGGCTGGGTGACGCTGACCAACCAGAGCGGCGCAGCCTATCCCAACGCCAAACTGCAACTGGTGGCGGGCGATCTCAACCGGGTGCGCGACGCCCAGCCGGTGCCGCGCGCGACGCTGGCGATGGCAGCGAAAACGGCCGACGCTGCCGAGATGCAGCAGGAATCCCTGTTCGAATATCACCTCTACACGCTGCAACGTCCCACCACGCTGGCGGAAAACCAGACCAAGCAGGTGGCGCTGATGTCGGCCGGCCGGGTACCGCTGAAGAAGACGTTCCTGCTCGAAGGCGCGGCTTATTACTACTCGGGTCAACACGGCGAGCTGGGACAGAAAATCAAGGTGGGCGTGTTCGTCGAATTCGACAACAAGGGTGAAGGTCTGGGCGTGCCGCTGCCCAGGGGAGTCGTCCGGGTCTACAAGAAGGACAGCCAGGGCAACGCGCAGTTTGTCGGCGAGGATCGTATCGACCACACGCCGAAGAACGAGACCGTACGCCTCAAGCTGGGCGACGCCTTCGACGTCACCGCCGACAGGAAGCAGACCGACTTCAGGAAGCTCGCCGGCACCGGCCGCACCAACTACGTGTTCGAATCGGCCTACGAGATCGTGCTGAAGAATGCCAAGCCGGAAGCGGTCACCGTCACGGTACGCGAGCCGATGCCGGGCGACTGGACGATGCTCTCCGAATCGCAGCCGCACACCAAGGCGACCGCCGGCACTGCCGAATGGCGGGTGCCGGTGCCGGCCGAGGGCAGGGCGGTGCTCAACTACCGCGTGCGCGTTAAGAGCCTAATTCAGTAGAAATCATGCTCCGCGCCGCTTGCCTGCGGGATGCAGGGCGAGGCGCGAGGCGTGAAATTTGGTCGTTCCAAATGAACGGCCCGTAACGCGGCCATGCGCCTGCAGGCAGCCGGCCCTCCGGGTTGAGACCAGGGTCGGCGTCTGCGGCGTTGCGGAACTTGGCCATGGAATGACCATGGCCGGCGTTCCGCGCCTTGCATCCATCCGATCCTGGTCTCAATGCGGGGCATGATTTCTGCTGAATTAGGCTCTAAGTACTGAGGCCGCGCCGCCGGCGGATGTCGGCGATCAATCCGAGGGTGGAGCCGTCGTGTTCGCCGATCGCACGCACCGAACTCAGTGCGGCGCGGATCGGCGGCGCCAGCTGCTTGCCGAGTTCGACGCCCCACTGGTCGAAGCTGTTGATCTGCCAGATCACGCCCTGCACGAACACCTTGTGTTCGTAAAGCGCGAGCAGCATGCCCAGGGTGTGCGGGTCGAGCTTCTGGTAGAGCAGGGTGTTGCTGGGACGGTTGCCCGGGAATACCTTGTGCGGCGCCAGCGCGCGCGCGGCCTCGCGGCCCATGCCCTGGGTGATCAGTTCGGCTTCGGCCACCGCGCGCGACTTGCCTTTCAACAACGCTTCGGTCTGCGCCAGGCAGTTGGCCAGCAGCCACTCGTGCTGGTCGGCCAGCGGCGTGGGGTTGACCGCGGCAGCCAGAAAGTCGGTCGGAATCAGCCGCGTGCCCTGGTGCACCAGTTCGAAGAACGCGTGCTGGCCGTTGGTGCCCGGGGCGCCCCACACGATGGGGCCGGTGTTGTAGTTGACCCGCTTGTTGGCGCGGTTGACGTTCTTGCCGTTCGACTCCATGTCGAGCTGCTGCAGGAACGGCACCAGTAGACGCAGGCGCTGGTCGTAGGGGAAGATGCCATAGGTGTCGGTGCCCCAGAAGTTGGCGTACCAGATACCGAGCATGCCAAGGATGACCGGCATGTTGGCTTCCAGCGGTGCCTCCCTGAAATGGATGTCCATTGCGTGGGCGCCGGCCAAGAGCGCCTGGAAATTGCCCCAGCCGATCTGCAGCGCGATCGACAGGCCGATCGCCGACCACAGCGAATAGCGCCCCCCCACCCAGTCCCAGAAGATGAACATGTTGTCGGGGTCGATGCCGAATGCCTCGACTGCCTGCGCGTTGGTCGACAGCGCCACGAAATGCCGCGCCACCGCGGCGGGGGCGCGTAGCGCAGCCAGCAGCCAGGCCTTGGCCGAATTGGCGTTGGCCAGCGTTTCCAGGGTGGTGAAGGTTTTCGAGGCGACGATGAACAGGGTGGTCTCGGGATCGAGCTGTTTCAGGGTTCCGGCCAGATGCGCCGGATCGAGGTTGGAGACGAAATGCACCCGCACGCTTTCCAGCGCGTAATGGTCGAGCGCCGAACACACCATCGCCGGCCCCAGGTCCGATCCGCCGATGCCGATGTTCACCACGTCGCGGATCGGCTTGCCGGTATGGCCGCGCCAGCCGCCGTTGTGGATCGATTCGACGAAGCGCTGCATGCGCTTCAGCACTGCTGCGACTTCACGCTCGACATCCACGCCTTCCACCACCAGTGGCGGGCGTACCGGCGCACGCAGGGCGGTATGCAGCACCGCACGCCGCTCGGTGAAATTGATGCGCTCGCCGCTGAACATGGCATTGCGCATGCCCTCCAGATCGGATTCGCGCGCCAGCTGCATCAGATGCTGCATCGTGTCCGTCGTGACGCGGTTCTTCGAATAGTCGAGCAGCAGGTTGCCGCAGCGTAACGACAGACGTTCAAAGCGTTGGGCGTCTTCGCGGAATGCGCTGCGCATGTCGAATGCGCGCATGTCCTTGAAGTGCTGTTCCAGCGTTTTCCAGGTGGGCAGGTGTTTGAGTGCTTTCATGGCGGGCGATGTGTGGGGCAGGCTTCGAAGGTATCATAGGCAGCAGGCGGCGCAGACGCCAGCGAGGCCTTGGCGCAGCGCTTTCTTTGACGGTTCGGGATGGGACAGCATGGTTACCGTGACACACAACAAACTCGTATATATCACCTATTCAATACTCGATGCGCGTGGCATGGTCGTCGAGCAGCACGACATTCCG
>NZ_JANJXQ010000207.1 GCF_024708915.1 Thiobacillus sp.
GGCGGCGTTGCTCGTCGTTGCCATAGAGCCGGCTATGTCGCCCACCCGCAAGGGGTAGGCCGTGGTTGTAAAGCCGATAAATCGGCAACAACCACGCTCTCCTCGCGCCTTGCCCTGCGAAAAAATCCATCCGTTTCATTATGTCCCCCTATTTCTGAGTCACGACACTAGCGCCTGGCGCGCTGCGTAGTATTACCCGGTTTGGGCCGGAAACACCGTAGAACCACGCATACGCCCGTATTTTCTCGGATTTCCGGCAGCCGCTCCTGTTTGTATAAATCCCTCGAACGCCGAATTTGCATGCATGGCAGGCATGCCGAGACAGCGTTACAACCACGCCACGAAATCTTGAGGGAAAAAGGAGCGACACCATGCGCAGTCTCATATTCGGACATCTCGTCTATCTGTACACGCCGATCGGCATTCTGGCCACCATCGCGGGCATTCTTGCCGGCGGCCCCTGGGTCTGGGTCGGCATCGGCATCTTCGGCTTCAACATCCTGATGGATACCCTGACCAAGGGCGTCCACACCCGGGGTGCCGCGGTCAACAAGCAGGGTCAGCCGGTCGGTTCGGCGGGCGTGCTCAACCTGATGATGTACGTGCAGCTCTTCAGCTTCGCCGCACTCCAGATCGCGGTGGTCTGGCGCATCTACCAGTACCTCGCGGGCGTGCCCATCGAGACGATGACGTGGAACGGCATCGCCTACCAGAACGGCATCACCGGCTGGGAGCTGTATGCAGTCGTCGTCGGCGCGGCCATGCACCAGGGGCTGGGCATCATCTTCGGCCACGAGCTGTCGCACACCAAGGGCATCGGCTTCCTGATCTCGCGGATGATGATGGGTCTGTCGGGCGTCGCAGCCTTCTGCTACGCGCACGTCTACAACCATCACCTCGAACTCGGCCGCGCCTGGCTCGGGCCCGAAGGCAACAAGATGATGGACGACACCGATCCGGCCACCGCGCCGCGCGGTCGCGGCCTGTACAAGCACTGGGTCGTCTCCACGTTCGGCCAGTCCTACTTCGGCTACCGTACCGAGCAGCGCCGGCTGAAGCGCATGGGCAAGTCCTTCCTCTCGCCGTCCAACCGCTGGATCCGCGGCTACCTGCTGAGCCTGCCCACCGTGGCGCTGTTCGGCGGCGTCGGCTATCTGGCCAGCGGCGTGGAAGGTGCGCTGTTCTCCCTCGGCTGCATGCTGGTGATCTGGGTGATCTCGTCGTTCGAACTCGAAGCGCTCAACTACATGGAGCACTACGGCCTCATCCGCGTGAAAGGCCAGCCGATCGAGTACCGCCACTCGTGGGACAACGACAACGTCTTCACCAGCTGGGCCTTCATCGAGATCGGCCGCCAGGCGGATCACCACGACCGCGGCGAGACCCACTTCTGGGAACTGTCGAGCGTCGGCCAGCCGTCCTCGCCCGCGGGCAGCCCCAACGCGATGATGGGCTACTACAGCGAATTCGTGCTGGCGCTGGTCCCGCCGCTGTGGCACGCCGTGTACAAGAAGAAGCTCGCCATCTGGGACCGCGATTTCGCGTCGCCCGAAGAGCAGAAGATCGCCCGCGAAATCAACCGCAAGGTGGGTTACGAGGTCAATCCCGATACCGTTCGCGACCGCAAGCTGGAAGTGAATTACGCGTTCTGACGCGCCAACGCCGGCCCGTTCGCGGGCCGGCCCGATCACGGCAGGCACGCCTGCCGGCAAGGAGACGAAAATGAGTGAAACCGCAACCACCACCCTGTACGAACGCCTCGGCAAGCGCCCCGGCATCGAGGCGATCGCGCGAGACATCTTCCACAACCACTCGACCAACCCGATCGTCAAGAACCGCTACGTCAACAGCGATCCGGAAAACGTGGTCCGGCTGGTGACGGAGATGTGCTGCGCCGGTTTCGGCGGCCCGGAAACCTACACCGGACGCGACATGATCACGACGCACACCGGCATGAACATCAACGAGGTCGAGTTCGTCGCGGTGTGCGACGACGTGCTGGCCGCACTGGACAAGAACAGCGTCGGGCAGAAGGAGAAGGACGAAGTCCTGTGCATTCTCTATTCGCTGAAGAGTCAGATCGTCCACCTGTAAGCCCCTGCGCGTCCGGGTGCAAAGCGGCGTCCGGGCGCGACGAACCAGAGAAGAGAGGAGTGCCGTCATGTTCGGATTCTTCGCCCGCAAGGGCCCGTTCAAGGCGAGCGTCGCGCCCAGCGGCGCCAGTTTCGAAGTCAAGCCCGGCGACAACCTGCTCAAGGCCGCGCTCGACAATGGCCTGCCCTGGCCGCACAACTGCCGCGTCGGCAGTTGCGGACAGTGCCGCTGCCGCCTGAAAAGCGGCAAGATCAAGGCGCTCAACGATTTCAGCTACGTCCTGTCGGGCGAGGAAATGGACGACGGCGTCATCCTGGCCTGCCAGACCAGCCTGCGCAGCGACGTCGAGATCGAAGTCGCCATGGATCAGCCGCCCATGCAGTTGTCGCAGCCCATCACGGCGACCGGCGCGATCGCGGACATGCGCGCGCTCACCCATGACATCGTCGAGGTCTGCATCCAGCTCGACGCACCGCTGCCGCCCTATCTGGCCGGCCAGTACGCCGAGCTGACGGTGCCGGGCGTGATCGAGAAGCCGCGCTCGTATTCCTTCGCGGCCGCGCCGGACAGCGAGCGGCCGGACCAGGTGCGCTTCTTCATCCGGCACGTGCCGCAGGGAGAGATGACCGGCTGGCTACATGCCGCCGACCGGCGCGGCCAGCGCGTGAGCGTGACGGGCCCTTACGGCTCGTTCTGGCTGCGGGAGTCGTCCGCCCCCATGATCTGCGTGGCGGGTGGCAGCGGCATGGCACCCATCAAGGCGCTGCTGGAGCAGGTCTCGCAACAGGGGTTTCAGCGCAAGGTCACCTACGTGTTCGGCGCGCGTACGCAGGACGACCTGTACTGCCTGGACGAGATGCACGCGATCAAGGCGCGCGGCAACGGCCATTTCAATTTCATCCCGGTGCTGTCGCGCGAACCCGAAGGCAGCGAATGGTCCGGCCTGCGCGGCAACTGCGTCGACATCCTGTCGCCCGACGCGCACGATCTGCCCAACAGCCACGCCTATCTGTGCGGGCCGCCCGGCATGGTCGATGCCGCGATAGCCTGCCTGACCAAGGCCGGCGTGCGCGAAACGCACATTTTCTACGACAAGTTCCTGGACGCGTCGCACACGCCCTCGGGCCGGGGCTGAGCCGGCCTGCCCGTCCGGGGCGGGCACCGGACGGGGGCGGCGTCCGCATCGCCGCTACGATCCGCGCGCCCACCTGCGTGTGCTGCGAAGCTGCTAGACAGTGGTGTAACCGCCATCGATCAGGTAATAGCTGCCCGTTATGAACGACGCATCATCCGAGAGCAGAAAGCACACGAGAGAGGCGACTTCGTCCGGACGGCCGAGTCGGCCCAAGGGATGGCGAGCAACCAGGCCTGCGCGAGCGTCGCTCGGGAGATTGTCCAGCAGCGGGGTGTCGATATAACCCGGGCCGACACAGTTGATCCTCAGGCCCTGAGGCCCGTATTCCGCCGCCGCGTTCTTGGTCAGTCCGACGACTCCGTGCTTGGCTGCGGTATAGGCACCATTGCCGATAGCGGCCACGGTGCCGTGTATGGATGCCATATTGACGATCGCGCAGCTTGCCGGCCCTGCGTCCAGCATCGCGGGGATCTGGTAGCGCATCCCATACAGGACGCCGTTGAGATTGATGTCGATGACACGGTCCCAGTTGGCGAGGTCCGTCTCCCCCGCGGGCGCCTGTGCGCCCCCGATGCCGGCGTTGTTGACTGCGTAGTGCAAGGAACCGTAGGTGGCGATTGCGTACTGCACGACCTTTGCGGACTCCTCCGCGACGCTGGTGTCCTGCTGGATGGCGCTTGCAACGCCGCCGGCCTTAACAATCTCCGCAGCAACACGCTGCGCTGCCGCAAGATTGATATCGGTCAGCACCACCTTCGCCCCCTTCGCGGCGATAGCCTTGCCGATGGCCTCTCCAAGCCCCGAGCCTCCGCCAGTCACAATCGCCACCTTGCCGTCGTATGGTTGTTTCATGATTTACCTCCGAATTAAACATCGATCGTACGCCTTGCTGGTCTTCGTTTCCGCTCCGTGTCCGTCCAAGGTTTGAACTCAGCCGCCGGCAGCCCGCGTAGCGCGATGGCGGTCGGCTGCAGCACATTGTCAGGCACGCATTGGCACGGGTCCAGCAATCAACTTATATGTCCAGGATAATCTTGCCGAAATGCTGACCGGATTCCTGGTAGCGGAAAGCGTCGCCGAGGGCATCCAGATCGAAATGTCGATCAACGACCGGCTGCAGACCGTTCGCGTCGATCGCCCGCACCAGATCTTGTTGATTCTTGCGACTGCCGACGACGACCGATTGCAGGCGCACCTGCCTTGCAAGGAGCAGCGGTATGGGCAGCGTGGCTTCCATACCGCCGATCAGGCCAATCGACGCGATATGTCCGCCGGTACGAACGGCATGCAGGGATTGCACCAGGGTTGACGGGCCACCGATATCGACAACGATATCGACGCCGCGCCCGCCCGTCAGTTCGCGTACCGTTCCGCCCCAGGATGAATCTTCGCGGTAATCGACGAAGAAATCCGCACCCTGCGCCTTGGCGCGCGCCTTGCCGGCCTCGCTGGACACGGTGGCAACCACCGTGGCACCCAGCATCTTGGCCAATTGCAGGGCAACGGTGGAAAGCCCACCGCCACCTTGCACCAAAACAATATCGCCAGCCTTGATCCCGGCATCTTGCACCAGTGCCCGCCACGCCGTCGTTGCCGACGTCGGCAACGTTGCAGCCTGCGCATGGCTCCATCCTTTGGGCGCAAGCGTGAATGAAGTAGCCGGCGCGGTCACTGCTTCCCGTGCGTAGCCGTCGACGCCATCGCCCGGCACGGTGGAGAAATCGTGTACATTGGGCTCCCCTTGCAGCCAGGTCGGGAAAAACGTGCTGATCACGCAATCACCGACCTTGAACTCACTGACCCCATCACCCACTGCAACCACTTCACCAGCGCCATCGGCCATTGGAATACGAGGGACGTCATGCGGTACGGCACCCGTCACCACGAGCAAATCATGGTAGTTCAACGAGCTGGCCTTTAGCCGGACGGTGATTTCGCCAGCTTGCGGTGGCGGTGCTTCGCTGGTTCCGATCACAATGCGATCATAGCCGCCGCCAGGTTGTAACCAGATTGTCTTGTTCTGCATGTTCATCTCCTCCCCACTTTTTGTGGATAAATCGAACCGAGTCTTGATACCTGATCATCCAAGCGCCCCTTGGAAGTAATGTTAGAACTCATTTGAAATTGAGTAACTCGTTAAGCATCTCGTTTGCCTTGGTGACCTATGCCGGCGGCCTGCTGGATAAAGCCGGGACGAGTGGCGTTCAGATCTGGAACTGCACCCCGACGACGAACCTGTCCAGCTCGGTATCGGGCGCCGGGCGGTCGTCCGCGGTCTTGGACCAGAAGGCCGACAGCCGGGCGTCGTGCCCGCGGATCACATAGTTCAGTCCGGCATCGAACACCTCGACCGAGGAATCCGACGCGCTGCGGTCGAAACGCTGGTAGCGGACGAAGGGCTGCATCTGTCCGACACCGAGCCTGCGCGGAAACAGGAAGGCCGCCGTGGCCAGATAGCCCTTGCCATCGATCAGCCCGCCCACGTTGTCGTTGGCGCCCGCCGCGGCCGGGCAGGCCGGCGCCCCCGGCTCCCCGCTGCCGCAATCCGTTTTCCCGCCCAGATCGTAATCGTAATAAGCGCCCTCCAGCGTCAGCACCCCGCCGCCCGCCAGCTTCCGCTCCAGCAACAGGTCGAGATTCATGCCGAGGTAGTCGCCCGGATTGTCCGCCAGCCCGACGCCGTCGCGCTGGAACATCCCGGCGAAGCCGAGCGTGAGGATGTCGGCCGCACCGTGATACGTGCTGCCGGTGTAATAGGCGGACGCGGGTTCCGCATCGCGGAAAGCGTAGGCGACGCGCCAGCTATAGAGCGGGTTGCCGGAATCGCTGGAAGCGCCGGCGTAATCGTTGTGTCCCTTGAAGGCGCCGAGCACGTAGGTGAACTTGTTGTCCACGAGCCTGCCCCAGGCGGCCAGACCGTAATCCCGCCCCAGCGCCCGGCTCGGATAGCGCGAAACGACGGGGAAGTCCCAGACGTTGAGATAGAAGACGCCGTCGAGGTCGGGGCGGTCGAACGCGGGCGCGATGCGGCCGAGCCAGACATTGAATTCGGGCAGCGGCTCGTATTGCACGTAGGCGTCCAGAACGCGCAGGCCATCGGGCATGTCGTCGACGCCGTCGCGGTCGAAGTTGAGCGTGGCGCCGAGCGTGCGGCTTGCGCGTCCGCTCATGTAGAGGCGGACGTTGTCGACGACGAGATCGTCGCTGCGGCCGCCGCCGGGCGACGCGTCTTCCGCCGACCGATAGCTGAACCGCAGGCCGGCGCCGATGCTGAAGGATGCGTCGTCTCCGAGGTCGAACGTGGCGGCCTGGCTGCCGGCGCCGGCCAGCCCCAGCAGCCAGAGTGCGAACAGGGATGAAAGCCGGTTGAGAAGCATGTCGCGTCCTTGTCGAGGGCGCCGGAAACGCCGAAGGCGTGCGCGCCGTGCCGGCGCGTTTTCTCGCGACACCCCGGAGGGACGGGCCGATTCGGGCGCATGCCTTTGTCGCAAGCCGCTTGCAGTGAACGACACTGCGCGCACCCCGTTTCGCGGTCTGCATCCCGAATCGGTCGCGTCGCGGGCGTGAAATTAGCGTTAACACGCCCTAATCCGGCTTGCAGCGTCTTTCCGATTGCATGCCGGCTTGTGCCGGCATGCCCGGCCGGTCAGCCGGCTTCGATTTTCAGCGCCTGCGAAGGGCAGGCGTCGACGACCTGACGAACCTGTTCGGCGCTGGCGTTTTCTGGCTGGATAACGAACTGGCCGTTTTCGACCTTGAAGACTTCGGGGAGCGTTTTCACGCAGTTTCCGCTGTGACAGCAGGCTTGGTCATTCCATACGACTTTCATGGTCCTTCCTCCTTTTGTGGCAAGAGTGTGGCGGATGCCGCATACGGCGACACCCTCCGTATTCTTGGGCGCGGCGGGCGGGAAGGCTATTGGGGAAAGTACGCAGCAGGGCGGGTGGATACGCGGGGTGCGCAGCCCTGAAAGCCTTTCAGGGGCGCTCAGGCTTCCGGGTCGTACATGTCGTGAGTAATCGTGTGGCGGTTGGCGATCAGTTCGTCGATCGAGGGCTCGTCGTTGAGCGCGCGCTGGATAGCCAGCTTGGTGGCTTCGTAGTTGGTGCGGTAGAGATCCTTGTGGTCGAGATCGGGATCGGTCTCGCAGCGCGGATCGATCCACACCAGGCTGACGATGCACAGATCGTTGACCTGCTCGCGCGGCAGGATGCCCTCGATGACGCAGTCGAGCACGGCGTCTGCTGTCGCGGCCTGCACCGTGCCGCCGAACAGGTCGACGTAGGCCATGCTTTTCATGGTGACCTTGGGCACCATCAGCGTGGCGGGGCGCACCTGCTGGTTGCAGGCACGGATGGCGAACATCCGGGTGTGGCCGGCAGTCTGGCCCATCATGTTGGCGAAGGCGTGGCCAACCGGGCCGTCGACGCTGCCGATGAGGATTTCGGGCATGGCGTCGGTGTACTGGCCTTCGCGGGCGAGCACGGTGGCCTCGCCGGTCTTGAAAACGATCTTGTTCAAGGCGCTTCCTTTCAAAAGAGGTGGGGTATCGAGGCAAGCACAGCGCGCCGCCGGTTGCGGCAGTGCGCTGCGATTCGAACGCGAGGCGCAAAGGCTTCCGGGTGAGCCGGGCCGCTTGCCGCCGTTCAGGGGCGGCTGTTGCCGATGCTCTCCATGTAGAAATCGCTCGGATCCTGTTTCGGCACGGCATAGTTCTCGCGCGCCCGGCGTGCGTCTTGCGCCAGCGCGTCGATGTTGTCCCCGGTCAGGGTCTTCATGAACGCGACGAGATCCGCCTTTTCTTCTTCCGTCAGATTGAGCGGAAAGATCAGGGGGGACTTGTCTTCATTGTCCACGCCGCCCTTGTTGTAGAACTCGACGACCGCCTCCAGGGTGGAGAAAGCGCCGTCGTGCATGTAGGGCGCGGTGATGGCGACGTTGCGCAGGGAAGGGGTCTTGTACGCCCAGCGATCCTTGGGATCGAGCGTGACCTCGTAGCGTCCGACGTCGGGCAGCGGTTTCTCGAAGTCGTCCAGTTGTTCGTCGCTCACGTCCACGAACACCCCCGGCGCAAGCTGCACTTTGTGAATGATTTTTTCCGGCGCCATGCTGCGTTGCCAGCCGTGTCCCGTGTTGTAGAACTTGTGGTCGGTGAAGAGGGCGTGCTTCTCCCCGACGGTGTGGCAGGCGATGCAGCTTCCCTTGCCGCGGAACACGTCGAATCCCCGCTGCTCGCTGGCATTGAGCGCATTCTTCTCGCTGCCGTAGTACCAGCGGTCGAAGCGGGAATTTCCCGACACCATGGCGCGCTGATAGCTCGCCAGGGCGAATCCGATGCGCTCGGCCGTCGCTTCGCCGCCGAAAGCGGCCTCGAACCGCCCCTTGTATTCGGGCATCATCTTGACCTTCTCGACGACGTAGCCGATGGACGGCATGTTCATCTCGTTCTTGGCGAGCAGCGGTGCCCAGACCTGGTCCTCGAGATGGAGTTCGCGGCCTTCATGAAACAGGCTGCGCTGGTAGCCGACGTTGTATATGGCGGGCGAGTTGCGGCGCAGGCTGCGTCCCTGCAGGCCGATGGCGGCGCCCAGTTCGTGCGAGGTGAAACCCTGCTCGGGGACGTGGCACATGGCGCACGACATGACGTTGTTGTGCGACAGGCGGCGATCCATGAAGAGTTTTCGGCCCAGGTCGATCTTTTCCTGGGTCAGCGGGTTGGCCTCGGGAATGAACAGCGCGGGCAGGCCCAGCGGCGGCGTCAGATTCACAGGCGTGCCGGCCGAGATGGCGAGCGGGAGCAGCAGACCCGCGGCCGCGAGTCCGATCGGGAGGACGTTCTTCATTTCAGTGTTGCCCCGTCTTCGAGAAGGAGAGTCAGAATGTCGTTGTAAACGACGTCCGGGTTCAAGTATGAAGCCGTATAGATTTCGCGCACTTCTCCGGCGCGATCTATCAGGAAGACCTTCAATACATGGCTCATGGTCCCAAGCGCTTGCCCGGTCTTGGGATCGAGATCGAAGTACACATCCTGCCGGTAGGCGTCCAGGATGGGAATCAGTTCGCGCAGCGAGGCCGTCGTCAGAAAATCCCACTGTACGCCCTTCGCGGCCTTCGCATCCGCGCCGGCATAGAGCTTGAGCACTTCGGGCGTATCCCGTTCGGGATCGAACGAGAGGCTGACGAGACGGGTTTTGCCGGTGAGTTGGGGCTGCTCGCGTTCCATCCGGTTCTTGAGCAGGTGGAACACCGTATAGGCGTAGGGGCAGCCGTTGGGATCGGCGCAACTGGAGTAGATGAAAGACAACAGGGTGACCTTGCCGCTGCCGAAGGAATCGGCGAGTGCGCGGGTACGGCCTTCGGTATCCAGAACCTGGCCGCTGGCGGCGTGCTGGATTTTTTGCAGGGTATAGGTTCCCGGTGGATTGACGTCGTAATCGAAAATCAGCTCGCCGCTTGCATCGGGGTCTTTGACCGGGACGGCGGCCGCATGGCCAGGAAGAGATGCGCAGGCCAGGGAAAGCGGAAACAGCAGAGACAAAAGAAACTTGAAAACTCCCCGCCCCCGCGAGGGGGGAGGGAGTGCCCGTATCACGATAGTGGCACTCTGGTATGACATGGCAACCTCCAGGCGTTTATTTGCCCAACAGATCGGTCAAGGCAAGCTTGTCCTGCGTGTTCGCACCGTCGAGCCTGGCCTGCAGGGGCTGCAGCTCTTTCAGGTTGATCGCCTGGAACTTCATGTGGTGAGCGCGACCGAGCTTTTCCTTGTAGAAATCGATCGAGAATGCTTCGGCAAGTTCCTTGCCGTCCCAGTGATACATCTTCAGGAGCTGGTCGTCACCCTTGCCCTTCTTGTCCCAGTTGCCGAGCAGCGACGTGGTGAAATACACACGCTTGCCGTCGAAGGATTGCGACACCATGTTGACCTGCGAGGCAATTTTTTTCTTGTAGGTCATCTTCGGCTTCAGGGGGTCGGAGAAATCCCAGTACTGCGCCACGCCATCCAGGAAGGTATTGGCCCACAAGCCCTTGCCGTCGGCGCTGAGCGAGATATCGACGGGTAATGGGACGGGGCTTTCGGTCTGGATGGTGCCCACGTCGTAGGCCTGCCATTCCTTGTTGCCGTCCTGCTTGACGACCCACAGCTTGCCGGTCAGCGCAGCCGCGGTAACGGCCCAGTTGTCGCCTTCCTTCAGCGACCAGCGGATTTCCAGCGGCGCGCCCGGCACTTCGAAGACCTTCTTCGGCTGCAGGGTCTTGGCGTCCCAGAGAACCATGGTCTTGCCGAAATGCTTCATCGCCTCGGGGTCTTTCGCCATCTTGCCAAAGTCCATCATGTAGTTGTTCCAGCCGGTGAAGCTGGAGCTCAGCAGCACGCTCTGCTGCGGGTTGATGCCCAGGTCGTAGCCGTAGCCGTCGGCGGCCACGCCCTTGAAGGTGCCGGTCGGCATGTCGATCGTGTTGATCAGCTTGCCGTCGTTGTTGTAGACGGCCAGACCGGTGCGGCCGCCGTGGTCCTTGGTGTTGGACAGCGCCTGGATCAGCATGCGGCCCGGCAGGGCGTAGAAGGTGTGCGGGCCGACGAAACCGGTCTTCTCGGCGAAGTCGGCGATCGTCTTGACCAGCTTCGGCTTGGCGGGGTTGCTGTGAATGTCGAAGATGAAGATCTTGTTCGAATCGAGCGCGCCTGCCCACATGTAGCGGCGGTCGTCGGTGAAGCCCATGTGGTGCGCTTCGCCGCGGTCGCCCGTGGAGAGCGAGGCAATGACTTTGCCGAAGGTCTTGGAACCGGGGCGGACGTCGACGGTGACGAGCTTGTCGGAACCGTCGCCCATGCCTTCAACTCCCAGCGTCCACACGTAGACGAGGTCTTCCTGACCCTTGATCAGCGGGGTGAAGGGTGAGTTGCAGGTCTCGTCGGCGTGCGAGAGGCTGGGCAGGGCGACAACGCCCAAAGCCACAGTGGCAGAAACGGCGGCCACCAGGGCCCGCAGAGAGAAGCGGTTGTTACATTTGGACATATCAGTCTCCTTAAACCTAAGTCTTTGAATTGGGAAACGTACAAGCGCAACGCTCCTTGACCCATCATCAGGCGGCTGGAGTGAAGTTCGCAGCCTACATAAAGCAACATGCGTTCCAGAAATTATTTAGTATAAAAATCAGAATGTTCCGTGTTTTTTTAAGGGTTTACCCTATGTTCATTTACCGATGAATGATCATGTTACGTGGGGGGATAGGGGTTAACCCGCAGTCGGATTGAACTGAACGATTCGTGACAATGTGACAATGTGTCGCACATTCAGGCCACGCTGCAGTCAGGCCTTTGGCTGAAAATATGAAATGAATCGTGCCTGGCTGCTTGAAGCCGCCGCAAACCGCCTCTGGTTTCCGTGCCTTGGACTACCGTAAAACGCGACGTCTTTACACTATCGCCTACGGCCGTTGGTGCGAAGATTCAAAATCCGGCCTATGGCGATTCGACGGCAATGTGTCTGTCAGGACAGGCCATGAAACCATAGCGGTAACGTAGACTAATAATCCCGAATGGCCAAAGTCGCGAACAACTCGTCCCGCTCGGCTGGCGTACTGGCCTTCGTGGCCTGGTCTACCACTTCCCGCGACAGGTGACCGGAAAAAATCCTGATGAAGTCGTAATGACAGGCGCGCAGGAACAGGCCCTTGCGGAAACCGATGCGGGTGATGCTGGGCTCGAACAGGAAGCTGGCATCCAGAAAACCGAGGTCGCCATCAAGGCTTTCATCCTGCGCCATCTCGGCCAGAATACCCACTCCCAGCCCCAGACGGATGTAGGTCTTGATCACATCCGCATCGGTGGCGGTCAGTGCCACACGGGGCACAAGCCCGCGCTGCTGGAAGGCATCGTTGATGTGGGAGCGGTCGGTGAAACCGAACACATAAGTAAGAATGGGGTATTCGGCCACTGCCTCCAGCGTCAATGGCGCAACATTCTCCAGGGCGTGCCCCCTCGGTACGACTACAGCGCGGTTCCAGCGATAACAAGGCAACATGATCAGTTCGTCGAAGAGATGCAGGGATTCCGTGGCGATGGCAAAGTCGACCCCGCCACTGGCCGCCATTTCTGCGATCTGGGCCGGACTACCCTGATGCAGATGCAAGCTCAGTTCCGGATAGCTGCGCCGGAAGGCGCGGATGACAGGCGGCAGCACGTAGCGAGCCTGGGTGTGGGTCGTGGCGATGGACAGTTCACCGCTGCCCGGATTACTGAATTCGAGTGACACCCGCCGGATAGCCTCCACGTTGGCGAGGGTGCATTCCGCCAGCTCCATGACCGCCCGCCCTGCTGTGGTAAACCCGGTAAGCTGGCGTCCTGAGCGCTCGAACAGGGGCACGCCCAGCTCTTCCTCAAGCAAACGGAGTTGTTTGCTCAAGCCGGGCTGCGACTTGAAAAGCCGCTCGGCCGCGCTGGTGACATTGAACCCGCTGCGGGCCAGGGCTAGAAGGTAGCGCAGTTGCTGTAGCTGCATGAGAACATTCCTCCTGGATCGGGCACATCTGATTCGGCGCCTGCCGATGTCTTTGGCCGGATCGTGGACAGCCCTGCCGCGGGCCCGGCTGATCGCTTGTCAACCGGTTTGACACGCAAGATTAATGCCGGCTTCGACGCAGCGCAGGCCGCTGGCGGTGATGGCTTTTGGCCCGGGATGGGGACGGAAAAAATGGCCTGTCGTGGGCGTTCCTGTCGGGGTACTCCCTGGCTGCAGCAAGAAGTTCTCAACGGTCTGGCGACTTCCGGCGCCACCATCCCACCGTCCGACCATGCGTGATTGATATGCGCTGGCGGCCGGATCGAAACATGGCACAAGGCTTTTTTGCGGCCATAGCTTTCAGTCATGAAGCCATGATCAATGATGATTTTACTGCGCCACGCCGGCTCGTTAACCTGCAAATCCGATTCACCGACAAGGAATTGCGCCATGAATGCCGCCCTGACCCTGCTGCAGCCCTTTGCAGACGATATTTCCGAATGGTTCGACACAGACGGTTATTTTGTGAGACCGCATTTGTGGACGAGTCAATTGGCGGAGCGCATCGCACTGGAGGAGGGCATTCCTGCGCTTACCCGGCAACACTGGCAAGTCATCGATCACGTGCGCAACCGCTATTTCGAACTGGGCAGCTTGCCGGTAATGCGCCTGGTGTGCCGTTCAACCGGGCTGGATCGCCACAAGGCCCACAAGCTGTTTCTGGGTTGCAAGAGCCTATGGCGCGTAGCCGGTCTGCCCAATCCCGGAGCGGAAGCCTCCGCCTATATGAACTGACCCGCCTTCTGGCCGGCGGCTGAGCCTGATCGCCAAACCCGATAAAGCATTTTCAGGCCCGACGAGAGAAGTCCAATGTACCAATATGACGAATACGACCAGCGTATCGTTGACGAGCGCGTCGTGCAGTTTGCCGATCAGACCGCCCGTTTTCTTGCCGGCGAACTGAGTGAAGACGAGTATCGCCCGCTGCGCCTGCAAAACGGCCTGTACATTCAGCGTCATGCGCCGATGTTGCGCGTCGCCGTCCCCTACGGCAACCTGCGTTCGGATCAGCTACGCATGTTCGGCCATATTGCGCGCACCTACGACCGCGGCTACGGCCACTTCAGTACGCGCCAGAATGTGCAGTTCAACTGGCCGAGGCTGGAGTGCGTACCGGAAATTCTGGGTCTGCTCGCCACGGTACAGATGCATGCCATCCAGACTTCGGGCAACTGCATTCGCAACGTCACCTCCGATCCCTTCGCCGGTGTCGCTGCCGATGAGCAGTTCGACCCCCGGCCGTGGTGCGAAATCGTGCGCCAGTGGAGCACCTTTCACCCCGAGTTCGCATTTTTGCCGCGCAAGTTCAAGCTCGCTGTCAATGGCGCCGCGCAGGATCGTGCCATCATCCAGGCCCACGACATCGGCCTCGATCTCGTCCGCGACGCCGATGGCAATACCGGCTTCCGCGTACTGGCGGGTGGCGGCCTCGGCCGCACGCCGATCCTTGGCGAGGAAGTGTCCGCCTTCGTGCCCTGGCAGCAGATCCTCAACTACTGCGAGGCCATCCTGCGGGTCTACAACCTTCATGGCCGCCGCGACAACGCCTACAAGGCGCGCATCAAGATACTGGTGAAATCGCTCGGCGTAGCGGAGTTCGCGCGCCAGGTGGAAGCTGAATTCGCACTGATGAAAGACGGCCCTTCGACACTGACGCAGGCGAAAATGGAACGTGTGGCCAGCCGTTTCAACGACCCGCTACTCCCTGAGCTGCCAGTAAACGAGGCTGGCCATATGGCGCACCTGGCAGGCAGCAAAGCCTTTGCCAACTGGGTTGAACGCAACGTGCGTGCGCACAAGGTGCAAGGTTACGCCAATGTGGTTCTGTCCCTGAAGAAGTCCGGCGTCGCCCCCGGAGACGTTACCGCCGATCAGTTCGACGCCATAGCCGGTCTGGCCGACCAATACGCTTTCGGCGAGGTGCGTAGTACGCATGAACAGAACCTGGTGCTCGCCAGTGTGCGCCAGGCCGACCTGTTTGCCGTGTGGCAAAAGGCACGCGATCTCGGTTTGGCAACCCCCAATATCGGCCTGCTTACCGATATGATCGTCTGCCCCGGCGGCGACTTCTGCGTGCTTGCCAATGCCAAGTCGATCCCTATCGCCAAAGCCATCCAGCAACGTTTCGACGATCTTGACTACCTGCATGACATTGGCGAGATCGCACTCAATATCTCCGGCTGCATGAATGCCTGCGGCCACCACCACGTCGGACACATCGGCGTGCTCGGCGTCGACAAGCATGGCGAGGAGTGGTACCAGGTGGCGATAGGCGGCGACCAGGGTAACGAAGCCGCGCTCGGCAAGGTCATCGGCCCGTCGTTCACTGCCGCGGAAATGCCGGACGTGATCGGCGCGCTGCTTGGCCACTATATCGACCGCCGCCATGAGGACGAACGTTTCATCGACACCGTCCGCCGGATTGGCATCGAATCTTTCAAAACGCGCGTCTATGCCGAACGTCTCGAAGCCATGGAAGTCTGCTGATGCCTCCAATCATCAAGGACGGCCGTATTCAGGATGACGCATGGAAAGTGCTGCGTCCGGGCGAAAGCGACGATGCGGCGACGCTAAAGGTGCCTGCCGGCCGTGTGATTGTGCCGTTGGCGGTGTGGCGCGCGCAGCGCCCGTACCTGAAAGGCCGTGCAGAAGCGGGCGCGCTCGGGGTATGGCTTGCCGGGGACGCGGAACCGTCCGGATTCGCCGGCGATCTGCCCCTGCTTCAGCTGGTCGCGATCGACTTCCCGGCGTTCACCGATGGCCGCGGTTACTCGATAGCCGTGCTGCTGCGTTCCCGCTATGGCTACACCGGCGAATTGCGTGCAATCGGTGAGGTACTGCGCGACCAGTTTTTCTTCATGATCCGCTGCGG
>NZ_JANJXQ010000215.1 GCF_024708915.1 Thiobacillus sp.
AGACGCTGCATCCGAAGGTCCACGGCGGCATCCTGGCGCGGCGCGACCTGCCGGAGCACGTGGCGACGATGACCGAACACGGCATGCCTTACATCGACCTGGTGTGCGTCAACCTGTATCCCTTCGTCGCCACGGTGTCCAAGCCGCACACGCTCGACGACGCGATCGAGAACATCGACATCGGCGGCCCGGCGATGGTGCGCTCATCGGCCAAGAACTACCGCCACGTCGCCATCGTCACCGACCCCGCCGACTACCCCCTGCTGGCGGCCGAAATGCAGGCCAACGGCGGCGCGCTGAGCGACGCCACCCGCTTCGCGCTGGCGAAGAAGGCCTTCTCCCATACCGCCGAATACGACGGCGCGATCAGCAACTACCTCACCGCACTCAACGCCAGCAACGAACGCGAAGCCTTCGGCGAAAAACTGAACCTGCAGTTCACCCGCGCGCAGACCTGCCGCTACGGCGAGAACCCGCACCAGGCCGGTGCCTTCTATGTCGAAGCCAAAGCGCCCGCCGGCACGATCTCCACCGCACGGCAGATCCAGGGCAAGGAGTTGTCCTACAACAACATCGCCGACACCGATGCCGCGCTGGAGTGCGTCAAGCAGTTCGACGCCGCACCGGCCTGCGTCATCGTCAAGCACGCCAACCCCTGCGGCGTCGCCTACGGCGCGACCCTGCTGGAGGCCTACGACCGCGCCTACCAGACCGATCCCGAGTCGGCCTTCGGCGGCATCATCGCCTTCAACGGCCGACTCGACGGCGCCACCGCCGCCGCCATCGTCGAGCGCCAGTTCGTCGAGGTCATCGTCGCGCCCGAAGTCAGTCCCGAGGCCTCCGCCGCCGTCGCCGCGAAAAAGAACGTGCGCCTGCTCGAATGCGGCGCCTGGTCGGGCAGCGTGGCCCAGCTCGACATGAAGCGCGTGGCCGGCGGCCTGCTGGTGCAGGATGCCGACGTGCTGCTGCACGGCGAGCTGAAGACTGTCACCGACCGCGCACCGACACCCCAGGAAATGGACGACCTGCTGTTCGCCTGGCGCGTCGCCAAGTTCGTCAAATCCAACGCCATCGTCTACGCGAAAGGCCGCATGACCGTCGGCGTCGGCGCCGGCCAGATGAGCCGCGTCAACTCCGCGCGCATCGCCGCGATCAAGGCCGAGCACGCCGGCCTCGTCGTGCCCGGATCGGCGATGGCGTCAGACGCCTTCTTCCCCTTCCGCGACGGCATCGACCAGGCCGCGGCCGCCGGCATCAAAGCGGTGATCCAGCCCGGCGGCTCGATGCGCGACGACGAAGTCATCGCGGCGGCGAACGAGCACGGCATCGCGATGGTGTTCACCGGGACGCGGCATTTCCGGCACTGATGTGCCGGTGAGGAGTGAGGCGTGAGGCGAAAACCGCGAACGCCAGCTCCCGCGCCTAACCCCTCACTCCTCACCCCTCACTCCTCACCCCTCACGCACTTATGAAACTCCTCGTCATCGGCTCCGGCGGACGCGAACACGCACTGGCGTGGAAGCTCGCGCAATCCCCACGTGTCTCGCAGGTTTTCGTCGCGCCCGGCAACGGCGGCACGGCGACCGAGAACGGCCTCGTCAACGTGCCGCTGACGGAAATTTCATCGCTGGTCGAGTTCGTTCGGCGCGACGACGACATCGCCTTCACCGTGGTCGGCCCCGAAGCGCCGCTGGCGGCAGGCGTGGTCGATGCCTTCCGCGCCGCCGGGCTGAAGATCTTCGGCCCCACCCAGGCCGCCGCCCAGCTCGAAAGCTCGAAGGATTTCGCCAAGCAGTTCATGGCACGCCACGCCATCCCCACCGCGGCGTTCGGCACCTTCACCGATGCCGCCGCGGCGCATGCCTATATCGATGCGCACGGCGCGCCCATCGTGGTGAAAGCCGACGGCCTGGCCGCCGGCAAGGGCGTGGTCGTCGCGACGAGCGCCGAAGAGGCGCACGCCGCGGTGGATGCCATGCTCGCCGGCAACAGCATGGGCGAAGCCGGCCACCGCGTGGTGATCGAGGAATGCCTCATCGGTGAGGAAGCCAGCTTCATCGTCTTGGTCGACGGCGAGCACGTGCTGGCGCTCGCCTCCAGCCAGGACCACAAGCGCCTGGGCGACGGCGATACCGGCCCCAACACCGGCGGCATGGGCGCCTACTCGCCGGCGCCGGTGGTCACGCCGGAACTGCACGCGCGCATCATGCGCGAGGTGATCCATCCCACCGTCGAGGGCATGGCCGCCGACGGCATCCGCTACACCGGTTTTCTGTACGCCGGCATCATGGTCGGCGCCGATGGCGCTCCCAAAGTACTCGAATTCAACTGCCGCATGGGCGACCCGGAAACCCAGCCGATCATGATGCGGCTGAAGTCCGACCTCGTCGCGCTGATGGAAGCCGCCATCGACGGCAGCCTCGACCAGGCCGAGGTTGAATGGGACCGCCGCACCGCGCTCGCGGTGGTGCTGGCCGCCGCCGGCTACCCCGACGCCCCGCAGAAGGGCGCAGTCATCGGCCCACTGCCTGCCGCGGCTGAAGATCTGCACGTGTTCCACGCCGGTACCGCCGCCCAGGATGACCGCATCGTGGTGAGCGGCGGCCGCGTGCTGGCGGTGACCGCGCTCGGCGACAGCGTGCGCATGGCGCAGAAACGCGCCTACGAGGCGGTGACCTGCACCCACTTCGAAGGCATGCAATACCGTCGCGACATCGGCTGGCGCGCGCT
>NZ_JANJXQ010000254.1 GCF_024708915.1 Thiobacillus sp.
TGCGGCGTGCCATCGCGGTTGTCTTCCCACACCACGCCCACGCTATCGCCCGACACCGCCACGCCCTGACGGTTGGCCGATTCCAGATGGGGAAAGATCGCCGCCCCCTGAACCGAATTGACCGTCACCGCCTCGCTCCACTCCCACGCGGCCTGCGCCGGCAACGCCAGCATGGCCAGCAACAACGCCGCCGTCCTCACGACTTGCTGCCCAGAAACTCGAGCAGGGTCTTCTGCTTGTAATGGCCGCCGCGCACATAGCGGTCGTAATCGCGGAAATCCTGCACCGTCTTGAAGCCGGGGATCTGCACGATCTTGTCGCCCTGCGGGGTCAGGTAGACGAACAACGGCGTGGCGAAGGCCTTCAGCCGCGTGCCCAGTTCGGCTTCGGTGATGCGCTCGCCGGAAGGCAGCGTCAGCCGTTTCCCCGATTCGGCGTCGACATACACCAGCTCGTAATTAGCGGTGTACAGCTTTTTCAGCGCGGCGTCGGAAAACGTCTTCTTGTTGGTATGGTCGCACCACGCGCAGCCGTAGCGCCCGAAGTACAGGAAAATCGGCTTGCCGCTTGCGCGTGCGGCCGCAAGGCCAGCGTCGTAGCCGACGAACGGATAGCCCGGCGGCGGATCGGCCAACACCGCAGACGCCCACAAACAGCTTGCCGCCACCACAATCTTGATCAGGTTCATCCCGTTCTCCTTCAGCCACAATGCCACCATTCTGATAAATTCAGCCACTCCTGCAATCCTCTTTTCTGACCACATGACTCACGATTCCGTTCGCATCGGCCTGGTTTCCGTCAGCGACCGCGCCAGCAGTGGCGCGTACGAAGACCAAGGCCTGCCCGCGCTCAAGGCCTGGTTCGGCGAAGTGCTGGCCAATTCCGCCGAATTCGTCACCCGGCTGATCCCCGACGAACAGACGCTGATCGAGGCGGCGCTGGTCGAGTTGGCCGACATCGAGCGCTGTTCGCTCATCCTGACCACCGGCGGCACCGGCCCGGCGCTGCGCGACGTCACCCCGGAGGCGACGCTGGCGGTGGCGCACAAGGTGTTGCCCGGCTTCGGCGAGGCGATGCGCGCGGTATCGCTGAAGTATGTGCCGACCGCCATCCTGTCGCGCCAGGTGGGCGTCACCCGCGGCGCCAGCCTGATCGTCAACCTGCCGGGGCAGCCCAAGGCGATCAAGGAAACGCTCGACGGCGTGTTCGCCGCGGTGCCCTACTGCATCGACCTGATCGGCGGGCCCTACCTCGAAACGCAGCCCGGCACCGTGGCGGTATTCCGCCCCAAATCCGCACTGCGGCCGCGCCCATGACCGGCATCCTCGATGCGCTGGCACGGGCGCTGCGCGACCTGTTCAGCCTGCGCGTGCTGTGGGTGGTGGTGTGGCCGATGCTGGTCGCGGCGCTGCTGTGGCTGGCATTGGGCGTGACCTTCTGGCACACCTTCTCCGGCTGGATTGCGCAGGGACTCGACGCCATCGGCATCCAGGCCTGGCTGGCCGAACTCGAACCGGTATGGATCGCCCACGGCATTCAGGCGCTGCTGCACCTGATGCTGTTCGTGCCACTGGTACTGCTGACCGCGCTCGTCATCACCGCGCTGTTCGCCATGCCTGCGCTGATTCGCCTGGTGGCCGAACGCGACTATCCCGGGCTCAAACGCGAAAACGGCGGCGGCCTGGTCGGCAGCCTGTGGAATGCGGCGGTCGCCGTCGTGCTGTTTGTTGCCTTGTGGGTGGCCACCCTGCCGCTGTGGCTGGTCGGCGTCGGCGTGATCGTACCCTTCGTCGCCGCGGCGTATCTGAACCAGCGTCTGTTCCGTTACGACGCCATCGCCGAACATGCCAGCGCCGACGAAATGGCGGCGCTGTTCAAGAGCGACCGCCCCGGCTGGTGGGGATTGGGGCTGCTGACCGGACTGGTGCAGTTTGTTCCCCTGCTCAACCTGTTCGGCCCGGTGCTCGCCGCGCTGGCGTTCATCCACTACGGTCTGGCGCGCCTCGAACGGCGGCGTTCCGCCTCAGTCGGCTGAGGCAAAACGCCGCCTGAAGCCTGCGTCGAAATTGATTTCGCGCGCGGTCATGGCGCCGATCACGCACTGTTCCAGGCTGGGCGGCATCACCAGCTGCCCGGCGCCATTGACCAGCCGGCCGGCCATGATTTCGGCCTGTTGGCGCGGCACCGGCTGCGGCAGCCCGGGTTCGGCGTAACCTTGCGGATAAACCGGCCGGCCCTCGGCGTCGTATTTGTCGGTCGCGCCTAGGGTATGCAACAGTTCGTGGGCGATCACGATATTGTTCTGGCGCGTCTGGCGGGGGTCCGCAAAGGCATGCACCACGCCGATCAGGCCTTTCCGCAAACCCAGCGAATGGTCCAGCGCGATGCCGTCGCGCGGCGCGTGGTACAGCACGAACAGCTTGATCTTTCCGAGCTGCGGCAGCCACTGCCCCGACTGCCGATACACCCACCCGCGCAGCTTCAAACTCCAGAACACGGTTTTCAGCACGCTGCCGTCGCGCGGCGGCGCAGGCGGTTTTTCCTGCAGTTCCGGCAGCAGGCTGACTTGCATCGCCGGCGACTGCTTCGCGCCGTAGCGCGCCGTTTCGCGTTCGAGAAACGCATTGATGTCGTCAAAGTCGCTCGCCCGCAGGGTACGGATCGTCTGCGCCGCCTGCGCCGAGCCGTCGCCGTTGATCGGGACCACGGCCACATCCAGCGGCGCCCGCCAGGCGCGCACCATGGATTGTTCCAGCCAGGTGAAGCCGATCGCCGCGGCCAGCACCCCCAGCAGCAGCAGAATGCGCAGTCGGCGAAAAGTCATGGCAGGGCGGACGCAGCGGGCGCCACCGGCGCTACGGGTGTGGCAGGTTCGGCCGGCGATGCGGGCGCAGGCGCAGATTTTTTGCCTGCCTCCAGGTTCATCTTGCTGGCGACCAGCTTGCCGCCATCCGCGTTTTTCACCGCTTCGCCCACGCTGATCTTGGCGGCATCCACCTGCCCCAGCGCGATCAGCGTCTGCTTCGCCGCCTCGCCGCGCGCCTGCGCCAGCCGCTGCAGTTCGGCCTCGGTCACCGGAATTTGCAGGGTCAGGCGCTCCAGCATGGCGGCATGCAACGACGGCTTGGCGTCTTTGGCCTTCGCGTATTCGGCCTTGATCGCCTTCACCCCGCCCTGCTTGCCGAAACGCTCGCCGTACAGCTCTTCCAGCGCTTTCTGCGCGCGCGGGTTGGTGGTGTCGACGGGGCCGGGCTCGTTGTCGGGATCGATTTTCAGCCCCATGCGCTGTGCGACATCGCGGCGGATCCACAATTCCTGGATCGCGCGCGTATCGCCTTTCACCTCGTATGCCGGTGCGATCGACAGCGCGAGCTGCGGCCGTTTGGCCAGCGCCTGGCCGACCGCCTTGAGCTTCTCCTGTTCCGGCGGCAGCAGGGTGGCCGTGCCGAAATCGAATTCGACGGCTTCGAGCTTGTCGGAACTGATCCCCAGCAGGCTGCCGAGCGCGCGAAAAGGCGCGGTCACCAGCTTGGTCAGCACGTTGACGACGGCTTTCCAGATGATCTTGCCGTAGCTGAACTCCGGGTCATCGAGACTGCCGGTCACCGGCAGGTCGAGGTCGATAATGCCTTCGCTGTCTTCCAGCAGGGCGATCGCCAGATCGAGCGGCAGCTTCATCGCGTCGGGACTGTCGACGCGTTCGCCGAGCTTGAGCTTGTTGATCACGAACTTGTTTTCGCCCGCCATCTGGCGCTGCTCGATCTTGTATTCGAGGTCGACCGAGAGCTTGCCGGAATCGATCCGGCGTCCGGCGAACTTGCCCGAATACGGCGTCATGTTGGTCATTTCCAGATTGCGGAACGTCAGCTTCAGGTCGGTGAAATCGGTCGCCCTGAACGGCTGGATCGAGCCGCGCACCCGTGCCGAGCCGAACTCGTCGACCTTGCCGTCGAGTTCCACCAGCGCCAGTGTCGCCGGATCGGTGGACAGCCCGGTCACCACGCCGCCGAGATCGTGCATGCGGGTGCCGAACTGCGGCGTCAGCGAAAGGTCGGCGAATTCCGCATTCGCACCAACGATGCGCAGACGTTCGACGGCCAGCGGAAACGCGGCCGGCTGGGGTGCCGGTTGTGGCTTTGCGGGTGCCGCGGCGGGCGGCGCCTGCGCCGGCGTGCGCAGGATACGCTGCAGGTTGATCGACTTGTCCTCGAAAATGATGACCTTGCCGAAGGGATTCAGCGCCACCAGCTCGTTCATGTGCAGGCGGTCGGGGTTGAGCCTGAGTTCGAGGCTGTCGGACGACAGTTTCTTCCAGCCGAGGAAAGCCTCTTCGGTTTCCTCTTCGGTGATGGCGAGATCGTCGACCGCGAAGCCGCCGTCGAAACCCAGCGCCATGCCCGATTTCGCCTGCGCGAACGTCAGCCTGCCGCGGGTCGACGCCACGCCCGAATGCAGCTTGAGCCTGGCCGCTTGGTTGACGTAGGGCGCAAAGGGCTGCAGCGACAGCCCGGCCAGCCTGAGGTCGAGCCGGCCCGACGTCTTGCCCGGAACGACCGTGCCGCTGGCCTCGAAACGGCCGCCCTGCCTGAGCGCGAAGCCGGCTTGCAGGGGCACCGCCTGGTTCATGTCGAGACTGAGATCCTGCAGGGCGACGAAGCCCCTGGCGACATCGAGCCTGACCGGCGCATCGGGCGACTGGTCGACGATGCCGACTTCAATGCCGTCGAGGCTGAGGCGCGCGAGCTGCACGTCCATGGGCGGGGCCGTCGCGGTTTCCGCCTTGGCCGTCGCTGCGGCAGGCGCGCCGGACGCCGGCTTCAGGATTTCGGTCCAGTTGAGGGTCTTGCGCTTGTCCAGCGCCACGCTGGTTTTTACGCCGCCGAGTTCCACCGCCTCGATGGCGAGCCGGTTTTCCGCCAGCTTCAGCCGCGCGTTGACCAGTGCCGCACGCTGCAATTCCGCCACCTGCTGCGCCCCCGACTGCACCCGCAGCGGGCCCAGCGCTGCGTTGACCGGGCCGACGTCGATGGCGGCCGCTGCTCCCACCTCGCCCGTCAACGCCGCAGTCAGGCCGAAACCCTCGGCGCTCACGCCGAGCGGCGCGGCAAAGCTCCGGTCGGTGAAACGCGCCGTCCACTCGGCCAGCCTGATTTCACGCACGTCGATTTTCCACGGGAGCGACGGCGCGGCGGTTTCGGCTGCCGCCGGTTTGGCTGCCGCTGGCCTGGGCGCGGCAGCGTCCTCGCCCGCAGCGAACAGGGTCTGCCAGTCCAGCGTGCCCTTGAGGTCGCGCGTCGCCGTAAGCTTGCCGCCGGACAGGCTGACGCTCGTCACCTCGATGCGGCGCGTGGCCAGGTCGAGGTTGGCGTTGCCGACGCGCGCCTCGGCGAGCTCCAGCAGCGGCGCATGCGATTCTTCGCCGCGTGGCGCCAGCGCCAGGTTCTGCACGACCAGGTTGGCGCCGTTGATCTGCACCCAGGGCACGTCCGTGCCGGTTTTGTCGCGCACCATGGCGAAGCGGTAGCGCAAGCCTGCAGCGAGCGTGCCGGACGGCAGTTCGAAATTGCGCGGGCTCTTGACCACCCGCAGCAGATTGCCCAGCTGCACCCCCTGCAGCCCGAGCTCTCCGCTCGATGCGACAGGGTTCAAGCTGACGTCGCCTTTCCATTTGAGCGTGCCGCCCTGTTCCGGCAGTTTGGCCGCGATCAGGTAATCGCCCCTGTCCTCGGGCAGCGTGGACAGGCCTTCGAGCTCGATGCCGAGCGGTTGCAGCGCCGCCTTGAAGGGGGCGCCGGTGCGATCGGCATCGGTGTATTCGATATTGCCGTTGTCGATCTTGATGCGATCGATCAGTACCCGCGCCAGGGTATCGGACGGCGGCTCCTTGTTTTCATTGAGCTTGGCGATCAGCGCCGCCCAGTTCAGCTTGCCGCCGGGCTGCACCGTCAGGATGGCGCGCGGCCGTTCGAGCTGAACGTCGCGGATGCGCCAGGCCCAGCGGAACAGCCCGACGCTGTCGAGGTTGACGTAGAGCCGGTCGAAACCGGCCAGCGGCGCGCCGTTCATCTCGGCCAGCTTGAGGCCGTCCACCGTGGCTTCGAGGGTGAGCGGATTGAACTTGACCTGTTGCACGCTCAGCCGGCTTGCAAGCTTGTTTTCGCCGACCCAGGGCAGCAGCTTTTTGGCCAGCGGGTCCACCAGGAAAAAACCGAACACCAGGTACAGGCCGAACAGCCCGGCGACGATCAAAAACGGCAGGCTCAATGCAATTTTGACGATGCGGCCCCACATGGCTGTCTCCCGGTTCAAACCTCTTTATCCACGAAGTGCGCGAAGGAACACGAAAAACGTCCCTCGATATTTTCCTTCGCGTCTCTTCGCGCACTTCGCGGATCAATCCGTTTTTTGCATGGCCTCGCGGATCACCCGGAAGATTTCCCGGAAGGCCTTGGGCGGCTTGTTGCGCGCGGCCTCGTCGCGCGCATTGCGGATCAGCTGCCGCAGATGCGTGGCATCGGTATCCGGATGCTTGTCGAGAAACAGCGTCAGCGCCTCGTTGTCGGCGATGAGCTTCTCGCGCCATTTCTCGGCCTGGTGCAGCCTGGCGTTTTCCGCCGCGGACACGCCGTTGAAGGCGTCGATCTGCGCCTGGATCGGCGCCGGGTCGACTGCCCGCATCAGTTTGCCGATGTATTGTTTTTGCCGCCGCAACGCGCCGTTCTGGGTGATCTTGCGGCAGGCGGCCACCGCCTCGCGCAGTTCTTCCGGCAGTTCGATGCGCTTGAACTGCGCGTCGGGCAGCTTGACCAGGATTTCACCCAGCACCTGCAGGGCTTCGACTTCGCGTTTCTTGTGGCTCTTGCTGGGGCCGTCGTAGACATCGTCGGGGTCGAATTCCAGTTCGGCATCGGGGTCGATCAGGCGCACGGTGGGGCTTTCGGTTGCTGTTATTATCGTCATTGTAGTTTCAGCCCATACAAAACGTATTCGCGCCCCCCACTTCCTTTGTAAATTCCGACATGCCCCGCTCCCAATTCAGCTATACCCGCGACCAGCTCATGGCCCTGTCCCGGATCGTCATCGAACATGCAGCCAAACAGGGCGCCACCGCCGCCGACACCGAGATTTCCGAAGGCGTCGGCCAGAACGTCAGCGTGCGCCAGGGCGAAATCGAGACCATCGAATACAACAAGGACAAGGGTGCCGGCGTCACCGTCTATATCGGCCAGCGGCGCGGCCATGCCTCGACCTCGGACCTGTCGGAAGCGGCACTGAAAAGCGCGGTGGAAAAGGCACTGACCATCGCCCGCTATACCGCCGAGGACGAAGCGGCCGGCCTGCCCGACGCCGACCGGCTGGCGAAGGATGTGCCCGACCTCGACCTCTACCATCCGTGGGCGCTCAGCGTGGAAGAGGCAGCCGAACGCGCCCGCGCCTGCGAGGCTGCGGCGCTGGCGGTGGACAAGCGGCTGACCAACTCGGAAGGCGCCGGCGTCAGCCTGCACACCTCGCAGTTCATCTATGCCAACAGCCTCGGCTTCTGCAACGGCTACGCCGGTTCGCGCCACGGCATGTCGGTCGCGGTGATCGGCGAGGACAAGGGCGCGATGCAGCGCGATTACTGGTACACCAGCGCGCGCAATGCCGCCGAACTGGACTCTGCCGAAAGCGTCGGCCGCATTGCCGGCACCCGCACCGTGCGCCGGCTGAACGGCCGCAAGCTCGACACCCGCACCTGTCCGGTGCTGTTCGAGGCGCAAATCGCCACCGGCCTGATCGGCAACTTCGTCGCCGCCGTCTCCGGCGGCAGCCTCTACCGCAAGTCGTCGTTCCTGCTCGACAGCCTCGGCAAGCCGGTGTTCGCGCCGCTGGTGAGCATCCGCGAGCAGCCCTTCATTCCCGGCGGCCTCGGCAGCGCGCCGTTCGACAGCGAAGGTGTCGCCTGCATGGATCGCGACGTGGTCAGGGACGGCGTGCTGCAGGGCTATTTCCTGTCGAGCTACTCGGCGAAGAAGCTCGGCATGAAGACCACCGGCAACGCCGGCGGCAGCCACAACCTCATCGTCACGCCCGGCGAGCATGACCTCGACGGTTTGCTCAAACAAATGGGCACCGGGCTGTTGGTCACCGAACTGCTCGGCCACGGCGCCAACATGGTCACCGGCGACTACTCGCGCGGCGCCGCCGGCTTCTGGGTGGAGAA
>NZ_JANJXQ010000262.1 GCF_024708915.1 Thiobacillus sp.
GGATGAGCGAGGACGACTTCGAGCGCAAGCTCTACATCGCCCGCCGCCAGGCCGAGAAGGCGCTCGAGCCCGCCGACCCGGTGTTCTACCTGCCCACGCTGTCGTGCCGCGTGATCAGCTACAAGGGCCTGGTGATGCCGGACAAGCTGCCGGTGTTCTACCCCGACCTGAGCGACGCCCGTTTTGCCTCCAGCCTGGCGGTGTTCCACCAGCGCTTCTCCACCAACACCTGGCCGCAGTGGCGGCTGGCGCAGCCGTTCCGCTATCTCGCGCACAACGGCGAGATCAACACGGTGCAGGGCAACCGCAACTGGAGCCGCGCGCGCGAACAGAAGTTCGAAACCCCGCTGATCCCGAACATGGACGACATCCGCCCCATCGTCGGCACCAAGGGCTCGGACTCGATGAGCCTCGACAACATGGTCGAGGGCTTGGTGATGGGCGGCGCGGGCCTGTTCCGCGCGTTGCGCCTGGTGATCCCGCCGGCCTGGCAGAACGTCGAGTCGATGGACCCCGACATCCGCGCCTTCTACGAATACAACTCGATGCACATGGAGCCGTGGGACGGCCCCGCCGGCGTGGTGCTCACCGACGGCCGCTACGCCGTCTGCACCCTCGACCGCAACGGCCTGCGGCCCGCGCGCTGGGTGCTGACCAAGGACCGCATTCTCACCATCGCCTCCGAAGTGGGCGTGTGGCCGATCGACCCGGCGAACGTGGAGCGCAAGGGCCGCGTCAAACCAGGCCAGATGGTCGCCGCCGATCTCGAAACCGGCCGCCTGCTGATGCCGGAAGACATCGACAACGAGCTGAAGGGCCGCCAGCCGTATCGCGAATGGCTGAAGTCGAGCGCAGTCAAGCTGGAACTCCCGATCAACCAGGACGCCGACCTGCCGTTGATGGACGCCGCCAGCCTGTTGACGCACCAGAAGCTGTTCAACGTCAGCTTCGAGGAGCGCGACCAGATCATCCGCGTGCTGGCCGAAGACGGCGCCGAGGCGATCGGCTCGATGGGCGACGACACCCCGATGGCGGTGTTGAGCCAGAAAGTGCGCTCGCCGTTCGACTACCTGCGCCAGCAGTTCGCGCAGGTCACCAACCCGCCGATCGA
>NZ_JANJXQ010000002.1 GCF_024708915.1 Thiobacillus sp.
CTGTCCAAGCCGTCCGACCTCATCCCCGAACTGCAGGGGCGGCTGCCGATCCGGGTCGAACTGCAGGCGCTCTCGGTGGAAGACTTCGAGCGGATCCTGACTGCCACCGACGCCTGCCTGACGCGCCAGTACGAGGCCTTGCTGGCGACCGAGGGCGTGACCCTCAAGTTCACCGACGACGGCATCCGCCGCATCGCCGAGATTGCCTTCGAAGTGAACGAACGCACCGAAAACATCGGCGCGCGGCGGCTCCATACCGTGATGGAAAAACTGCTGGAAGATATTTCCTTCGACGCCGGGAACATTACCGGCGAATACATCGTCGATGCCGGGTCCGTCACGGACCGCCTCGCTGCGCTGGCCGCGCGCGAAGACCTGGCACGCTACGTTCTGTAATCCCGCGTTTTCAGTATTTCAACTTTTGTTCCGTCACGCACAGTCCGTCTCATGAAACCCGAAACCAGCCCGCCCGCCGCAGTCCGCGGCAACTTTCTCTCGACCCTCCTGTTCGGCAGCCGCTGGCTGCAGGTGCCGCTGTATCTGGGCCTGATCGTCGCACAACTGGTGTACGTCGTGCACTTCATGATCGAACTGAAGCATCTGGTCACCGGCACCTTCGCCCTTTCCGAAGCCGCCATCATGCTCATCGCGCTGGGCCTGATCGATGTGGTGATGATTTCCAACCTGCTCATCATGGTCATCGTCGGCGGCTACGAAACCTTCGTTTCGCGCCTCAACCTCGAAGGCCATCCCGACGAACCCGAGTGGCTTTCGCACGTCAACGCCAACGTGCTCAAGGTCAAACTCGCCACCGCCATCATCGGCATCTCGTCGATCCACCTGCTGAAGACCTTCATCAACGCCGCCAACCTGGATGAAAAAGTCCTGCTGTGGCAGACCGTCATCCACATGGCCTTCATCGTGTCGGCGGTGGCGATTGCGTATATCGACAAGCTGATGCCGAATCCGGAGAAACATTGAAGCAGGCGCCGGCGGAACAGCTGCCGGCGCTCCCGCAACGCTTCACCCCGCCTCCCGCAGCTCGTCCATGATTTCCAGCATGTCTTTTTCCCAGCGCTCGAACAGCGGTTTCAGTTCCGGGTCGGGGAAATAGTCCCGCAGCATTTGCGGATGGCTGGTCACCAGTATGGCTTGATCGCCTTCCGCGAAGATCGTGATATTCAGCGGCAAAAACGGGATCAGGCCGGGTTCCCTTGCCGTTGCCTGCCTCACTTCCTCGTGCTTGCCGAAATACACCACGCGGTACATGTCGCTCTTGAATTCACGACGCTCCAGGTTTTCGTTCACCTGCTGCAGGCGCGTGACCGCATAGCCGCGGGAGGAAATGGCGGATTGCAGCAAGGTCATCGCCTCCGGGAACAGCCGGTTCACGCGCGCCATCATCAGGTCGCCCGCGGCGACGGGCGCGCACAGCAGCGCCGCCAGGCAGACGGCGCTCATCCATTGCAACGGCTTCTTCATAGCGTCGCCTCCTCCATGATCGCGGTGTAACTATCGCTCATCTCATCGCACAGGCGATTAAGCTCGGAATTGTTGAACAGGCGGCTCAGCACCTTGGGATTGACCGACATCACCTGCACCTTGCCGTTCGTCTCCAGGATGGTGACGCGGCAGGGCAGAAACATGCCGACGCGCGGATCGATGGCCAGTGCCTGGTTGAGCATGCTGATATTGCAAAAATAAACGATGACCTGTTTCGGGTTCTCGTTGGCCGGATCGGTCAGCCCATATTCCAGCGTCTGCACCCGGCCATAAAAGAAATTGTTGTTGCTCACCGCCCGCTTGACGTTTTCCACGGTGGTAGCCAGGTCGTAGCTTGAATCCCGGACGATGACCGGGTCTTCCACCTCCAGGATCTGCGCGCTTCCCGGCAACGGCTGTTTTTCGAATCCGCGCACGTAACTGACGATATCGTCGATGTCTTTTTCCTTCAGCCCCTGTTTGAGGAATGAAACCATCGGCGTGCCTTCCCGGCCGCGCATCAGCGTCGCCTTGATCATGGCATCGGAGGCCGCGGCGAGGAAACCCGGGTTGTGCAGCGCAGGCGCCATGATGGGCAGGTCGCGGGGGCGCGAAAACGTGACGCCGGTACCCTTGCTGCCTTCGCCGTCTGCGCCGTGGCACGCCGCGCAGTATTGCGCGAAGAGTTTCTTGCCGTGCACCGGATCGCCCTTCACCCGGCGCGCGGAATACGTGGGGGGCGCGCCCTTGCCCCAGGTGCGCACATGACGAACGATGGCCTCGATTTCAGCCTGGTCGAGCTGGGAAAATGCCGGCATCACCCGCCCCGGTCGACCGTGTCGTATGGTCTTGCGCAAGTAGTCGTCGCTGGCCCCAGCCTGGAAGGCCGGCAGCGCCAGCGGAACGCCGATGCCGCCGGTGCCGTTCTCGCCATGGCAGGCGGCGCAGTTGCGCCCGTAAAGCTTTGCGCCATCCGGCGCCGCCAGGGCAGGAGACGAACCGAACCCGGCCAGCAGGGCTATTACCAGTAGTAGACGCGTCAGCATAATCCTCCCGATCCATCTGAAAACAAACCATGGTTAATTTAGTACATTACTATATTAATATGTATTAAATATTTAAATACCCGGCTGAACGACCGGCGATGGCATAAATATAGCTGATGGATGCGGCTGAACCGGTTCCGGATTGTCGCGCGCCTGCCGGCGACTACGCTACCCGGCCCGCTAATACCGCCATCGACATTACTTATTGGCTGGGCACCCTGCTCCGGCGGAAAATCGCACGATACCTTTTTCTTGTTCGGAGACACCCATGGCCACCCGCGACACCCTCACTCCCAAAGAAGCCCAATGCAGCAGCGGTGCCGAATACGCGGCACTGGCGCTGGAAGCCCTGCAGGAGCCTGCCGATGCAGCCTACGCCAAGGAGTTGATGGACCGGGTGGCGGACGACTGCCAGTTCACCAAGGATCTGGCGGCCTGCGCCATCGTCTACCAGGCATTGGGCGAACAAGGCCGCGCCGAGGAACTGCTGCAAACGGCGGAAGACTACTGCATGAGCGGCGAGGAGCAGGTGGCGCTGGCCGAAGCCAAATTCAAGGTGCTGGGCGACAAGGCCGCGGCAGTGGGCGCGTATGAAAAGGCGCTGAAGGAAACCGGCAACCTCGACCCGTTGATCGACCTGGCGAAGAACGTGATGGCGGTCATCGCCGACAGCGCGTTTGCCAGGAAGGTGCTGGAAAAAGCCGAGGCGAAAATTTCGCGTGCGGTGGAATACAGCAAGCTGGCGGCGGCCTCGGCCGAGCATCTGCTGGACAAGGACTATGCCGCGGCGATTTTCAACAAGGCCGGGGAGAAGCTGTCCAGCGTGCCCGACCTGCTGTCGCTGGCCGGCGAAGTGACCAAGACGCTGGGCGACCCGGCGCGCGCCAAGGCCTTGTACGAGCGCGCATTGGCTGGCGCCACCGACTTCGCCGCCGCGAAGACGCTGATCGAGTCGGCGAAGCAGGCGGGCGATGCCGCATTCATGCAGTCCGCCTTGAAAAAGGCAGGGGATCTCGCGACCGCGACCGGCGATTACATCGAACTCGCCGCAGGTCTGGCGGGCGTGGACGACAAGGCTGGCGCTGCAAGCTTGCTGGACAAGGCCGAAGATGCCGTGGCGGGGCTGGACGAAATGCAGAAGCTGGTCGCCGCCGTCGAAACGCATCTGGCCGACGATGCCGAGCGGCTTGGCCGGGTCAAGGCCAAGCTGGAAAAACGCCAGGCCAACCACGCACGCTACATGGAGTTTCAGCAACTGGAAAAGGATGCTGTCAACGTCAAGCAGTTCCTCGCACTGGCCGACCGCGTGCAGCTGGAACTGGAAGACCCGTTCTATGCCGCCAAGCTGATCGAATCGGCGGAAAAACTGCTCGACGGCACCGGCTACCAGTTCTCGCGCTACAAGCCGGTCCTGCTGGCGGTGGACAAGAACCTGGACGATACCGGCTGGCTGTCCCGCCTGCTCGACCGCGCGGCGGAAAACGCGACCGACTTCATCGCCTTCAAGGATCTGGTGGTTACCGCGGCGCAGCTGAAACACCGTGAACTGGGCGTCTCCAAGGCGCGCGCCTATCTCGCCGCGCGCGAAGCCGCGCTGGCGGCGGACGCCCATGCCACCGTGTACGACACTGCCAAGCTCGCCGAGGCGAGCTTTGCCGCCACCCAGGACGCCGCCGAGGCCAGCCGCCTGCTGGAAGCCGCGCGTGCCCAGGCCGGGGACCACTTCGCGCTGACCCACATCGGCCGGCTGTACGCTTCCATGGGCAACAGCGCCAAGGCGGATGAGCTCTATGCTGCCGCGGCCGCCGCCTGCCCCGATGGCGACGCCTGTATCCAGTTCATCGACCGCCTGAAGGGATTTGCCCTACCGGCCGAAGTGCTGAAGAAATGGTATGCCGAATGCGGCGCCCATCTGAGCAAATCCGCCGACAAGCTGCGCTGGGCCGAAGGAATTACCGATGCGCTGAACGACAAGACCTGGGCCACCGAAGTCTACGCCCAGCTCGCCGGGCAGTTCAGCGGCGCCGATGCCGCGCGTTTCGAGTTCAGCCGCCGCTCGCACGCCGACCTGAGTTTCTACGGTGCCGTGCGCCGCCATTAAGCCCGTCAATACCCCTGAAAACAGCCCGGTTGAACGGGCTGTTTTTATTTGTACACTTGAAGACGGAACGACCGTCGGATGCCGATGTCTTCTGCAGTAGGAGGGAAATCCATCCTCCTGCCCTTGATGCCTTGTTCCGGCATGTGCCCCATTGCGCGAACTGCGCAGCGCGGGCGTGTTCAACTGCCGTTACCCGCTTGTATGAAGCGGTTTACTGGAGTGCCCATGGTCGAAAACCTCTCCGCCCTCATCGATACGGTGCAGAAGAACTGCACCATCGCCGACGCCCGTCACGCGCGCGACATGACGATGTGCACTTTTCTGCTGGAAATGCGCGAGTACTACCGCTGGGAGATGGAGATTCCCTATGGCGCGCGCCTGCCCAGGGACGAACTCGGCGACTGGCTGAACGCGCGTGAAAGCCTGTGGGATGCGGTCGAGGAAGAGGATTTCGCGCCGCTGCCCCTGAATCCCGCCGGGATCGATCCGTTCGCGGCCGACGACATCAACCGCGCGCTGATCCCGCAAGGGCTGGTCTACAGCAGCGGGCTGGGGCATTTCCGCAAGCCGCATTTCGTTCTGGCTGAACTCAAGCGCACCGAGATGCGCGAGGGCATGCAGGTGCTGGTGGCGGGATGCGAATATGCACGCGACCTGATTGCCCCGCCGGCGGCGATGCGCGACGGCGCCATCTTCCTGCGCATGGACGCGGTGCGCCGGCTGCTGTGGAACAAATACGAAGAATGGCAGTGGAAGGAAAAGGACACCGCGCTCGGGCGCGCATTCGCCCACTACGGTTTCGAGCACGACATCGAACGCGGGCTCGACCGCATGGCCGAGGCCGAAGCCGAAGCGATGATCCTGCACGAAATCGGCGAAGCGCGCGCCGAAGCGCTGCTCGGCGAGGACTGGAATACGATGCTCGGCCAGCTGACTTCCAGGCATGCCGAACTGCTGGCGCGCGCGGTGCGCGATCATCTGGCCGACAGCCTGGTGACGCTGCCGACGCTGCTGGAGCGCGAAGCCGTCGGCTCGCTGCATTTTTACCTGGCCAATCTGTCGGGGCTGCGGCGCGCGCTGTTCCCGGCGCTACCGCAGGCGTATGAAAGCTGGCTCGGCACACCCGGTAACGCCGGGTTCGCCGAACTCGTGGCCAGGGCAGGAAGCCACTGGCTGGATACGGCGCGGCAATTGACCGCCGCCTACCATCACGACCCGCTGCAGGGCGACGCGCGCCTCGATGCGCTGGCGGGCGGCGACCTCGCCGGCCTCAAACTCTAGCAGCCTGCCGCTTCAAGCCGGCAGCGCGACCTCCCGCCCCAGCTGCTCGGCAATGCTTTCAAGCAGCTGCTGTTCCTGATACGGCTTGCCCAAGTATACGTTGACGCCGATTTCCAGCGCGTGTTTGCGGTGTTTGTCCGCCGTGCGCGAGGTGATCATGATGATTGGAACCGATTTCATGCGTGCGTCGCTGCGCATCACCCGGGCGAGTTCGAAGCCATCCATGCGCGGCATTTCGACGTCGAGCAGCACCACGTCGGGGAGCTGGTCGTGCATTCTTTCCAGTGCATCGACGCCATCCTTCGCACTGTCGACACGGAAACCTTCGCGGCCGAGCAGACGGGTGGTGATCTTGCGCACGGTGAGCGAGTCGTCGACCACCAGTACCAGCGGCGCCTGCGAGGCAGCGTTGGCCTCCACCGCCTCGGCCGGCGCCGTACGCTCTACCGCAGGTCGCGGCAGACCGGCCCAGCGCAGTGCCAGCGGCACCGGATTGAGGATCAGGATCACCCGCCCGTCGCCGCGTACCGTGGCACCTGCCACGCCGGTGATGCGCGCCATCTGCGGGCCGATGTTCTTGACCACGATTTCGCGCGTGCCCTCGATCGCATCGATCAGCACCGCGGCCTGGCTGGAACCGCTGGCGAGCAGCACCACCGGGTTGTAGCGCTGCACTTCGTGCACCGCTTCGGTATCACCCAGCAGATGCGGCAGATAGGAGAATGGGTAGCGCGCGCCGCGCCACTTCACCTCGCCTGCCGCCATCGCCTGTTCCAGTTCGTGCGGCTTCAGTTCCAGCACCTGCCGCACCAGCGGCGCCGGCAGCGCGTAATCGTGCCTGGCGGCCTGGATCATCACCGCCTGGGTCATCGCCAGAGTGAGCGGCAGGTAGATATTGAAGCAGGTGCCGGCACCGGCGCTAGAGGTGATATCGATGCGGCCGCCGAGGGCGGAAATTTCGCTCTTCACCACGTCCATACCGACGCCACGGCCGGCAACCTGGCTCACGCTCTCGGCAGTGGAGAAACCGGCGGCAAAGATCATCTGCGCCAGCAGGGTTTCGGTCGGTTCGACTCCCGGCAGCAACAGGCCGTTGGCCTCTGCCTTTTCGCGGATACGCGCGTAGTTGAGGCCGGCGCCATCGTCCTTCACGCTGATCAGCATTTCGTTGCCGGTCTGGCGCGCCGACAGCACGATCTCGCCAAACTCCGCCTTGCCGGCGGCGCGGCGCGCCTCCGGCGCTTCGATACCGTGCGCCAGCGCGTTGCGCAGCAGGTGTTCGAGCGGCGCGGTGACTTTCTCCAGCACCGAACGGTCGATTTCCAGATCGCCCCCCTGAATGTCGAGCTGGGCGCGCTTGTCGACGTCGCGTGCGGTCTGGCGTACGGTGCGGTACAAGCGCTCGGCCACCGAATACAGCGGCACCATGCGTACCCGCAGCAGGTCCTGCTGCAGCTCGCGGTTCAGCCGTGTCTGCTGGACCAGTGCGGCGTCGGCTTCGCCGAGGCGCGCCAGCAGGATGTGCTGCACGGTGGAAATGTCGTTGACGCTTTCGGCCAGGAAGCGGGTGACTTCCTGGAACCGGGTGAAGCGGTCGAATTCCAGTGGGTCGAATTCTTCCGCCGCGCCTTGCGTCTGGAAGGTCGCCTGCATTTGCGACTCGGCCTGGATTTCGACTTCGCGGATGTGGCCGCGCAAGCGCACCAGCGCTTCGGACAATTCGTTGACGTGGCGCTTGAACGCAAACACTTCGCTCTCGATCCGCGAGCGCGCGATCGCCACTTCGCCCGCCTGGTTGACCATGCGATCGACCCAGTCGGCGCGCACCCTCAAGGTCAGCGCATTGCCGTCGCGCGTGGCCGGCTGCGCAGGCGCCAGCGGATCAGCCATGGCAGCGGTCGTCACAGCAGCCGTCTCGCCACGCCCGAGCACCGGCTCGACCGGTGCTTCCAGCGGCGCGTCCGTTTCCTCGACAACCGCAGCAAGATCGCCCTGCTTCAGGCGTTCCACCGCATCGTGCAGGCGGTCGAGCTGCGCCTCCAGCGTACCGAAGACCTCGTCACTTGCGGCCAGCTGGCCTTCGATCACGGCGATCACGCGCGACTCCATCACATGGGTCAACTCACCCAGGCGCATCGCACCGACCATGCGCGCACTGCCCTTGATGGTGTGCAGGCTGCGCCGCAGCGCATCGCGCGCGGCTGCTTCGCCGGGCGCAGCCAGCCAGGTGCGCAGCTGCGCGCTGGCATCCGGCACCAGGGTCTCGGCTTCTTCGAGAAAAATCGGCAGTAATTGCACGTCGAGTTCATCGGCAACCTCACGCCGCTCGAACACCGGTGCCGGAATGGCCGGTTTGAAGTCCGGCACCAGCGCGCTGACGTCCAGCAAACCGGGAGCCGGGCCGGCGTGGCTGAGTTCGGCCTCTGCAGCGGCAGCGGTTGCCTCGACAGGCGCAGCCGTACCGGTCGCGACGGCAGGCGCTGCTTCGGGGGCATGCTCCACCCGCATTCCGGCAACCGGCGCTGCGGCCAGCGGCGGAGCCTGCTCGTCTTCCAGCTCGCCCAGCGCCGCAATCAGATCGTGCGCCGTCTCGGGCAATTGCCCGTTTTCAATGGTGGTGATCATGCCGCGCAGACGCGCAACCGTATCCTGCACCAGCGGCAGGTGCGCGGACGGCAGCGGAACCTGCGCAAAACGGTTCCAGTACTGTTCGAGCGCATGCGACAGATCGGACAGTACCGTGATGCTCGCCGTGCCCGCGATGCCGCCCAGGGTATGCACGGCACGGCGCGCATGTTCGCTGATCGCTTTGTCGGCAAGCTCGGCGTGGCGTTCAGCCTCTTCCTGCAGCGCGGCCAGGTGCTGATGCGCTTCGGTCATGAAAATCTCGTACAAACCTGCGGAGAGGCAGACGGACCCGATACAGATATCGTCAGGTACGAGCGATCCAGGCTGGGCGACATCGGCGGCTAGCGGTTCGGCGAATACGGTGGCAGCCGCCGGCTCGCGCGCCACGGCGTATTCGATGACGGCGCCCACTTCCGCAACAGGCATGCCGGTCAAGGCCACTGCCGCTTCGGGTTCGATAACGGGCTCAGTACCGGCACCGGACAGCGGCAGCCATTCGGTTTCGGCGTCAGCCTCGATGTCCAGCTCAGTTGCGATCGCGGCATCGGCTTCAGGGTGCGCGGCGGTTTCAACTGCCGCTGCAACCTCCATCCCGGCGTCATCCCCGGATTCGGCCATCGTTTCGGCTGCCGCCCGGGTTTGCAGCTGCGTCTCGGCCGCGGCCGGAACGGCCTCCAGTGCCTGTCCCTGTGCCACGCGGTCGATCCCGGCCAGCAAAGCGGACACCGGCAGCGCCACGGACTGATTGGCCTGCAACGCGCCCACCCAGTTTTGGAACACGTCACGGGCACGCCCGATCAGGCTCAGCAGATCGCCGTTGGCCGCTTTTTTTGCGGCCAGCCAGCCGTTCATCAACTGTTCAAGACGCCACGCGGTTTCGCCCAGCTCGTTCAAGCCAACCATGCGCCCGCTACCTTTCAAGGTATGGAAACCACGGCGGATAACCGTCTGCGCAGCCTGGTCTTCAGGGTTGCCCTGGCAGGCATCGCTGGCCTCGCCCATGGCCGCCAGCACCTCGTTGGCCTCTTCCAGGAAGATATCCAGTAGTTCCGGCTCGACCCCTTCGGGGAGCGTGACCAGCAGGTGATCTTCGGCGGATGCACTTTCGCTGGTTTCAGGCACAACCGGCTCGACCGCATGCACCGGCGGCGCAATTTCGACGGACTCGACCGGCCGACATTCAAGCGGGGCCGCATCCATTCCCGGATCGACGGGCGTCGGAACGGCTGCTTCACTGGGGTCCGTCTCAGTCTCATCCAGCCTCAGCGGTGTTTCAGTCGCAGCCCGTTGCGGCAACGTCAGGCCGCTCAGGGCGGCGATCCCGGCATCGAGCGCCAGCGGTGCCTCGGCGGCATCGCGGCTGGCGTCGAGCGCAGCACGCGTCTGCTGCTTGAGCGTGGCGTCGTCGATCAGCTCGGCGTCGCGATTCAGCTCGGTCAGGGCATCAAGGAATTTTTTTTTTGCGCCGTCGCCGGGCTGATCGCGCCAGTCCAGATAGCTTGCCCGCACCTCGGCCTTGCGCACGGGCAAACCCGATTCAACCGTGTCGTCGAATGCGCTTTCATCCACACTGCCGGCATCGATCACGCCGAATTCGACCAGGACAGGACGCAGGATTCCGGCTGCATCGGTACGTCCGGAGCAATAGGATTCGATATACAGTCCGAGGCTGGAGAAGGCATCGGCCAGACGTTGCTGCGTCGCCTCGTCGGGATGGCCTTCGCCGGTAAACGGCTGCACGGTGGCCATGGCCGCCGCCAGCAGATTCGCGGCGTCTGGCAGTTCCAGCATGGTCAGCGCGCCTTGCGCCTGCTGCGCCAGCACCGGCAGACTGGTCAGCGCTTCGCGTTCGCCGGCGTCGCGGAAGAAGGCATCCAGCGCTTCCTCCATCTGCTTCAGATTTTGTCCGACTTCCTGTGCCATATGCATCAGCATGTCGCGCTCGGCTTCATGCTGGCTGGCGGATGCCATGACGCTGGTCGGCATCTCGCGGCCTTCGATCAGGGCATTCAGGCGGGCCTGCTGGCCCTCCGCGCGCACCGCAAAATCGGCGTGCAGGAGGTCTTCCTGATCGACGGCATTCTGCATGAACAGCAGCGTGGAAGCGACTTCCAGATTCATCTGCTCGCGCGCCTCGCCGTCGCGCCCGGCAGCGGCAAGGGCCGCCGCCGCCAATTCATCCAGCAAGGGCATCAAGCCGGTGTTTTCGAGCATCTGCGCCTGGGGCTGCATGCGGGCCAGCTGGCCCTGGAACTGCTCCAGCTGTCCGGCATCGCCTTCCACGTAGGCGTGCCAGCTGTCGCGCGCAGCCTTCAAGCCGGCCTGCAGGGCATCCAGCACCGGGCGCATGCGCGCCAGCGCTTCGGGATCCAGCATGCCGCGGCCCGGCAGGTAGCGGTCGAGGCCGAAGGTCGAGCGGACTTCCGCAGCACGGCCATCCA
This sequence comes from Thiobacillus sp., assembly GCF_024708915.1. Next base: position 10,980 of record NZ_JANJXQ010000002.1, read on the forward strand.
GGGTCTGGCTTTTGGCCACGAAGAACAGCGCATCGCGCAACAGACGTTCGGCGACCTGCGGCGAGCCTTCCATCAGCCGGCGCATTTGCAGGTCGACGCGGGCGAGCAGCTGCTTGACATGGAAATCGGCTTCGACGCCGCGCGCAATCAGGCTGTCGACAAAGCCGACACAGGCCCACCAGAAGGTTTGCGAGGCCTGCGACGGCGCGATGCGTTCGATTGCGGCGAGCGCGTCGCGCATGCGCTGCAGACCCTGCTCTGCCTCGATATTGCGCAGGAAGGCCAGCAGACCGCGCTGGAACAGGCTGCGTGCGGCTTTGACTTCGGCCGCCAGCGCTTCCGGCGTCAGGCTATCGTTGGCGGCCTTGCCCTGTACCCGCGTGCGCATGTCGGGGAAAAACAATTCGCCCTCGAACACCCGCTCGGCACCTTGCAGTTCGCGCAGGCGCTTGTACAAGGGGAACAGCGCCAGCTCGCCGCTGCCGCGCCCGTCGGCCAGATCCTTGACCCAGCGCTGCAGGCCTTCGATGGCATTACGCAGGGCGCGCAGCACTTCGCCGTCGCTCATCAAGCGGTTTTCATTGATGTCGGCCAGACAGGACTCCAGCGCCTTGGCCAGTGTGGCAGCGCCTTCCAGGCCGACCATCTGCAATGCGCCGGTCACCTGGTGTGCATCGTCGCGCGCCAGGCGCAGCGCGTTGGTCAGGTCGGCATCGACGCTGTATGCCTGGATGCGTCCCAAGGCGGCCTGCAGGGCGGCGTCGATGTCTCCACGCACCCAGTTCAGCGGGCCGGTATCGTAGTCGAGTAAGGCACTCATGGTGTGTTGTTCCTGAGGTTGATTGCAGTGGCCCTGGCCAATTTTTTCCGCTTCGCGCTGCGGCCGCTCCGGTCAGGCGAGCTTGAAACCCGCAACCGAATTCTTGAGGTCCTGCGCCAGCTGTTTCATGCCGCCGATCGATTCGGCCGTCTGCTGGGTGCCCGTGCCGGTCTGCGCCGAAATCGCCTTGATGTCCTGCATGGTTTCCGCCACCTTGGCGGTCGACTCCGCCTGGCTCTGCGTGGCAGCCGAGATGTCCGCAATCAGCTCAGCCAGCGTCTTCGACACGCTGCCGATTTCGGCCAGCGTCTGGCCCGCCGCATCGGACAGCTTGGCACCCTCGACCACACCCTGGGTCGAGATTTCCATTGCCGCCACGGTGTCGTGGGTGTCCGACTGAATGGTCTTGACGATCGCCGCGATCTGCTTGGTGGCGTCGGCCGAACGCTCCGCCAGCCGCTGCACCTCCTCCGCCACCACCGAGAAGCCGCGTCCGGCCTCGCCCGCAGACGCCGCCTGAATGGCGGCGTTGAGCGCCAACACGTTGGTCTGTTCGGTAATGTCGGAAATCAGTTCGACGATTTCGCCGATCTCCTGCGACGACTCGCCCAGGCGCTTGATTCGCTTGGACGTTTCCTGGATCTGTTCGCGCAGGCCGTTCATGCTGGCGATGGCGTTGGCCACCGCCTGCTGGCCCTTTTCCGCAGCCGCCAGCGATTGTTCGGCCACGCGGGCGGATTCGGCGGCGTTGCCCGACACCTGTTGCACCGACTGCGCCAGGTTCACCACCGCTGCCGAGGTTTCCTCGATTTCCTCGGTCTGGCGGCGTGCCGCCTGTTGCAGCGAATCGGACACCTGGCCCGCCTGGCTGGCGGCCTGATCCATCTGCAAGGTGGCGTTGTTGATCCCGCGCACCAGGCTGCGCAGTTCTTCCACCGTGTAGTTGATCGAGTCGGCCACCGCGCCGGTGATGTCTTCGGTCACGCTGGCGTTGATGGTGAGGTTGCCTTCGGCCAGCTCGCCCAGTTCGTCCATCAAACGCAGAATCGCTTCCTGGTTGCGGCTGTTTTCCTCTTCGCTCTTGCGTGCCCGCGATTTGGTTTCGTTGATGTTGACCAGCCCCAGCATCACCAGCGAGCCAATCGCCAGCAGGCCGAACAGGGCAGCCAGCAGATAACCGGTTCCGCCGACCGACTGGTAATCCTGCGACAGCCGATCGGTGTCCTGCAGCAGCGTATCGCTGCCGGCGAACAGGTTGTTGGCCGCCATCTTGGCCTGCAACAGCGGTTGCGTGTTGGCGAGCACCGCCCCCACCGACTCCACCATGTCCCCCATGTTGGCGCCCAGGTCTTCCAGGGTCAGCATGCTGTCCTTGTTCTGGCTGGCCGCACCGTCCATCAGCGCCTGCACCGTGTCGCGGAACGAGGTCGTATCCTTTTCCAGCTGCAGCACCACTTCGGGATCGATCAGCTCGGACGACAGCAGCATGTTGGCGTTTTTCGGCAGCCGCTGGCTCAGCATCACCAGGTGATTGGCACGCGACACTTCGCGCACACCGACACCCGCATCGGCCAGCTGGCTGGCGAGATGTTCGGCGACCTCCTGCAGATCGATACTCAGCGCGTTGATACGCTTGATGCTCTCGTTCATCGCCACCAGGTTTTTCTGCTGCGATAAAATCTGCACGACCTGCGGATTGAATTTCTGCCACTGCGCACTGACTTTTTCCAGCGAATCGCGTGCCGCGCCGCGGGTGGCGGGCACATCTTCGTCGCCTTCGGTCAGCCCGGTCAAAGTCGTCTCGAATGCAGCCTTGCCCTCGGCCAGCTTCTTGAAGGCGGTGGCATTTCCCAGCACGGACTGCTGGGCCGTCAGCGGCAGTCGCTGCGACAGCACTTTCAACTCGCCTGCCCGGGCCTCGTAGCCGGTGCGATTGTTGAGCTGGAGCGAGCTATAAATGGTGAAACCGGCCGCCAGCAGCAGCGAGACGATCAAGGTGCCGCCGGTATAGAGATACTGCTTGTCGACGGACAGCTGGCCAATCAATGGCACCTGGCCGGGCTCCTGATCAGCCAGCTTGCGCATCGTCTGCATGATCAGGGTAGTGTGTTCCCCGCCCTTGTTCCTCCCCGTGACCTTGTCCGTCATGCGGCCCGCCAGGCCTTTCAGGCCATTCATCGTTATTGCCATATTCATTGCTTCTACCCCTCCGCTTACCGGCGCCAATGCGCCTTCATTCGATGTGCGATCAGTTGCCGAGCTGCGCTTCGACCTTGAGGAACTCGGCGTTGCCGAGCAATGGTCCGAAATCCATATCGCACCAGCCGGTACCTGCTTCGTCCGCGTACTGGCGGACAGCCCAGGGATGCATCGCAGCCTCGCTGCGCAGCTGATAACGGTTGATATTTTTCAGGCCGAGGGTGCCGCGCACCAGCAGCGCTGCGTTCACGCCAAAATCGTGATGCGGAATCAGCAGACGGCACTCGGCATGATCGGGCGTCACGCCCTGTCCCATGAAATCGGCAAAATCGCTCACCGCGAACAAGTTGCCGCGGATGTTGGCGACGCCACGAAACCAGCGGCACGCGCCGGGCACCTTGACGATGGGCGGCACCGGGATCACTTCCTCGGTGTCGGAGAGGCTCACCAGCCAGTTCACCTCGCCCACCCGGAAGCCCAGGCGGGAGCCGGAATTGTCGCGACTGGCCGCCGCCTGCAACTGTTGCGAAAGCGTGGTCTGAAATTCGCGCAGATTGAATTTCTTGGCCATGTCTGTCCGCTCAGCCGAGCGCCTTGATCTGCGACAGCAGGTCTTCCGGCTTCACCGGTTTCACCAGATAAGCCTTTGCGCCTTGGCGCATGCCCCACACCTTGTCCGTTTCCTGGCCCTTGGTGGTGCACATGATGACCGGGATATGCTTGGTCGCGTCCTCCTTGGAAATCATGCGGGTTGCCTGATAGCCATTCATGCCGGGCATCACGACATCCATCACGATCAGGTCGGGCAGTGTCTGCTTGGCTTGCGCGACGGCCTCTTCGCCGCTTTCGGCCATGCTGACCAGATAGCCGTTCTTGACCAGCAGTTCGGACAGGAAAAAGCGTTCAGTGGGAGAATCGTCCACCACCAGAATTCGGCTGATCGCCATAATTTATGCTCCTTGGAAAACAGTTAAGTCCCGGCACAGGCGTGCTCGCGTACCGCCGTCAGCAACGTGTCCTTGGTAAAAGGCTTGGTCAGATATTCATCTGATCCCACCATGCGGCCACGTGCGCGGTCGAACAGTCCGTCCTTGGACGACAGCATGATGACGGGCGTGGTGCGATACCTGGCGTTGCGCTTGATGAGCGAGCAGGTCTGATAGCCGTCGAGTCGCGGCATCATGATGTCGACGAACACCACATCCGGCTCGTGATCGGTGATTTTGGACAGCGCATCGAAACCGTCCTGCGCCAGGATGACTTCGCAACCGGCCTGATTCAAAAAGATTTCCGCGCTGCGGCGTATGGTGTTGCTGTCATCGATGACCATCACCTTGACGCCTTTCAATGCTTCGTTATCCACACGTTTCTCCAGCAGAATCGTCAGCCGAACGGCACCTGCCATTCACCCTCTGTGGTAAGCATTACGGCATCGATGCAGGCTTCTTTAGCGCCCGCCTTGCCGCGGACAGGTCCATGCCGTCCAGCAAAAAAAGCGCCGCATCGCGACGCTTTTCCGTCCCGCCAGATTCAAGTGGCCGGGTTTACTGCTGCCAGGCTTCCCCGCTGGATTTCTTCTCGACGCCCGCCACGCTGCCCATGATCTCCATGATGGCATTCGGCAGGGACGAGATGCGCATGAACTGTCCCATCCCTACATCCGGGAATGCCAGGGCGATGCGGAAGCGGCCATGTGGCGAGTTCACCTCGTTGTCGACGATATAAATCTCGTAAGGCAGGCCCGCGATGTTGTTCTGCATGTCGATTTTCCTGATCCAGTCACCGTCGTTGTGTTCGGCGTCGTTCATCGCTACGCCGATCACGGCCAGCTTGCGATCCGGCATCACCACCTCGTAGATCTTGGCCGTTTTGCCGGCGCCTTTGGTCAGGTTGTCGCGCACGGTCTTCAGCGCCTCGGCAAAACTGCCGTACTCGGCCAGCTTGTTCTTCGACGAATCCAGGCGTTCCATGCCGATCATGTAGCGGTAATTGACCAGATTCCCCGGGGGCTCGTCCCCTCCCTGCCCCTTGCCCGCGCCCAGCGTGTCCTGCAAGCGCGCTTGCAGGGCTTTGACTGCGGCCTCCCTCTTGTCGAAAGCCTTGCGGAAATAGGCCCGGTACCAGTAATCCGGATTGGTATAGGCGACACTGCCGTCTGCCTTCACCCCCACGCGAATCGCCGCGCCCAGCACGGCAGGACCGCCCACCGCGCCCACTTCATTGAGCATGGCCTCATCGGTGGCGACAACCACCCCGTACCCCGCCAGGGTTTTGGGGAAATATTTGCCGACCACCTTGAATCCCCCGCCCTTGAGCTTGGATTCGACAGCCGCTGCCGCGGTCTGGACACTGCCGCCGGCCACCGGGTCTCCCTGGATATAGGGAGAAACCGCCCACACGCTTGCCGAAAACGCGAGCAAGCCCCATGCCGAAATCCACCGCAAAATCATGACCGTCTCCTTATTTGACATTTATTTCTTATCAATATTTATTGAAACCCAACCCGGCCAGACCACTGCCCCGGCCCCTCGCGGGCCGGCCAGGATTGCATGGCCAAAATACTTGTCCCGTCAACGTTCTAACGCCGCTTCTATGTTTTTCTTGAGCCAGCCCCGGTAAAAAAAAACGGGGCGTCAAAACGCCACCATCTCGAAATCCTCCTTGCGTGCGCCGCAATCCGGGCAGGTCCAGTTGATCGGCACGTCCTCCCAGCGCGTGCCGGGTGGAATCCCGTCATCCGGCGCGCCGGCTTCTTCGCGATAAATCCAGCCGCAAATCAGGCACATCCAGCTTCTGTATTCGGGCGTTTCGGACATGGGAACAAGGGGAATCGGCTAAAATCGAGGCTTGATTTTAAAGCAGTGACGTCATGCCGCCTATTTTCACCCCCAAACCCTCCCCCCCGTTGGTGCTCAGCTTTGCCGCGTCCGACCCCACCGGGGGCGCAGGCATCCAGGCCGATCTGCTGACGCTGGCCAGCATGGGTTGTCATCCGCTGTCGGTGATCACTGCGCTGACCGTGCAGGACACCGCGGGTATCGATGAAATACTGGTGATCGATTCCGAATGGGTCATGGATCAGGCGCGCATGCTGCTGGAAGACGTCCCGGTCGCGGCGTTCAAGCTGGGCATGCTGGGCAGCCCCGAATCGATCGCGGTCATCGCCGAAATCCTTGCCGACTACCCGGATATCCCGGTCATCCTCGACCCGGTGCTGGCGTCCGGACGCGGCGACGAACTCGCCACCGACGACATGATCGCCGCGATGCGCGACATGCTGATCCCGCAAACCACCGTGCTCACCCCCAACAGCCACGAAGCGCGGCGGCTGGCGCTGTTCGAATCGGACGATGACGATATGGATCTCGCCGCCTGCGCCAAGCACCTGATCGACCTGGGCTGCGAATATGTGCTGGTGACCGGCACCCATGAAACCACACCGCGCGTGCTCAACAGCCTGTACAGCGTCGACGGCCACGTGCAGACCGATGCCTGGGACCGCCTGCCCGGCAGCTATCACGGTTCCGGCTGCACCCTCGCCTCGGCCATCGCGGCCACCCTGGCGTATGGCCAGGAGGTGCCGCAGGCGGTGCGCGACGCGCAGAACTTCACCTACGAAACGCTCAAGGCCGCTTTCCGCCCCGGCATGGGGCAATACATCCCCGAGCGTTTCTTCTGGGCGCAGGATGCGCAGACGGAAGGCAATGCCTGACTTCCGCCATGCTTGAATTCCCGGGCGGCATCTATGCCATCACCGCGGCAACCGCCGACACCGAACGGCTGCTGAGCCAGGTCGAGGCCGCGCTCGCAGGCGGCGCAGCGGCCGTGCAATACCGCGACAAATCGGCCGACGTCGCGCGCCGGCATGAGCAGGCAAGCGAACTCGTCGCGCTGTGCCGCCGCTTCGGCGTGCCGCTGATCGTCAACGACGACCTGCGGCTGGCCGACCTGACGGATGCCGACGGTGTGCACCTGGGACGCGACGACGGCAGCCTGCGCGAGGCGCGCATCATTCTCGGCCGCGGCAAGTTCATCGGCACCTCGTGCTACCAAAGCCTCGAACTGGCACAGGCGGCGCAGGCCGTGGGTGTCGACTACGTCGCCTTCGGCAGTTTCTTTCCGTCGTCCACCAAGCCTGCAGCCGCGCGGGCCGATACGGCTTTGCTGCGCGAAGCGGCCCGCGCCCTGTCCGTCCCGATCGTCGCCATCGGCGGCATCACGCCGGCCAATGCGCCCGCTTTGCTGGATGCCGGCGCCGACAGCCTCGCC
>NZ_JANJXQ010000108.1 GCF_024708915.1 Thiobacillus sp.
TGCTTGATATGCAACAGCTTCAGGATGCCCTGCACGAACAGATTGACGAACCACACCACCGGATACGCCAACGTCAGCAGCGGTGTAAGCAGCAGCGTCGCCGGGTAGGCGACGCGTTCGGGAAAGGACGCGCCGATGACCTTCGGCGTGACTTCGCTGAACACCAGAATCAGGAAGGTGAGCAACAGCGTCGCCGCGAACAGCACCATTTCGCCGTCGCCGAACAAGCGGATGGCCAGCACGGCTGACAGCGTGCCCGAGGCGGAATTGACCAGGTTGTTGCCCAGCAGAATCACGCCCAGGAGCTTGTCGGTCTGGTCCAGCAGCGCCTGCGCCCGCATCGCGCCGCGCACGCCGGACTCGGCAGCGTGGCGCAGGCGATAGCGGTTGATCGCCATCATCGCCGTCTCGGACGCGGAAAAAAAAGCCGAGGTGAGCAGCATAACGGCAAGCACGGCAAACAGCGTGCTCGTGGAAATGCTATCCAATCAACATCGCCTCAACGCCGGAGCACCACTTCCAGCACGAACTGGGTGCCCAGGTAGGCCAGCAGCAGCAGGGTGAAACCGGTGATCGTCCAGACCAGGGCGGTGCGCCCGCGCCAGCCGCGGAAATGCCGCCCCAGCAGCAGGCCGCCGAATACCAGCCACGACAGGATGGCGAGCACGGTTTTGTGCGAAAACTGCAAAGCCGTGCCAAACAGCTCTTCCGAGAAAAACACCCCGCTGAACAGCGCCAGAGTCAGCAGTACAAACCCGGCGCCGATGGTTCTGAACAACATGGCTTCCAGTGTCAGCAGGGGCGGCGCGCCGTTTTGCAGCGAGCCGCGATGCAGCTGCTTTTCCAGCATGGTCATCAGCACCGCATGCAATGCCGCCACGGCCAGCAAGCCATAGGCGAGAAAAGACACCACCAGGTGCGCGCGCAAGGCCAGCGCCTGCGAATTGGGAATGGCGTGGGTGGCGGTGAACAGCACCATAATCAGCACGGACACCGCCGCCAGTCCGCTGACCCAGGACTGCAGGCGCGCCAGCGGCGCACCCTGGCTGGCCAGCCAGTAGACCAACGCAGTGAGCCACAAAATCGTCGACAGGGAGTTGCCGAACCCCAGCCGGATGTCGCCCTGCCCCAGCACCGAATGATAAATCAGCGCACCGTGGGCCAGCAGGGCCAGCGGCAGCAGCCAGCGCACCGATGCGGCGTACGGCGTGCGCTGCAGGCGCCAGGCGACCCAGCCGTACAGCGCGCTCACACATAAGGTAACCAGCAATAGCAGGGACATTCGTTAAAATGAATAGGATTCAGCCAACCCCATTATCCATGCCGTCCATAACCGCAACAAGGAAGCCATGTTAGAAAATCTCAGCGGACGCCTCGCCGGCGTCGTCAAAAACCTGCGCGGACAGGCGCGCATCACCGAAGCCAACGTGCAGGATACGCTGCGCCAGGTGCGCCTGGCCCTGCTCGAGGCCGACGTCGCGCTGCCGGTGGTCAAGGACTTCATCGAAGCGGTCAAAACCCGCGCCCTGGGCCAGGAAGTGCTCACCAGCCTGTCGCCGGGCCAGGCGCTGATCGGCATCGTCCACGAAGAGCTCACCCGCCTGATGGGTGGCGAAAACGCCGAACTGAATCTGGCCGCGGCGCCACCCGCGGTGATCCTGATGGCCGGTCTGCAGGGCTCGGGCAAAACCACCACCAGCGGCAAGCTCGCGCTGCTGCTGAAAAACCGCAAGAAAAAGGTGCTGCTCGCCTCCGCCGACGTCTACCGTCCTGCCGCCATCGACCAGTTGCGCCAGCTCGCCAAACAGCTCGACGTCAGCTTTTTTGAAGCCGGCGACGAGCGCAATCCGTTGAGAATCGCACAGGCCGCGCAGGATCATGCGCGCAAGCAGTTCTACGACGTGCTGATCGTCGACACCGCCGGCCGCCTGGCGATCGATGAAGCGATGATGGCCGAAATCAAGGCCCTGCACGCTGCAGTCAAGCCGGTTGAAACCCTGTTCGTGGTCGACGCCATGCAGGGCCAGGACGCGGTCAACGTCGCCAAGGCCTTCAACGAAGCATTGCCGCTCACCGGCGTGGTGCTCACCAAGCTCGACGGCGACGCCCGCGGCGGCGCGGCGCTGTCGGTGCGCCACATCACCGGCAAGCCGCTCAAGTTCATCGGCGTCGGCGAAAAACCCGCCGGGCTGGAAGCCTTCCACCCCGAACGCATGGCGCAGCGTATTCTTGGCATGGGCGACGTGCTCTCGCTGATCGAGCAGGCACAAGGCTCGGTCGACCTCGCGGAAGCCAAGAAGCTCGCCGACAAAGTCAAGAAGGGCAAGGATTTCGACCTCGAGGATTTCAAGGCGCAGATTCAACAAATGCGCAAAATGGGCGGCCTGTCTGCACTGATGGACAAGCTGCCCGGTGCCGGACAGATGCCGGTTCCCGCCGGCGCCGACGACAAGGCCGTCAACCGGGTCGAAGGCATCATCAACAGCATGACCCCGCTGGAGCGCCGCAAGCCCGACATCATCAAGGCCAGCCGCAAGCGCCGCATCGCCGCCGGCGCGGGGGTGCAGGTGCAGGATGTCAACAAGCTGCTGAACCAGTTCGAGCAGGCACAAAAAATGATGAAAATGATGGGCAAGGGCGGCCTGTCCAAGATGATGCGCGGCATGAAGGGCATGCTGCCCGGAATGCGATAAAGCCGACCCTCTGGCAAGCCAGGGGTTTTTGAGTATAATTCGCGGTTTTCTCCGTTTACCCGGTGGGTTGAATCATGGTCGTTATTCGTCTTTCGCGCGGCGGCGCCAAAAACCGTCCCTTCTACAACGTCGTGGTGGCCGATTCGCGCTGCCGCCGTGATGGCCGCTTCATCGAGCGCGTCGGTTTCTACAATCCGGTGGCCACCGCGGGTGCCGAGGCCGTGCGCCTGGACCAGGAACGCATCGGCTACTGGGTGAGCAACGGCGCGCAGATGTCCGACACCGTCGCCCGCCTGGTCAAGCAGAACAAGCCCGCTGCCGCTGCCTGATTTGGCTGAACAGGAAGCCTGGGTGGTGATGGGGCGCATCGCCGCCCCGTTCGGCATCAAGGGCTGGGTCAAGGTCCAGCCCTACAGTGAAGACCCGGGCACGCTGATGGATTTTGAATCCTGGCGCGTCGGGCGCGGCGAGCAGCAGACACATTACAGCGTCGAGATCATCCAGGACCACGGCAAAGCCCTGGTCGCCAAACTGGCCGGCATCGACGACCGCGACGCGGCGTATGCCCTGCGCGGACAGGAAATCTCGGTGGCGAAGCGCGATCTGCCACCGCCGGAAGAAAACGAGTTCTACTGGTCCGACCTGATCGGCTTGACCGTGGTCAACCGCGAAGGCATCGAACTGGGCAAGGTCGACAGCCTGATGGAAGGCGGCGCGAACGATCTGCTGGTCGTCAAGGGCGCACGCGAGCACCTGATTCCGTTCGTGGCGGCCTTTGTCGGCAAGGTGGACCTGGGCGGCGGGACGATCGAGGTGGACTGGGGCGAAGACTACTGATGCGTTTCGACGCGGTCACGCTCTTCCCCGAAATGTTCGACGCCGTGCTGGATTACGGCATCACGCGGCGGGCGCTGGACCGCGGGCTGTACCGGTTCAAGGCGTGGAATCCGCGCGATTTCACCGACGATCCGCACCGCACGGTGGACGACCGCCCTTACGGTGGCGGCCCCGGGATGCTGATGCTGGCCGAGCCGCTGGACCGCGCGCTGAACGCGGTGCAGCAGGATCTTGCCAGCGAAAATTCGACGCCGTGGGTGGTGCATTTTTCACCCCGTGGCTGCCCGTTGACGCATCAGCGGGTGATGGAACTGAAGGAAAAGCCTGCGCTGGTATTGCTGTGCGGGCGTTATGAGGGCATCGACGAGCGGCTGTTGCGGCGCCGCGTGGACGAGGAACTCTCGCTTGGCGACTTTGTGCTGTCGGGTGGCGAACTCCCCGCACTCGCACTGATGGACGCCCTCATCCGGCAGCTGCCGGGCGCGTTGAACGATGCGGATTCGGCGGTGGAAGATTCCTTCGCCAGCGGCCTGCTCGACTGCCCGCACTACACCCGGCCCGAGGTGTGGCAGGGGATGGCGGTGCCGGACGTGTTGAGAAGTGGCAACCACGCCGCGATTGCACAATGGCGGTTGCAGCAAAGCCTGACGATCACGGCAACGCTTCGCCCCGATCTGCTGTCCAGGCGCGTGTTGTCGAAGCAGGAACAGGATATTCTCGCTGCGCACCCATCCGGGGCGCAGCAGAACGAAGCGGCCCGGTAATCCCGGGCCAATATGAAACGGCGCGACGTCCACCCGCAGCGGTGCACCTCTCACGCCAGATGCAAGGAAACGTCATGAACATCATCGAGCAACTCGAACAGGAAGAAATCGCGCGCCTGGGCAAAACCATCCCCGTCTTTGCCCCCGGCGATACCGTCGTCGTCCAGGTGAAAGTAAAGGAAGGCGCCCGCGAGCGTCTGCAGGCCTATGAAGGCGTGGTCATCGCCAAGCGCAACCGCGGCCTCAACTCCGCCTTCACCGTGCGCAAGATCTCGGCTGGCGAAGGCGTCGAACGGACCTTCCAGACCTATTCGCCGCTGGTCGCCAGCGTCGAAGTCAAGCGCCGCGGCGATGTGCGCCGCGCCAAGCTGTACTACCTGCGCGAGCGTTCCGGCAAATCCGCACGCATCAAGGAAAAGCTGCCCAGCCGCAAGGCCGCAGCCACGGCCGCCGAATAAGCCGTCTCCCTGGCGCAGCACAAAACGCCCGCATCGTGCGGGCGTTTTGCTTTGCCGTCCCACGCCTATTCCGGGGCCGACTGGGCATGCTCAGGCACGTGCGCGCGAGTTCGAACACACACCGGGCACGGCAGACTGCCTGGCAAGCCGCAAGACCCGCTGCAGCCTGGCCGATCTTGCCGCCACCCGCCCCTTGCGCAGCGGTGCGTGCAAATGGCGCTAAACGCTGCGCCGCTCTGACGGGGCGCGTGACCTCGGCTTAGAATGCGGTTATGCCTGCATACGATGCCATTCTTGCTGCCCCGATGTGCCGCCTTGGCGCCAGTTTCACCGGCGACGCGCTGACGCGGCTGGATTTTTTGCCGGCGAACACGCCAGTCTCTGCGCGGCAGGACAGCCGCGCCCGGCAACTGGCCCGCGAACTGGATGCCTACTGGCACAACCCCGGTCACGCTTTCGATTTGCTCTTCGTGCCGCAGGGCACGCCGTTCCAGTTGCGGGTGTGGCATGCGCTGATAAGGATTCCGGCTGGGCAGCCGACCACCTATGGCGCACTGGCGAAACGCCTCGGCACTGCCGCACGCGCGGTGGGACAGGCATGCGGATCGAATCCCTTGCCCATCCTCATCCCCTGCCATCGCGTGATGGCGGCACACGGCCTGGGCGGCTTCATGCATTCGTCCAGCGGTACATCACTGGACGTGAAAACCTGGCTGCTGGCACATGAGCGACGTGCTGATTGACCGCTTTTGCGATCATCTGTGGCTGGAAGACGGACTGGCGAACCTGACGCTGGCGGCCTACCGGCGCGATCTGAAAACCTTTGCCGCCTGGCTGCAGAAGGAACGCGCCCGTGGGCTCGATGCCGCCGCGGCGGGCGATCTCGAAGCCTACCTGGCGTGGCGTTTCGCCCGCCGCACCCAGCCGCGCAGCGCGGCACGCTACACCTCGGCGCTGAAGCGGTTTTATCGTTACCTGTTGCGCGAGCGCCTGATCGCCGCCGATCCCACGCTCAATCTGGACAGCCCCAGGCTGCCGCGTGCGCTGCCCAAGACGCTGACCGAGGCCGATGTGGAGCGTCTGCTCGACAGCGCTGCTCCCGACACGCCGCCGGGGCTGCGCGACCGCGCGATGCTGGAAACCCTGTATGCCACCGGCTTGCGGGTATCGGAACTGGTTGGACTGAAGCTGGTCGCGGTCAATCTCGGCGACGGCGTGCTACGCGTGACCGGCAAGGGAAACAAGGACCGGCTGGTGCCGCTGGGCGAAGAAGCCGTGCTGTGGCTGCGGCGCTATCTGTCTGACGCCCGCCCGCTATTGCAGGGGAAACAGCT
>NZ_JANJXQ010000276.1 GCF_024708915.1 Thiobacillus sp.
CCTTGGACAGGACGCCGACGTGGTGCAACATGGCGGCGTGCGCCAGCGAACCCTGAATATCGAACTCGGCCAGCCGATAATCGAAGGGAATCGACGCGGTGTAGCGTTTGACGATTTCGGAAACCGGCTCGGAAAAGCGGCCGGACCAGGCGGCGGGCGGCGTCGATGACGTGCTCATGGGGACAGAAGCGGGGAATGAAAAGAAGGAATCATAACAACCGGCAGGTCGAATTGCCGAACTTCTGTCACCTGGGGACAAACCTGCGCATCGCCTTGACCGTGGAGGCGGCGCTGGCCGCCGGGGTGGCGGCGCGGGTGGCGGACGTGCCGGCCTTCTGGGCGGAATTCGTCGCCCTGTCGGCGCTGGCGCAGCCGGCATTGCTGCTGACGCTGCTGGCCTTGTGCGCGGCGGGCCGCTGGCTGCGCAGCCTGCCGTATCGGGCAGGCGCGGGATGCACGCTGCTGCTCGGCGCGGCCGTGCCGGTGCTGGTCGCGTTGTGGCTCGGTCCGCTGCTGGCCGGATCGCAGCCGGTTCCGCTGGCCGGCGTGGCGGCGTTCGCGCTGCTGCTTGGCGCCGGCCTGCTGGCCTATTTCAATCTGCGTGCCCGCGCCCTGTCGCCCGCCATCACCGAGGCGCGCCTGCAGGCCCTGCAGGCGCGCATCCGTCCGCATTTCCTGTTCAACAGCCTGAACGCGGTGCTGTCGCTGGTGCGCAGCGATCCGCGCCGGGCCGAACACGCGCTGGAAAATATGGCCGACCTGTTCCGTGCGCTGATGGGCAACGCCAGCCAGCTGGCGCCGCTGGAGGATGAAGTCGCGCTCACCCGTGCTTACCTGGAACTGGAACAGCTGCGCCTGGGCGACCGCCTGCAGGTGGTCTGGCACATCCATAAAATGCCGGCCGACGCGCTGATTCCGCCGCTGGTGGTGCAGCCGCTGGTGGAAAACGCGGTCTACCACGGCATCGAGCCGCTGGCGGACGGTGGCGAAATCAGCCTCAATATCTATCGCAGCGCCGACAAGGTGCACATCGTGGTGCGCAATCCGATCACCGCCGATGCGAGTCGCCACAAGGGCAACCGCATCGCGCTGGCGAACATCCGCGAGCGCCTGCAGCTGCACTTCGACCTCGACGCCCAGCTCAAGTTGGAGCCGCTGGGCGCCGTTTATCAGGTGCATATCGTCATTCCCTACACACGTGAACGCACCCAACCCGTCCCTGCGCGTCCTCATCGTCGATGACGAGGCGCCCGCGCGCCACCGCCTGCGCGACGTGCTGGCGGATTGCGCCGACGAACTGGCGGTCGATGTCGTCGGCGAAGCCGACAACGGGCTGGATGCACTGGATCGGGTGCAGCAGGAACCGGTCGACGTAGTATTGCTCGACATCCGCATGCCCGGCATGGACGGCCTCGAATGCGCCGCCCACCTCAACCGGCTGGCCGCGCCGCCCGCCATCATCTTCAGCACCGCCTACGATGCCTATGCCTGTCAGGCCTTCGACCTGAATGCGGTCGACTATCTGCTGAAACCGGTGCGCGCCGATCGACTGCTGCGTGCCCTGTCGCGGGCGCACAGCTTGAGCGCCCGCGTGCTCGACCGATTGCGCGATGCCCACCCCAAGGCGCGCAGCCATCTGTCGGTCAACGAGAAAGGCCGCGTCGTGCTGATTCCGGTGGCAGACATTCTCTATCTCAAGGCGGAATTCAAATATGTCACCGTGCGCACCGCAGCCCGCGAATTTCTTATCGAGGAATCGCTGGTCCGGCTGGAGAACGAGTTCGGCGAGCGCTTCCTGCGGGTCCACCGCAACTGCCTGGTAGCCACTGCGCGCATCCGCGAAATCGGAAAAATTCCCGGCGAGGAGGACGGCCATTTTCTGCGACTGGATGAACTGGATGAGCGCCTGATGGTCAGCCGGCGCCAGTATTCCGCGCTGCGTGAAAAATTAGTTAAATATAAACAATGAGTTGCATTGCTTCTACAACTAAAGTTGTATAGCCAGGTCCAGCCCCCCTGCGTAGGATGAACAAGCTTGCTGGTTTGCCTGCAAGCTGGAAGTTCTCCGCAACACGGGGCAGATACCCCCGATTCCGCCGGGTTCGCAAGAGCCCGGCATTTTTTTGCCCGCGCTTGCGACCGGCATCGCTATCATGGCGGCCATGGAAAACGATACCCCCGACCTTCACTCGCAAGAGGCAGGCCGTGGTTGTAAAGACGCTGAAGCGTCAACAACCACGCTCACCGAAACCGGACTGGAGAGCGAGACCGTCTTCAAGGGACGGCTGATGCACGTCAAACGCGACCGCGTGCGCCTGCCCAACGGCGGCGAATCGACGCGCGA
>NZ_JANJXQ010000145.1 GCF_024708915.1 Thiobacillus sp.
CGGCTCGGAAGAAATCATCGAGCAGATCACCAAGCAGCTGAACAAGCTGGTCGACGTGATCAAGGTGATGGACCTGACCGAAGGCCGCCACATCGAGCGCGAGCTGATGCTGGTCAAGGTCAAGGCGGTGGGCGCGGGGCGCGAGGAGATGAAGCGCACTGCCGACATTTTCCGCGGCCGCATCATCGACGTCACCGACGCCACTTATACTATCGAGCTGACCGGAACCGGCTCCAAGCTGGACGCATTCCTGGAGGCGATCGATCCCGTCTTCATCATCGAAACCGTGCGCACCGGCGCGTCCGGCATCGGACGCGGCGAGCGCAGCCTGAAAGCCTGATTTTCAATCCGTTTTTTTATTTATTTGCCCAGGAATTCACATGAAAGTTTTTTACGACAAGGACGCCGACCTTTCCCTTATCAAGAAGCGCAAGGTCGCCATCGTCGGCTACGGCTCGCAGGGTCATGCCCACGCCAACAACCTGAAGGACTCCGGCGTGAAAGTCACCGTCGGTTTGCGCAAGGGCGGCGCCTCCTGGGACAAGGCCAAGAAGGCCAAGCTCGACGTCAAGGAAATCGCCGACGCCGTGAAGGCCGCCGACTTCGTGATGATCCTGATTCCCGACGAATTGATGGCAGCCACGTATTACAGCGATATCGAACCCAACCTGAAGCAGGGCGCGACGCTCGCTTTCGCCCACGGCTTCAACGTGCACTACAACCAGATCACCCCGCGCGCCGACCTCGACGTCGTGATGGTGGCGCCCAAGGGCCCCGGCCACCTGGTGCGCTCGACCTACACCCAGGGCGGCGGCGTGCCCTCGCTGATCGCGGTCTACCAGGACAAGTCCGGCAAGGCGCGCGACCTTGCCCTGTCGTACGCCTGCGCCAACGGCGGCACCAAGGGCGGCGTGATCGAAACCTCGTTCCGCGAAGAGACCGAAACCGACCTGTTCGGCGAGCAGGCCGTGCTGTGCGGCGGCTGCGTCGACCTGGTGAAGGCCGGCTTCGAAACCCTGACCGAAGCGGGTTACGCGCCGGAGATGGCCTATTTCGAGTGCCTGCACGAGCTGAAGCTGATCGTCGACCTGATGTACGAAGGCGGCATCGCCAACATGAACTACTCGATTTCCAACAACGCGGAATACGGCGAATACGTGACCGGCCCCAAGGTCATCAATGCGCAGTCGAAAGCCGCGATGAAGGAATGCCTGGACAACATCCAGAACGGCAACTACGCCAAGCAGTTCATCCTCGAAGGCCGCACCAACTACCCCGAGATGACCGCCCGCCGCCGCCTCAACGCCGAGCACCCGATCGAGGTCGTCGGCGCCAAGCTGCGCGCCATGATGCCGTGGATCAGCAAGAACAAGCTGGTCGACCAGTCCAAGAACTAAATGCGTGAGGGGTGAGGGGTGAGGGGCGGTCAGCCCGGCGCCCTCACCCCTTTCTACTCACCCTTCACGCCTTACCCCTCACTCACATGACTCATCCCCTCATTGCCCGCGAGGGCTGGCTGGTATTGCTGGCCGCGTTTGCTGCTGCCTTGATCGCGACCTGGCTCGTCGGCTGGTGGTCGATTCCGTTCTGGATCTGGGCGCTGTTCGCGCTGCAGTTCTTCCGCGATCCGGCGCGGGTGCCGCCGGCCGACGCCGACGCGGTGATCGCGCCGGCCGACGGCCGCATCGTCGTGGTGGAAAAAGTGCGCGACGAATATCTCGATCGCGAGGCGCTGAAGATCAGCGTGTTCATGAACGTGTTCAACGTGCACTCCAACAAGAGCCCGGTCGATGGCGAAATCAAGGGGCGCTGGTACACGCCGGGCAGCTTCGTCAACGCCGATCTCGACAAGGCATCCACCGAAAACGAGCGCAACGCCCTCCACATCGCCACCGCGCGCGGCGACGTCACCTGCGTACAGATCGCCGGCCTGATCGCGCGCCGCATCCTGTGCTACGTGCGCATTGGCGACAATCTGGCGCGCGGCCAGCGCTACGGCTTCATCCGCTTCGGTTCGCGGGTCGACGTCTATCTGCCGGCGACGGCGCGCGCCGAGGTCTCGATTGGCCAAAAGGTGACCGGCGGGCGTACCATACTGGCTCGCTGGTAACCCGGCTTCGCCATGCTCGAATTCCACCACCTCAAGACCGAATCGAAGCGACCGCGGATGCGCGACCGCGGCATCTATCTGCTGCCTAACCTGTTCACCACCGGGGCGCTGTTTGCCGGCTTCTACGCGGTGGTGCAGGCGATGAACGGACGCTTCGAGCATGCCGCGGTGGCCATCTTCATCGCCATGGTGCTCGACGGCCTCGATGGCCGCGTCGCCCGCATGACGCACACGCAAAGCGCCTTCGGCGCCGAGTACGACAGCCTGTCGGACATGGTGTCGTTCGGCGTCGCGCCCGCGCTGGTGATCTACGAATTCGCCCTGCAGGGCATGGGCAAGCTCGGCTGGATCGCCGCCTTCGTCTATTGCGCCGGCGCCGCCCTGCGCCTGGCGCGCTTCAACACCCAACTCGACACCGTCACCGACAAGCGCTTCTTCCAGGGCCTGCCCAGCCCGTCTGCCGCGGCGTTGATCGCAGGCTTCGTCTGGGTGATGGTCGAATACGGCGTGCCAGGCCAGGATGTGCGCTGGCTCGCCACTGCGCTGGCCCTGTTTGGCGGGCTGTCCATGGTCAGCAACTTCCGCTATTACAGCGGCAAGGAAATCAATCTCAGGAAAAGCGTACCCTTCTTCGTCATCCTGCTGATCGTGCTGGCCTTCATCCTGGTTTCGACCAGCCCGCCCGAAGTGCTGTTCGGCGTGTTCGTGCTGTACGGCCTGTCGGGCTACGCCGATGCGCTGTGGAAGCTGCTGCACCGAAAAAAACCGTCCCCCTTGCCGGGCGGCGAAAAATAGATAGAATTTAGACTATGTCTAATTGGTCGCAACCATCCTTCCTCCTCTGCCTGTCGAGCCTCCTGTTCGGCAGCCTGCTGCTGCGCGTCGCGCGCACACATTGAACCCCCTCCCCCCGAGCAGTACCCCGCGCCGCGAGTTGCATGCGGCAGCCTTATATAATGCGTCGGCATCCCGCGCCTGAACGCGACGCCGACCCACCATGGAGCCAGCCATGAACGACCGTTTGTTTATTTTCGACACCACCTTGCGCGACGGCGAGCAAAGCCCCGGCGCGTCGATGACCAGGGAGGAAAAGCTGCGCATCGCACGCCAGCTGGAAAAACTCGGCGTCGACGTGATCGAGGCCGGATTTGCTGCGGCGAGTCCGGGCGATGCCGATGCCATCCGCGCGATTGCCGAAGCGATCCAGGGTTCGACCGTCTGTTCGCTGGCACGCGCCAACGAACGCGACATCCATGCGGCGGGCGGCGCGATCAAGCCGGCCAAGTCGGGGCGCATCCACACCTTCATTGCCACCAGCCCGATCCACATGGAAAAGAAGTTGCGGATGCAGCCGGACCAGGTGGTCGAAGCGGCGGTGAAGGCAGTCAGGCTCGCGCTCGAATACACCGACGACGTCGAGTTCTCGGCCGAGGACGCAGTGCGCTCCGACATGGATTTCCTCGTCCGCATCTTCGACGAGGTGATCAAGGCCGGCGCCACGACCATCAACGTGCCCGACACCGTCGGCTACAGCATTCCGGCGCTGTGGGG
>NZ_JANJXQ010000148.1 GCF_024708915.1 Thiobacillus sp.
CTGGCCGAGCACGGCGTCATCGTCGAGAAAACCGGGCTGTATTCCTTCTTTATCATGTTCACCATCGGCATCACCAAGGGCCGCTGGAACACGCTGGTGACCGCCTTGCAGCAGTTCAAGTCGGACTACGACGAGAACCAGCCGCTGTGGCGCGTGCTGCCCGAGTTCGTGGAGCAGCATCCGCGTTATGAAAAGACCGGGCTGAAGGATCTGTGCGACCAGATTCACGCCATCTACAAGGCCAACGATGTGGCGCGGCTGACCACCGAGATGTATCTGTCGGAGATGGCGCCGGCGATGAGGCCGGCCGACGCGTTTGCCAGAATGGCGCACCGCGAGATCGAGCGCGTCGAGATCGACCAGCTCGAAGGCCGCATTACCGCCATGCTGGTAACGCCGTATCCGCCGGGAATTCCCCTGCTGATCCCGGGCGAGCGCTTCAATGCCACTATCGTGCGTTATTTGCAGTTCACCCGCGAATTCAACGAGAAATTCCCCGGCTTCGAAACCGACGTGCACGGCCTGGTCAGCGACGTGGTCGACGGCAAGGCGCGCTATTACGTCGATTGCGTGATCTGACCCGGCGCCCCGGCCGGCAACTCCGGCTTGATTTGCCAGGCAAAAAGCGTATGATTCGCAGTCCCCGGTTTGCCGGGGATTGTTTTTTGACCTTGGCTTTTTTAAACCTTGGCCATTTTTAACCTTGCTCCACCGCACCGCAGCGGGGGGCTGAACCGAAAGGAAAACGATGCGGCATTATGAAATCGTATTTATCGTCCATCCCGATCAGAGCGAGCAGGTGCCCGCCATGATCGAACGCTACAAGGGCAACATCACCACGCGCGGCGGCAGCGTCCACCGCCTGGAAGACTGGGGCCGCCGGCAGATGGCCTATCCGATCCAGAAAGTCCACAAGGCCCATTACGTGCTGATGAACATCGAGTGCGACCAGGAAACCTTGGAAGAACTCGAACACGGCTTCAAGTTCAACGACGCTGTGCTGCGCCATCTGACCATCAAGCGCGACGCCGCGGTGACCACGGCCTCGCCGATGATGAAAGAAGAAAAGTCGCGCGACATGCTGGACAGCGCCAAGCCGGAAGCAGCAGCCGAGCAGCCCGCCGCAGCCTGAGCGAGTGGTCGGAATGTGTGAATAGGCTGGCCATCAGCGGAGCCCTCGTCCAGGTTGACCCGGTGCGATACAGCCCGGCGGGCGTGCCGATTGCGGAGGCGGTGATTCTTCACCGCAGCAGTCAGTCGATAGCTACCCAGACCCGGCAGGTGGAATGCGAGTTGACGGTGCAGGCGAGCGGATCGCTTGCCAGTCGGTTGGCTCAACTGACCACCGGAACGCAGGTCAAACTGGAAGGCGCGTTGAACCGGCGCAGCGTAAACAGCCGACAACTGATCCTGATATTGAATCGAATCGAAAAGGAATAAATCATGGCCCGTCCCATGGGTGGAAAATCCGGCGGCAAGTTCGCCAACAAGCGCCGCGACAGCGGCAACCGCGGTCTCTTCAAGCGCCGCAAGTTCTGCCGCTTCACCGCTGAGAAAGTGGTCGAAGTCGATTACAAGGACGTCGACGTGCTGAAGGAATTCATCGCCGAAAACGGCCGCATCATCCCGGCCCGCATCACCGGCACCAAGGCGCACTACCAGCGCCAGCTGGGCACTGCGATCAAGCGTGCGCGCTTCCTGGCGCTGATGCCTTACACCGACCTGCATTGAGGAGACGGCCATGCAAGTGATACTGATGGACAAAGTCGTCAACCTGGGCAATCTGGGTGACGTGGTCAAAGTGAAAGACGGTTTCGCCCGCAACTTTCTGATCCCCACCGGCCGTGCGCGCCGCGCCACGCAGGCCAACATGGAAGCGTTTGCCGCGCAGAAGGCCGAACTGGAACGCGTCGCCGCCGAAAAGCTGGCCGATGCCCAGCGCCGCGGCGAAAAGCTGGAAGGTGCCCGCGTGACGGTCAGCCATAAAGCTGGCGTCGATGGCCGTCTGTTCGGCTCCGTGACCAACGCAGACATTGCCGATGCGCTGAAGGCGCAGGGCCATGACGTGGCGAAGGCGGAAGTCCGTTTGCCCGAAGGCCCGTTCAAGGCCATCGGCGAATATCCGGTGGTGCTGGGGCTGCACCATGACGTCACCGCCAACATCACGGTAGTGGTGGCCGGCGAACAGTAATTTCCAGCGGAAACGCCAAAAAAGGGAGCCCGGTGGCTCCCTTTTTTGTTCATGCTCCCAAGGTATTCCCGGATGTTCACGCGTTATCCACAGTCTTATCCCTTGGTGGGGGTAAGGCCGGAGACTAGAATCCTGCCATGGCCGCTATCCATCCGCTGACTGCAAGTTCCGACCCCCAGCTGGCGCAGATGCGCCTGCCGCCGCATTCGCTCGAAGCCGAGCAGGCGGTGCTGGGCGGCCTGCTGCTGGACAACAGCGCGTGGGACCGTATCGGCGACGTGGTTTCGGAGAGCGATTTCTATCGCCAGGACCATCGCCAGATCCTGCGCGCGATCGTGCGGCAGATAGCGGAAAACCGTCCGGCCGACGCAGTGACGGTTTCCGAGTCGCTGCAATCGCTCGGCCAGCTCGAAAGCGTCGGCGGGCTTGCCTACATCGTCGCACTGGCAAGCAATACGCCGTCGGCCGCCAACATCCGCCGCTATGGCGAAATCGTGCGCGAGCGCTCGGTGATGCGCCGCCTGGCCGAAGTGGCGACCGGCATTGCCGATACCGCCTACGCACCGGCCGGGCGCAGCGCTTCGCAGTTGCTCGACGAGGCCGAGGCCAAGGTGTTCGAGATTGCCGAGTCGGGCAGCCGCGGTCAGGCGGGCTTCACCGAAATCAAGCCGCTGCTGAAGGAAGTGGTCGAACGCATCGACGAGCTGTATCACCGCGACAACGATTCCGGCATTACCGGCGTGCCCACCGGATTTCATGATCTCGACCAGAAAACCTCGGGCTTGCAGCCGGGCGACCTGGTCATCGTCGCCGGGCGGCCGTCCATGGGCAAGACCGCGTTCTCGATCAACATCGCCGAAAACGTCGCGCTCGACACCGGCCTGCCGGTGGCGGTGTTCTCGATGGAAATGGGCGGAGCGCAGCTGGTGATGCGGATGATCGGTTCGGTCGGCAAGCTCGACCAGCACCGGCTGCGTACCGGCAAGCTCGGCGAAGACGACTGGCAGCGCCTCACCTACGCGCTCGGCAAGCTCAACGAGGCGCCGGTCTTCATCGACGAATCGCCCGGACTCAACGTGCTGGAACTGCGCGCGCGCGCGCGCCGGCTGATGCGCCAGTGCGGCAAGCTCGGCCT
>NZ_JANJXQ010000163.1 GCF_024708915.1 Thiobacillus sp.
AGTATTGTCAGCGTCGATTGCGGCGTATGCGGCAAAGCCGCGCGCGAGGTGACGGTGAGCAGCTGGAACAACGTCGCCTTCTGCAAGCGCCAGGCCAACGACACCTATTTCAGCGATACCTGCAACACCGTGGTGGCGGTGCCGCTGATGCACAAGAACCAGGTGATGGGTGTCTACAACCTGTTCCTCGAAGAAGGCAAAACCGTCCCCGAGGATGTGCGCCTCTTGTTCCGTTCGATCAGCGAGCATCTCGGCATCGCGCTGGAAAATGCGCGGCTGACCCGCGAGAACATGCGCATCTCGCTGATGAACGAGCGCCAGATGCTGGCCAACCAGATTCACGACTCGCTGGCGCAGACGCTGGCCTACGCCAAGATGCGGCTCACCGTCCTGGGTGATGCCATGCGTCACGAGAACTACCCCAAGGCCAACCGCTACCTCGGCGACGTCGAGGAGGCGGTCGATCTCGCCTACGCCGATCTGCGCGACCTCATCACCCAGTATCGCGACCGCATCAATCCGCGCGGGCTGGTGCCGGCGATCCAGGAACTCGCCAAGAGTTTCCGCAAAAAGGCCAATGCCGACGTCGATTTCCTCAATCTGGTGCAGGACGTCTCGCTGTCGCCCGACGAGGAAATCCAGGTCTTCCACATCATCCAGGAATCGCTCTACAACATCGCCAAGCACGCACGCGCGCGCCACGTCGTCATCACCCTCGACCTGGATAACGGCCAGTACATCGTCAACGTCGCCGACGACGGCGTCGGTGTGCAGAAGAAAAACGACGAGTCCTCCAGCCTCGGCAAGAGCTTCGGCCTCACCATCATGCGCGAGCGCGCCGCCAGGCTGAACGGCAAGCTCGTCGTGGAGTCCCGCCCTGCCGGCGGCACCGTGATCCGCCTCGTCTTCCCGCAACGCGCCGCGCCCCACCAGCACAGCGAGCACACCGCATGAGCCTCACCCGCATCATTCTCGTCGACGACCACCCCCTGTTTCGCAAAGGTCTGGCCGAACTGCTCGAACAGAGCGGCAGCATCGAGGTCACCGCTTTTACCGGCAATCCCGACGAAGTCGCCATGCTGTTGAAAGCGCACCGCCCCGACGTGCTCATCCTCGATCTCAACATGCCCGGCACCGACGGCATCACCCTGATGCAGCAGCTGCGCGCCGACGACTTCGACCTGCCCATTCTCATCCTCACCCTCTCCGAGGCCGAAGACGACCTCGCTCGCGCCCTGCGCGCCGGCGCCCGCGGCTACCTGCTGAAAAGCATGGAGCCCGACGAGGTGGTCGACGCCATCCTGCGCGCCCAGCGCGGCGAAACCGTCGTCGCCCCGGCGATGACCGCCAAGCTGGTCAAGCTGTACGACCAGAAAAGCCAGGATGCCGGCTCCCTGCTCGACGCGCTGACCCCGCGCGAACGCGAAATCCTCACCCACCTGGCGCGCGGCGAAAGCAACAAAGCCATCGCCCGCACCCTCGACATCAGCCACGACACCGTCAAGCTGCACGTGCGGCATATCCTCGCCAAGCTCAACCTGTCGTCGCGGGTGGAGGCGGCGGTATTCGCGGTGGAGCACCGGGTGGCACCGGGGGGGCGTGGCGAAGGGCGATAGAGCGAACGCCCGCCGCCTCAAGCGAACGGCCACGATCCGCCGGCATCTGCCATCGAGGAAAAACCAGCCCGCTGAAAAAAAATGCGCCATCAATCAATCGAAACAGGAAACAACATGAGCAGCTTGCCCCCCTGCCCGCAATGCGGTTCGGAGTTCACCTACGAGGACGGCGACCAATACGTCTGCCCGGAATGCGCGCATGAATGGCCACAGGCAATTGCAGCGGAGAACGCCGAGCAGATGCGCGTGGTACGCGATGCCAACGGCACCGAGCTGCACGACGGCGACACCGTCAGCGTGATCAAGGATCTGAAGGTGAAGGGTTCGTCGCTGGTGGTGAAAGTCGGGACCAAGGTGAAGAACATCCGCCTGGCCGAAGGCGATCACGACATCGACTGCAGGATCGACGGTATCGGCGCGATGGGTCTGAAGTCTGAATTCGTGAAGAAGGTCTAGCCGCCCGGCTTTGCCGCCCTCAGGACCACACCCCCGGCCGCGGCGAGAAGCTGTCCAGCACCCGCAGGTAGCTGTCACGCGCCATGGCGGACGGGTCATACAGATTCTTCTGGCTCATGCTGCCTTTCAGCTGGGCGACCGACGCGTATTCGCGTTCGGCCATCCAGCCTTCCATGGCGTGCAGGATTTGCGTCAACCGGCCCGGCCCATGCTGCAGCAGGCAGGACGCCAGATGCACCACGTCGGCGCCGACCAGCAGCAGCTTCATGGCTTCCTCGTGGCTGTGGACGCCGCCGGTGGCGGCCAGGGTCAGCGGGGTGCGGCCATGCAGAATGGATAACCAGCGGATGCGCAGCAAGGCCTCTTCGGGCAGCGACAGGCGCAGCCTATCCACCACGTAGAGCTTGTCCAGGTCGATGTCCGGCTGATAGAAACGATTGAACAGGGCGACGCCGTTCGCACCCGCGAGTTCAAGCTGTTTCACGAAATGCGGCAGCGAGGAAAAGAACGGCGACAGCTTCATGACGATAGGAACGCTCACCACCTGACGCAGTTCGGCGAGCAGGCTGAGATAACGTGCCTCCACTGCCTCGCCGGGTTCCATCATCTCCGCCGCGACGTGGTAGACATTGAGCTCCAGCGCATCGGCGCCGGCCTGCTGCAGTTCCCGGCCCAGCTCCACCCAGCCGGACGGGGAGATGCCGTTGAGGCTCGCCACCACGGGAATGTCCAGGCGGCATTTGAGCTGCTGCAGATGCGCCAGATAGTGATCGAGGCTGCTGCGGAACTCGCCATGGTCGGGCAGAAAGCCGTCCTCCGCTTCGCAACACCCAAGGCCGGCATGCAGCAGAAAGCGATCCATCATCGCGTCTTCCGCCCGCAATTCTTCCTCGAACAGGGAATACATCACCAACGCGGCGGCGCCGGCATCCTCCAGCCGCAGCGCGGTGTCCAGATTGCGCGACAGCGGCGATGCCGAGGGCACCAGCGGGTTCTTGAGCTTGAGGCCAAGGTAGTCGGTGGATAGGTCAATCATGTCAGGCTCCGGGTTTCGATTTGTCGGCAGGTTTTTGCGCCATGTCCTGATACGTCTTGAAGCGCCGTTCTGCATCCTGCTGCGCCTGCTCCAGGAAACGCTGCGCCGCTTCGGGGTGGCTGCGCGCGAGCATGGCGAAGCGGGTCTCCGATTCCATGAAGGCCTTGATCGGCTGACTGGGCGCGGCGGAATCGAGCTTGAAGGGATTGCCGCCCGCCGCTTCCAGCCGCGGGTCGAAGCGGAACAGCGGCCAGTGACCACTTTTTACCGCCATCTCCTGCTGACGCTGGTTGTAGAGCATGTCGTAGCCGTGGGCGATGCAGGGGCTGTAGGCGACGATCAGCGAGGGGCCGGGGTAGGACTCGGCTTCGTGGAACACGCGCAGGGTCTGCACGTCCTTGGCGCCGTAGGCGACGGTGGCGACGTAGGCGTGGCCATAGTTGCTGGCCAGCCTGGCCAGGTCTTTCTTCGCGGTGGCCTTGCCGCCGGCGGAGAACTTGGCGACCGCGCCGACCGGCGTGGCCTTGGAGGTCTGGCCGCCGGTGTTGGAATAGACCTCGGTGTCGAGCACCAGGATGTTGACGTCGTAAGGCAGCGCGAGCACGTGGTCGAGGCCGCCGTAGCCGATGTCGTAGGCCCAGCCGTCGCCGCCGATGATCCACACGCTGCGCCGGATCAGGTATTCGGCGAGTGCCGCGAGCTGGCGCGCGGCCGGGGTGTCGATGGTTGCGAGACTCTGGTTGAGCAGTGCGACGCGTTCGC
>NZ_JANJXQ010000177.1 GCF_024708915.1 Thiobacillus sp.
GGCGTTCCAGCCCCATTCGAACAGCTGGGCATTGCCCTTGCGGATCTTGTCCTGAAAACGGTTGTAGTCGGTGCCGCGCACCACCAGCTGCACGTTGAGCTTGTCGAGCTGCTTCTTCATCCAGTCGAGCCGCGACTTGGCGTCGGGGCCGGATGCCATGGTGTCGAAATACAGCACCAGCGGTTCGCCCGTCTTCGCGTTGCGGCCGTTCGGATAGCCCGCCTCGGCCAGCAGCTTCTTTGCGGTTTCGATCGGACGGCGCTGAACCGCGCCGTTGCGCGCTTCGTAGACATAAGGATTCAACCCGGCCACGCCCTCGACATAGCCGAACAGCCCGGGAGGAATCGGCCCCTGCGCGGGGATGCCGCGGCCATTGAGGAAAATGGAAATGAACTCGTCGTAGTCGAATGCGATGGACAGCGCCTGGCGCAATTTGCGGCGGTCTTCGCCCAGGCCACCCACCACCGGGTCGAGCATGTTGAAACCGACATACCAGAGGGACGCCGCCACGCTGGTAACGAGGCCGATGTCCTTGGCGCGCATGGAATCGGTGAGTTGCGGATCGCCGCCTGCGGAGAACTTCACGGCCTGGTCGAAGCTATCGGAGCTGATGCCGGAGCTGTCGTAATAACCCTGCAGGAACTTGCTCCAGTAGGGAATGGTTTCCTTTTCCAGGCTGAACACGGCTTCGTCCACCAGCGGCAGGCGCTTGCCGGCGTCGGCCAGCAGCCCTGCCTGCCTGTCTTCATCGTCGCCGCCTTCCGCCGGATAGGTTTCGCCGTGGTAATGCGGATTTTTTTTCAGCACCATGCGGCGATTGGGATCGTTTTCCGCCAGGTAATACGGCCCGGTCCCGACCGGTTGCCAGTCGAGCGTGAGATTGCGCTCGGCCAGCCCGGGCTGGGCATAGAAGACGTCGGCTTCCCATGGAATCGGCGCAAAAAACGGCATTGCCAGCCAGTAGATGAACTGCGGGTATTTACCTTTGACATGGATGCGGTAGGTGTAGCGGTCGACGAGCTCCGCCCCTTCAAGTGCGAAGTCGTCGAGATTCGGCGCCGCAGCGGGGCGGGATTGCGCCGCTTTTTCCAGCGCCGCACCCAGCGCCTTCAGACCGATGATGTGTTCGGCCATCAGGCCAAAAATCGGCGAACTGAGCCGAGGGTTGGCCAGGCGCTTGATCTGGTACACATAATCGGCAGCCACCAGTTCGCGCGTGCCGCTGTGCTCGAAGTCCTGGATCCGGGTTTTTCCGGCGGTGTCCGCAGCCGCGAGTGCATGGTAGCGGTAGCGCCCCGCCGCATCGCGCGCGAATGCCGGGTGCGGCTGGTACTGGATGCCGGGGCGGATACGGATTTCGTACACGCTTTCGGCAATGGCTGCGGACGGCGCGTCGTCAGGCAAGACATTGCCCGACGCATCGACGTAGCGTGGCTTGGGCACCGTCTCGGCGGTCAGAGGAATCAGGGTGTAGGGGCGCTTGAGGAAGTGATACTGCAGAGGCGGCTCGTAGATCTGGCCAGTGAATTCCACTTCGTTCGAGCTGTAAGAGCGTGCCGGATCGAGATGCTTGGGACGCTCGGAAAATGCGCTGTAAAGCACGCTGGCGTTCGTATCGCTGCCGGGATAGGGGTTGTTCCAGCTGTCGGAGCATCCTGCCGCCAAGCCTAGCCCCAGCAGGCCCGTCCCCAATATAATCGTCCCGATGCGCCCCATGCCGCAAGTGTACCCAAGCACGCAGCCAACGTCA
This sequence comes from Thiobacillus sp., assembly GCF_024708915.1. The sequence goes on from NZ_JANJXQ010000177.1 coordinate 1,751, forward strand.
GCCGTTATAATCCGGGGCACCCCAACTTTTCGAGACCATCATGGGATTTCTTGCAGGAAAACGCTTGCTGATCACCGGCGTGATATCCAACCGTTCGATCGCGTATGGCGTCGCTGCCGCGTGCCGGCGCGAAGGCGCCGAACTGGCTTTCACCTATCAGGGCGAGCGCATCAAGGAACGTGTCACGGAGTTCGCCCAGGAGTTCGGTTCCCATCTGGTGTTCCCATGCGACGTCGGCAGCGACGAGCAGATCGACGCGCTGTTTGACGAACTCGGCAAGCACTGGGACGGCTTCGACGGACTGGTGCACTCGATCGCCTTTGCGCCGAAGGAAGCCCTGGCCGGCGATTATCTCTCCGCAGTCACCCGGGAAAACTTCCGCATCGCCCACGACATCAGCTCCTACAGCTTCGCCGCGCTGGCCAAGGCTGCGTTGCCGATGATGGAGGGCCGCCAGGCGGCACTGCTGACGCTGACGTATCTCGGCGCGATCCGCTCCGTACCCAATTACAACGTCATGGGCCTGGCCAAGGCCAGCCTCGAATCCAGCGTGTACTACATGGCGCAGAGCCTCGGTCCCAAGGGTATCCGTGTCAATGCAGTATCGGCCGGGCCGATCAAGACGCTGGCCGCCAGCGGCATCGCCAATTTCGGCGAGAAGCTTGATGTCGTCGCCAAGAACGCGCCGCTGCGCCGCAATGTGACCATCGATGAAGTGGGCAACGCTGTCGCTTTCCTGCTTTCCGACCTGGCGTCCGGCATTACCGGCGAAATCACCTATGTCGACGCCGGCTTCAATTCCACCGCTGGCGCCGAGAGCTGAACGGTACTTTCCCGCAATGAAAAACGCGCCTTCAAGGCGCGTTTTTCATTGCGGCTACGCGACGGCTTATCTGCCCTCGATCGCGTTGGGCTGGATTTTCACTTTCTGGCCGGCAGTAATCAGCGCAGCCATCGCTTTCATATCCGCCCGCTGCTGCGCCTGCGTGACGCCGGCTTCGATCGACGACAGCAACATCGGATCCAGCTCCGGCGCATCCAGCACGCGGCTCACGCGTACGATGCGATACGAGCCGTCGGGACGGGCGAAACGGGTGTAGGCCGGCAGTTTTTCCGTGTTGACACGGAAGACCGCTTTGGCCCCGGTCGCATCCAGCGCGGCAGAAGGTTGACGCCCCACGATCTGAAAAGCCGACCAGTTCAGTCCCGCTTCGTCACCTTTTGCCAGCGCCTTGAGGGTGGCTTCAGATTTTTGCTCCAGCAGACGCATGCTCTGCTCGGCGCGCAGCCTGGTCTCGATCGCCTGCGACGCCTCGGTCAGCGGACGCAACCGGGCCGGGCGATATTCCGCCACCCGCGCAGCGACCAGGGTACCGGGCTGCACTTCGATGGCTTCAGTGTTCTGTCTGGATTTGACCGATTCCGGACTGAACAGCGCGGCCGACAAGGCGGCATGATTGAAAGGCGGCGATGCTGTCTTGGCCGTCATCCAGCCGCTTTGCTGAACCGTCAGCTTGGCGGCGGTGGCGGCGGGCTGCAATGACTGAGCGTTCTCGTACACCAGATTGCTGAAATTGTCGGCCAGGTCGGCAAAGGCTTTTTGTGCCTGCTGCTTGCGCAACTCGCTCACAATCGCTGTACGCACCTCGGCTAGCGGCGCAGTCTGGGCCGCCTGAATGCCGTCCAGCCGGATGATGTGATAACCGAAATCGCTTTCCACTGGTCCGCGGATTTCATTGGGCTTCATGCTGAACACGGCATCTTCGAAGGATTTGACCATCATGCCACGACCAAAACTGCCCAGGCTGCCATCCTGCGCGGCCGACCCCGGGTCCTGCGACTGAGTGCGCGCCAACTCGGCAAAACGCTGCGGGTTTTTCTGCAGGGTTTGCGCCAGTTCGGCCGCTTTTTCTCTGGCTTTGGCACGCGAGGCCGCATCCGCATTTTTATCTGCAGCAATCAGGATGTGGCTCGCACTGCGCTGTTCCGGCTGCCCGAACTGGGCGGCATGGGAAGCGTAGTAATCCGCCACGGCCTGTTCGCTCACCGCGATACCCGCCGCTACGCTTGCCATATCCAGCACCAGATATTCGGCGCGGATCTGCTCGGGCTCGGTGAATTCACTTTTGTTTGCCGTGTAGTAACGCTCCACGTCGGCAGGCGTCACCTGGATCTGCGGCGCCACCGTGGAAACCGGCAGATCGACCCAGGCAATTTCACGCTGTTGCGCCACCAGACGGGCAATTTGAGCCAGCGATGTACCGGACGGGAACGCCGCAAGCGAGACTGGACTGGTAATGGCCTCCAGCATGAAGGCCTGGCGCAATTCATTTTCAAACTGGGCGGGCGTGCGGCCATTCTGGCGCAGCACCGCCTCATACCGCTGCTGTGAAAACGTGCCGTCCTGCTGGAAGGCCGGGATCTGCGCCAGCACCGACGCAATATAGGCATCGGGTGCCACGAACTTGAGCTTTTGCGCATTCTGCAGCAAGGCTTTACGCTCGACCAGGCTATCGAGAACCTGCTTGCGGAAGTTTGTCGTTTCGGTAACGGCAGGATCAAATGCAGGGCCGAGCGCCTCACGCATGCGATCACTCTGCGCCTGAATCTCCCGGGTCAGTTCTTCACGCGAAATCCCCACGTCGCCGACCTCGGCAACCACGCCGCCGCGGGTGTCGCCCTTCATGTAGGAATCCACGCCGAACAAGGCGAAGGTAATTGCGATCAAGGCCAGTATGACTTTGGCCAGCCAGCCCTTTGCATGCTTGCGGATTGCTTCGAGCACGGTCATCAACTCCAGAAAAAACGCCAGCGCGAATTCTCGCGCACTTTGCGTCTCGCGTCTCGCCTGGCGCGATTAAAAGTTACGCATGGATAAATTCAATCGATGCGATAAAAGGCGCTGAAAATAAAAAAGGCGAACTCGCGTTCGCCTTTTTTGATGTTGGCGGAGTGGACGGGACTCGAACCCGCGACCCCCGGCGTGACAGGCCGGTATTCTAACCAACTGAACTACCACTCCCTGATGCTACAAAAAACCAGACTGCTTAAAACTTGACCGCTTATTTTTTACCCTGCTGGTGGGTGCTGAGGGGTTCGAACCCCCGACATTCGCCTTGTAAGGGCGACGCTCTACCAGCTGAGCTAAGCACCCGACAAAGACCAAAATTCTACAACAGATTTCCCGGTCTTGCCAAATGCATATCGTAATTTTTATTAATTAATGGCGTCTTTCAGGCCTTTGCCGGCACGGAACTTCGGCACTTTGGCAGCCTTGATCTTGATGGTTGCGCCGGTGCGCGGGTTACGGCCCGTACGCGCGGCGCGCTTGCCGACATAGAAGCTGCCAAAACCCACCAGCGTCACCATGTCACCCTTCTTCAGGGCTTTCTTGACAGCTTCAACCGTTGCGTCCAGTGCACGACCGGCAGCTGCCTTGGAAATATCAGCCGAGTCGGCAATGGCATCGATCAATTCGGATTTGTTCACGTGTTGTCCCCTTCACTCAAGTGGCACAGGAAAACCCTGTGGGCGCTTTTATAGCAACCCGCAAAACCTTGTGTCAAGCGGTTTTCCGGGCTATTGACAAAAAAATCCCGCGGCTGGCGCGGGATTCCGACGAGCGGCTGGAAAATACTCAGTGTTTGAGCGCCGCGGCGGCGGTCCCGCCCTCTTCCGGAACGGCAATCGCCGGTGTTTCGGCTTCCGGTTCGTCCTGCAGGGGCTCGGGCGTGTGCTCCAATGCCAATTCAAGAACCTGATCGATCCACTTGACCGGATGAATGTCGAGTTTGTTCTTGATGTTGTCAGGAATCTCGGTCAGATCCTTGACGTTTTCCTGCGGGATCAGCACCGTCTTGATGCCGCCACGATGCGCGGCCAGCAGCTTTTCCTTCAGGCCGCCGATCGGCAGCACTTCACCCCGCAGCGTAATCTCGCCAGTCATCGCAACATCCGCGCGTACCGGAATCCCGGTGAGGATCGACACCATCGAAGTACAGATTGCGATACCCGCAGATGGCCCATCTTTCGGCGTCGCGCCTTCCGGCAGGTGAATATGGATATCGCGTTTCTGGTAAAAGTCCTCCTGGATACCCAGCTTGCGCGCACGAGAGCGCACCACGGACAGCGCGGCCTGGATGGATTCCTGCATCACCTCGCCGAGCTTGCCGGTGGTCGTCATCTTGCCGCGCCCGGGCAGGGAGACCGCCTCGATGGTCAGCAATTCGCCGCCGACCTCGGTCCAGGCCAGCCCCGTCACCTGTCCCACCTGGTTGTTCTTTTCCGCGATGCCGAAGCTGAAACGCCGCACGCCGAGGTATTTTTCCAGATTGCGCGACGTGACCTGTATCTTGGTGCCCTGCTTCTTCAGCAACAGGGCCTTGACCGCCTTGCGGCAGATTTTTGAAACCTCGCGCTCCAGGCTACGCACGCCGGCCTCGCGTGTGTAGTAGCGCACGATGTCGCGCAACGCCGACTCGGCAATGGCGAGTTCGCCTTCCTTGATGCCATTGACCTTGAGTTGTTTGGGTACCAGATAGCGCTCGGCAATATTGATTTTCTCGTCCTCGGTGTAACCCGACAGGCGGATCACTTCCATCCGGTCGAGCAACGGTGCCGGCAGATTGAGCGAGTTGGCCGTGGCGACGAACATCACGTCGGAAAGATCGTACTCGACCTCGATGTAATGATCCTGGAAGGTATGGTTCTGCTCGGGGTCGAGCACTTCCAGCAACGCCGACGACGGATCACCACGAAAATCCTGCCCCATTTTGTCGACTTCGTCGAGCAGGAACAACGGATTTCTCACCCCGACCTTGGTCAGGCTTTGCAGGATCTTCCCCGGCATCGAACCAATGTAGGTGCGGCGGTGCCCGCGAATCTCGGATTCGTCGCGCACGCCGCCAAGCGCCATGCGAACGAATTTGCGATTGGTCGCGCGGGCGATGGACTGTCCGAGCGAGGTCTTGCCTACGCCAGGCGGCCCCACCAGGCAGAGAATCGGTGCTTTCACCTTGTCGACGCGCTGTTGCACCGCGAGATATTCCAGGATGCGCTCCTTGACCTTGTCGAGGCCATAGTGATCCTGATCGAGTACTTTCTCGGCCTTGAGCAGATCCTTGCTGATCCTGGTTTTCTTTTTCCACGGCAGGCCGACCATGGCTTCGATATAGCTGCGAATCACGGTGGCTTCGGCCGACATCGGCGACATCATGCGCAGCTTTTTCAGTTCGCCCATGGCTTTGGTTTCGGCCTCGCTGGACATGCTGGCATCCTTGATGCGTTTTTCCAGTTCTTCCAGCTCGGCGCCTTCTTCGATGTCGCCCAGCTCCTTCTGGATCGCCTTGACCTGCTCATTCAGGTAATACTCGCGCTGGCTTTTCTCCATCTGCCGCTTGACACGGCCACGGATGCGCTTTTCGACCTGCAGGATGTCAAGTTCGCCTTCGAGCAGGCCCAGCAGGTGCTCCAGGCGCTTGTTGACGCCGATCATTTCCAGCACTTCCTGCTTCTGCTCCAGCTTAAGCGGCAGATGCGCAACGATGGTGTCGGCCAGACGGCCGCCCTCGTCGATGCCCGCCAGCGAGGTAAGGATTTCCGGCGGAATTTTCTTGTTCAGTTTGACGTACTGGTCGAACTGCGTGAGCAAAGCGCGGCGCATGGCCTCGACTTCCACCAGTTCCTCACCCTCGGCAGGCAGAATTTCTGCGCGCGCCGCAAGATGGGTGCCGTTGTCGTTCACCTCCAGGACGCGGGCACGCTGATTACCCTCCACCAGGACCTTGACGGTACCATCGGGCAGCTTCAGCATTTGCAGTACGGTGGCCACGCTGCCGGTATCGTAGAGATCTTCTGGCGTGGGGTCGTCCTGGGCGGCCGTCTTTTGGGCGACCAGGAGAATGCTCTTGCCGGACTCCATCGAGGTTTCCAGCGCCTTGATCGACTTGGGACGGCCGACAAACAACGGGATGACCATGTGTGGGAACACCACCACATCCCTAAGCGGCAACAGCGGCAGATCGACCTGTTCCTTGGATACGTTGTCGCTCATCATGATTTCCTGGTAAGGGTTGAGGAAAGGATGCGCGGGCATTCAACCACGCTCTACCCGTAAAAGGCAGGCTGTGTTTGTAAAGCCGATAAATCGGCAACAACCACGCTTAACCGTAATTGGGGGGCATAGGTTGGAATTCAAGATGGCTGACAGGTTCCCCGTCAGCCATCAATTCAGGCTCCGGCTGCCAGCGGCTGGTCGCCCTGTTCGGAGTAAATCAGCAAGGGTTTGCCCTCGCCGTTGATCAGGCCGTTGTCCACGACCACCTTGCTGACCCCTTTGAGTGAAGGCAGATCGTACATGGTATCGAGCAGGGCATGCTCGATGATCGAACGCAGGCCACGTGCACCGGTACGACGATTCAGCGCACGCTTGGCGATGGCGTTGAGCGCATCGTCGCGGAACTCGAGCTCGACACCTTCCATCTTGAAGAGCTTGGCGAACTGTTTGGTCAGCGCATTCTTCGGCTCGGTCAGGATTTGTACCAGTGCGGCCTCGTCGAGTTCATCCAGCGTCGCCACCACCGGCAAACGCCCGACAAATTCCGGGATCAGGCCGTATTTGATGAGATCCTCGGGTTCAACCTGGTGCAGCAACTCGGCGTCACGCTTGGTTTCATCGACATTCTTCACCTGCGCGCCAAAGCCGATGCCGCCTTTCTCGGTGCGGCCGCGGATGACCTTTTCCAGCCCGCTGAATGCGCCGCCGCAAATGAACAGGATATTGCTGGTGTCAACCTGAACGAATTCCTGATTCGGATGCTTGCGCCCGCCCTGCGGCGGTATCGAGGCAGTGGTGCCCTCGATCAGCTTCAGCAGCGCCTGTTGCACGCCTTCGCCCGACACATCGCGGGTAATCGAGGGATTGTCGGCCTTGCGCGAAATCTTGTCGATTTCGTCAATATAAACGATGCCTTGCTTGGCCTTGTCGACATCGTAATCGCACTTCTGCAGCAGCTTCTGGATGATGTTCTCGACATCCTCGCCGACGTAGCCGGCTTCGGTCAGTGTGGTGGCATCGGCGATCACGAAAGGCACGTTCAACAGGCGCGCCAGTGTCTGCGCCAGCAGGGTCTTGCCCGATCCGGTAGGGCCGATCAGGAGGATATTGCTCTTGGCCAATTCGACTTCGCCGCTACCGGAATTGCTGCGCAGACGCTTGTAGTGGTTGTAGACCGCGACGGCGAGCGCCTTCTTGGCCTGTCCCTGGCCGATCACATACTGATCGAGAATGCTGCTGATTTCGTGCGGCGTCGGCAGATCGGATCCTGCCCCCTTCTGGTTGCCGGCCTGCTGGATTTCCTCGCGGATGATGTCGTTGCATAGCTCGACGCATTCATCGCAAATGAACACCGACGGCCCAGCAATCAGCTTGCGCACTTCGTGCTGGCTTTTGCCGCAGAAAGAGCAGTAGAGAAGTTTGTCACCCGAGCCTTTGTCTGCCATGCCAGTTCCTTGCTTAATTGCCTGATGCCTCAATGCGGCTGGTCAGCACCTTGTCGACCAGCCCATACTTCACCGAATCTTCCGCGCTCATGAAGTTGTCGCGATCAGTGTCGCGATCGATTGCTTCCAGACTCTGTCCGGTATGCTTGGCCAGCATATCGTTGAGGCGCGCTTTCAGATAGAGGATTTCCTTGGCGTGGATTTCGATGTCCGACGCCTGCCCCTGGAAACCGCCCAGCGGCTGATGAATCATCACGCGCGAGTTCGGCAGACAGTAGCGCTTGCCCTTGGCACCTGCGGTCAGCAGGAACGCGCCCATGCTGGCCGCCTGGCCGATGCAGAGCGTGGACACATCCGGCTTGATGAACTGCATGGTGTCATAGATCGCCAGGCCGGCCGAAACCGAGCCACCGGGCGAGTTGATGTAGAAATAGATGTCCTTGTCGGGGTTTTCCGACTCCAGGAACAGCATCTGCGCGACCACCAGGTTGGCAGTCGCGTCGTTCACCGGGCCGACCAGGAAAATCACCCGCTCCTTGAGGAGGCGCGAGTATATATCGTAGGCACGCTCGCCGCGCCCGCTCTGTTCGACGACCATGGGGACCAGCCCCAGCCCCTGGGGCTCGAAGGGCTGTGAATTGGAAATACCGTGTTCGAAATCAATGCGCATCAGGCACGTCCCATCAAATCTTCAAAGGAGGTTGTCACGTCTTCCACTTGGGCCTGACCTGCAACCCATGCTACCACATTCTCTTCCAGCGCCAGGGACTCGATCTCCTGCATCCGCTGCGGGCTCTGGTAGTACCACTGCATCACCTGTTCCGGCTCCTCGTAGCTCTGCGCCTGTTCCTGAATCAAGGTGCGGATCTGCTCCGGCTGCGCCACCAACTTGTTCGCCTGTACGATCTCGGCCAGGATCAAGCCCAAGCGGACACGGCGTTCGGCCTGTCCAGTAAACATATCGGCAGACAGTTTCATGGTCTGAACCCCGCGCGATTGCATATCGGCCTCGGTCATTTTCTGCAGACGGTCGGTCTCCATCGCCACCAGGCTCTGCGGCAGATCCAGCGTGCTTTTCTGCAGCAGCAACTCCATCGCCTGCTCTTTCAGTTTCGCCTGCACGCGGCGTTTCACTTCGCGCTCCAGATTGGTCTTGACCTCGGCCTTGAGTTTCTCGACGTCACCGTCCTCGACACCCAGCGCCTTGGCAAACTCCGCATTCACCGGCGGCAGCACAGGGGCCTGCACGTCCTTGACCTGCACCTCGAAATGCGCGGCCTTGCCGGCGAGTTCCTTGGCGGCATATTCGGCCGGGAACGTCAGATCGAATCCCTTGCTGTCGCCCGCCTTGAGCCCGGTCAGGCTCTGTTCGAAATCCTTCAGCAAACGGCCTTCGCCGATTACCGCAGCGAAGTCTTCGCCCTTGCCGCCTTCGAATGCCGCGCCGTCCACCGTGCCCTGATAGTCGAATTTGACCAGGTCGCCTTCCATTGCGGCCCGATCGGTCGTCTCGAAGCTGCGGCGCTGCTTCTGCAGCACCTCCAGCGTCTTCGCCACGTCGGCGTCGGTCAGTTCAACGACGGGGCGGCTGATCTTGCCGGCAGCAAGGTCGTCGATCTTGACGTCCGGATATACCTCGAAGCTCGCGCTGAACGTCATTTCAGCCGCACCGCCCTGCCCCGCCTTGGGCTCGAAACGCGGGTAGCCTGCAATCTTCAACTGGTGCGCCTGGACGGCCTCGCCGAAGCGGGCCTGCAGGGCCTCCCCCAGCACTTCCTGCCGCACGCCGGCGCCGTGCTGGCGCGCCACCGCGGAGAGCGGCGCCTTGCCAGGACGGAAGCCATCCATCTTGACGCTGCGGGCCAGGCGCTTGAGGCGGCCCTGCACTTCGGTTTCAAGCTGGTCCATGGGCACGCTGATGTCCAGGCGGCGAACCAGTCCTTCGAGAACTTCGAGATTTGCTTGCATCAAAATACTTCCTGGCTGAATTGAAGGTGGGTGAAGGGCAATAAGCAGGTGGTGCGAAAGGGGGGACTCGAACCCCCACGCCTTGCGGCGCTGGAACCTAAATCCAGTGCGTCTACCAATTCCGCCACTCTCGCGGCTTGGCCGCAAAACTATCGACCGATAAGTGTAATATAATCAATGCGATGCTGTCACCCAAGGCTGCCCGGCGTCCCGCCTAAGTCATTATTCCCATTCCGTTTTTTTGTTGCCGGTGCCGGTCGATCACTACGAAAACTTCCCCGTCGCGTCCTGGCTGCTGCCGAGGCGGCTGCGCCGCCCGGTTGAAGCCATCTACCGCTTCGCCCGCAGCGCCGACGACATCGCCGACGAAGGCGACGCGCCCACGGCCGAGCGGCTGGCCGGGCTCGCCGCCTATGAGGCTGCACTCGACCGCATCGAACGCGGCGAGACGCCGGACGATCCCGTGTTCGGGCCGCTCGCTGCGGAGATTCGCGCCCACGCCATCCCGCTCGCGCCCTTCCGCGATCTGCTGTCCGCCTTCGCGCAGGACGTGGAGAAGAAGCGTTACGCCGATTTCGGCGAACTCATGGACTACTGCCGTCGCTCGGCCAATCCGGTCGGACGCCTGATGCTGCACCTCTACGGCGACCACGACCCGCGCCACCTCGCCTATTCCGACGCCATCTGCAGCAGCCTGCAACTGATCAACTTCCTGCAGGACATCGCGGTCGACTGGCAGAAGGGCCGTGTCTACCTGCCGCAGGACGAACTCGCGGCGCACCACGTCAGCGAGGCGCAGATCGCCGCCGGCGACACGCGCGGTCTCTGGCACGTGATGATGCACAAGCAGATCGAGCGCGCACGGAGGCTGCTGCAGGCCGGCGCGCCGCTCGGCCGCGTGCTCAAGGGGCGCATCGGCCTCGAGCTGCGGGTCACCATCCGCGGCGGCGAAACGATCCTGCGGAAGCTGCACGCCGACCCCGGCTGCGTGTTCTCCGACCGCCCGGTGCTGAACAAGAAGGACTGGATCTTCATGCTCGCGCGTGCGCTTCACTGACATGGACCCTCACCGGTATTGCCAGGAGCGCGCCGCAGCCAGCGGCTCCAGCTTCTACTACAGCTTCGTCTTCCTACCGCCCGACGCGCGGCGCGCCATCACCGCGTTCTACGCGCTGTGCCGCGAGCTCGACGACGTGGTCGACGAATGCCACGAGCGCCAGGTGGCCGAGGCCAAGCTCGACTGGTGGCGCGGGGAGATCGCACGGTTCGCCGCAGGCGCGCCGGAACACCCCGCGACCCGCGCGTTGCACGACACCCCGCAAGGTCGGGACATTCCCGCCGACCTGCTGCTGGAGATCGTCGACGGCATGGCGATGGACCTGGATCATCCGCGCTACCCCGACTTCAAGTCGCTGAACCTGTACTGCTACCGGGTGGCGGGCGTGGTCGGCGAGGTGGCGGCCACGATCTTCGGCGGGCCGCGCGGCGAACACGACCGCGATGTCCGCCGCTACGCGCACGAACTGGGGCTTGCCTTCCAGCTCACCAACATCATCCGCGACGTCGGCGAGGACGTCCGCCGCGGCCGCATCTACCTGCCGCAGGACGAGCTCGCACGCTTCGGTGTCGCCGAGGCAGACCTGCTGCAAGGGCGCGACACGCCCGAATTCCAGGCGCTGATGCAGTTCCAGTTCGAGCGCGCGGCAGCGCATTACGAAAACGCACTTGCCGCCCTGCCTGCCGGCGCACGCCGCGCGCAGCGCCCGGGCCTGGCGATGGCGGCGATCTACCGAACCTTGCTCGAGGAGATCCGCCAGGCCCGCTTCCCGGTCCTGCGCGCGCGCGTGTCGCTCACGCCGCTGCGCAAGGCGTGGCTCGCCGGCAGGACCTGGCTGTTCCCGTGACCGCCATCCCGAAGACGCCGCATGTCGCCGTCGTCGGCGGCGGCTGGGCGGGTTGCACGGCCGCGCTCACGCTCGCCGAGGCGGGCGTGGCCGTCACCCTGTTCGAAGCCGGCCGTACACTGGGCGGGCGCGCACGCGCGGTCGAACTTGCGGGCCGCACGCTCGACAACGGCCAGCACATCCTGCTCGGCGCGTACGAACAATGTCTGCAGCTGATCGGCAACCTGCAGTCGGCCGATGCGCCGGATGGCCTGTGGCGGCTGCCGCTCGCGCTCAGGCAGCCTCCCGACTTCAGCCTCGCCTGCCCCGCCCTGCCCGCGCCGCTGCACCTGCTGGCGGGCCTGCTCAACGCACACGGGCTGAGCTGGCGCGAGAAGCTCGTCGCCGCCCGCTGGGCGCACACCCTGATGAACGATCGCGCGGACACGCCGGCGCATCTCAGCGTCAGCGAACTCACGCGCGAGCAGCCGGAAAGGGTGAGCCGGCTGCTCTGGCACCCACTGTGCGTATCCGCGCTCAACACCCCGCCGCAGGCGGCAAGCGCGCGGGTCTTCCGCGACGTCATCCGCGCCGCGTTCGGCGCGAGCCGGGCACACAGCGACATGCTGCTGCCGCGCCGCGACCTCACGGCGCTGCTCCCCGCCACCGCGGCCGCCCGCGTGCGCGAACTCGGCGGCGAGGTGCGCCTGGCGTGCCGCGTGAGCGCAATCGAGCCGACAGCCGAGGGCGTCACCCTGGCCACGCGCGACGCCGCGGTCCCGTTCAGCCACGCCATCGTCGCCGTCGCCCCCCAGCATCTGGCAGCCCTCGCCGCCCCGGTCGCTGAACTCCGCCCGCTGGCCGACCAACTGGCGGGCTACCGCTACGAGCCCATCGCGACCGCCTACGTCCAGTACGACCCCGCGTTCCGCCTGTCCGAGCCCGTGTTCGCCCTCGCGGACGGGCCCGCCCAGTTCGTGTTCGACCGCGGCCGGAGCCACGGCCAGGCGGGCCTGCTGGCATTCGTCGCCAGTGCGGCAGCGCGCCTGCCCGCGAACTGGCTGGACGCCGCCGAGGCGCAGTTGCGGCGCATCGCCGACCCCGGCCCGGCGAGCTGGCGCAAGGCCATCGTCGAAAAGCAGGCCACCTACGCCTGCGTGCCGGGGCTGCCGCGGCCGGCCGTCTCCACCGCGCATCCGCGGGTCTTCCTGGCGGGCGACTACACCGCCGGGCCGTATCCCGCCACCCTCGAAAGTGCCACACAGAGCGGGGTACAATCGGCTCGCGCACTCCTCCAATCGCTATGAAAAACTACATCCCCCCCCACGACCTGCTCGCAGAACGCGTCATCCTCGTCACCGGCGCGAGTTCCGGCCTCGGCCGCGCCGCCAGCCTCGCTTTCGCCCGCCATGGCGCAACCGTCGCCCTGCTGGCGCGCGACGAGGGCCGGCTGGAGGCGGTGTACGACGAAATCGTCGCCGCCGGCGGCCCCGAGCCCGCCATGTTTCCCTTCGACCTTGCGGCGGCCGACGACCGCGGGCTGGAAAACCTGGCCGGCACCATCGCCCACCACCTGAAGCGCCTCGACGGCGTGCTGCACAGCGCGCACAAGTTCTACACGCTCACCCCGCTGGAACTCGAGACGCTGGAGCAGTGGCAGGCGCTGATGCGGGTCAACCTGATCGCGCCGTTTGCGCTCACGCGCGCCTGCC
>NZ_JANJXQ010000255.1 GCF_024708915.1 Thiobacillus sp.
CGAAATGCGCTCCAGCCCCATGCCGGTGTCGACCGATGGCTTGGGCAGCGGGTGCATGGTGCCGGACTCGTCGCGGTTGAACTGCATGAACACGTTGTTCCAGATTTCGATGTAGCGGTCGCCGTCCTCGTCGGGCGAGCCGGGCGGGCCGCCCGCGACCTCGGGGCCGTGGTCGTAGAAGATCTCAGTGCAGGGTCCGCAGGGGCCGGTGTCGCCCATCGCCCAGAAGTTGTCGGAGGCGTAGCGGTCCCCTTTGTTGTCGCCGATGCGGACGATGCGCTCTTTCGGCACGCCGATGTCGTTGTGCCAGATGTCGTAGGCTTCGTCGTCATCAAAGTAGACCGTGACCCACAGCTTGTCGGCCGGCAGCTTCAGCACGTCGGTGAGGAATTCCCAGGCGTACTTGATCGCGTCCTGCTTGAAATAGTCGCCGAAGCTGAAGTTGCCCAGCATCTCGAAAAAGGTGTGGTGGCGCGCGGTGTAGCCGACGTTTTCCAGGTCGTTGTGCTTGCCGCCGGCGCGCACGCAGCGCTGCGACGACACCGCGCGGGTGTAGGCGCGCTTGTCGTGGCCGGTGAACACGTCCTTGAACTGCACCATGCCGGCGTTGGTGAACAGCAGGGTGGGGTCGTTGCCGGGCACCAGCGGACTGGAGGCGACGACGGTGTGGCCCTTGGAAGCGAAGAAATCGAGGAAATTCTGGCGGATGGCGCTGCTTTTCATGGTGTTGGGGTGTCGTCGTGCATGAACGTCGGGCAATAAAACATTGTATCCGTTAAAGTTCCCCCCTTACAGGCGGCAGGAGCAGGGAAGATGGACGGCGAGGCGGTGATCGCGGCAACGCGGGAATGGGTCGAAAAGGCGGTGATCAGGCTCAATCTGTGTCCGTTTGCCAAGGCGGTCTATGTGAAGAATCAGGTACGTTTCGTGGTGAGCACGGCCAGGCATCTGGATGGCCTGCTGGAAGACCTGGACCACGAGCTGGATTTCCTGGCGGCGGCCGATCCCGAGGCCGTCGACACCACGCTGCTGATTCATCCGACGCTGCTGCCGGATTTTCTCGATTTCAACGATTTCACGCAGCTGGCGGAGGCGGCCGTGGGCGAGCACGGGCTGGAAGGCGTGATCCAGATCGCCAGCTTTCATCCGGCGTTCCAGTTTGCCGATACGGCCCCCGACGATATCGGCAATTACACCAACCGCGCGCCGTATCCCACCCTGCACCTGCTGCGCGAGGCGAGCATCGCGCGAGCGGTGGCGGCTTTCCCGGAAGTGGGAACGATTTATGAGCGCAACATCGAGACGCTGAAGGCGCTGGGGCTCGCCGGCTGGGAGGCCCTGTGGGCGGCGCCTCCGCGCAACGGGAAAAACGAATCCTAGCTGCCGCAGCCGCCGCAGCAGCTGCCGCTCGCGTGGGCGGGGCGTTCCGCTTCGATCTGCACGCCGACCCTGGCCAGTTCCGCCACCAGTTCTGCCCGCGTCGGCGCCTTCTCGTCGATGCGGGCGTGCAGGCTCGCCGGGGCGTCGAAAAACGACACTTCGTGCACGCCGGGCATGGTCTTCAGGATGGCGCCGGCGCGTTCCGCCGTTGCGGCATCGATGGGGCTGGCGATAGTGAGAATCTCGATTTTCATGTTTGCTCCTTGGGTAAAAAATCAGACGTTTTCGGTCAGTCTTGCGTACAAATCCGGCAGCACCCGCGGCAGCATCGCCGCATCGCGCACCACCACATAGCCCGCCGCGCCGAACAGGTGCGGCAGGTAATCCCCGGCCGTTTCGTCGATGGTCACGCAAAACGGCGTGAGTCCCAGGCGACGCGCTTCGATGATCGCCATGCGGGTGTCCTCGATTCCGTAACGGCCTTCGTACCGGTCGAGATCGTTCGGCTTGCCGTCGGTCAGGATCAGCAACAGGCGGCGTGCGGTCTTTCGCGTCGAGAGGATCGCCGTCGCGTGGCGGATCGCCGCACCCATGCGCGTGTAGAAGCCGGGCTTCAATGCCGCCAGGCGGCCGCGAATCCGGTCGTCGTAGCGCTCGTCGAAACCCTTGAGCAGATGAAAACGCACGTTGTCGCGGCGCACCGACGAAAATCCGTACAGCGCAAAGCGGTCGCCGGTGGCCGCCAACGCCTCGCCGAACAGCAGGAGGCTGTCGCGGATCACCTCGATCACGCGCGCCGTATTGTTGACCCAGGCGTCGGTCGACAGCGACAGGTCGGCCAGCAGCAGGCAGGACAGGTCGCGCTGCTGCCGGCGGCTGTCGAGATACAGCCCGGGCTCGCTTGCGCGCATGCCGTCCGTCTTGTCGGCGGCAAAGCGCACGCAGGCGTCGATGTCGAGATCGCTGCCGGTCAGCTGGCCACGCAGGCGTGTGCGCTGCGTAGTCAGCGCCTGAAACTGCTGGCGCAGCCGCTTGGCCGGTGCGCGCAAGGCCTGCGGCAGCGCGCACGGTTCGGCGTCGCGCGCGAGCAGCATCTGCAGGCGGCAATGCGCGGGCTGCAGGCGCCGCTTGCGGCAATCCCATTCCGGCAGCAGGATGCCGTCGGCCAGCATCAGGTCGTCGTCGGCCTCGGCCGGCAGGTCGAGGTCGAAGCGCACCCGGCTGGCGGTGCTGTTGTCGTCGTCGGCGATGCTGAGGATGTCGAGGTCGTTGGCCGCTTTGGTCGCATGTTCGTTTTCGTCCTCGTCGAGCGGGCGGTCGACCTTGATGAATTCGGCCCAGGAAAACAGGCTTTCGGCACGAAACAGCAGCATGAACGGGTTCTTCGCCTGCGGCATCTCGACCCGTTCGGCGCGCCGCTTGCGGCCTTCCTGGTCGGCCGTGGATTTGGCGCCCGGCACCGGCGATTTCGCGCTGCCGGCCTGGCGCTGCTGCCCCGGGTTGCTCGGCGGCTGCGGGTGCAGCCACAGCGGTACCGGCAGCGGCGCCTGCCTGCCGGGCTCGAATCGCTCGACCGAACCCGGCTCGGCCAGCGCCGCGCGAATCGCGGCTTCGGCCGCGCGTTCCTGTCCGCTCAAGGTGTCCGGATGCGGACGCAATGCGAACAAGCTCTCGACCAGTTCGCGATAACGCTGTGCCAGACCGGGCAGCGCCTCCAGGGTGGCGCGCGTCGCCTGCTGGTTGCGCACGATCCACGGCGCATCCGGCGCAACGTCGTGCGCGGCGAGCGCGAGCAGCCACAGATACAGTTCGCGGTTCTGCGCGCGCTCCGGAAAGACGTCGAGCGCGGCCGGCAGGTGCAGCGTGGTGTCGTCGCTCCAGGTCAGCTCCACCTTGTCGCCGATGCCCGCCACGCGTTCCATCCAGCTGCGGCGCGCGCCATGCGCCGTCGCGGTGCCGGCACGCAGCGTCAGGCCGGCATCGCCGCCCAGCGCGCGAAAGTAGATCGGCGCAATGCGCTCGATCTGCTTGAGTTCCACCCGCGCCTTGGGAAAGCCGCGATAGGCGCTACGGGTGATCAGTTTGTCCCACAAGCCGCCGACGAATTCTTCCATGCCTAGCTCCTGTCCTGGGTCAAAGGATCGGCGGCCGGCCTGATCGGTATGGTGCGGGCGGCCCTGACATTGAAGGCGGCTTCGGATTCGGCGTGCAGATCGTGCACCCAGTTCAGCAATGGGCCGTTCGGGTTGCCGGCCTGCGTCTGGTCGCAAGCATCCACGCATTGGCCGCATTGCACGCAGGCGAACATCATGCGCTTGACGTTGCGCGGGTTCAGGCGCATCGGGCATACATGGTCGCAGGCCGAATAGCAGGTGGAGCAATCCTTGGCACGCTGGCGGGTGAAGCCGACCACCATCGCCTTGTCGTTGCTCATCCAGGCCAGGCTCTGGAACAGGCCGACCGCGCAGGCGTAGCGGCAAAACAGGTGGCGCGCGAACATGAACTCGACGAAGAACGCGATGCTGGCGGCGCCGAGAAAAATCGCCTGATTGCGCGTCAGGCTGCCGTGCCAGATGTTGCCGTACACCTCGGCCGGCGGCAGCAGGTAGGTCAGCAGCACCACCGCCCACAAGACCGCGCAAGCGACGACCAGCGGGACCACGGCGAACCACCAGAGCGCGTCGCGGCGGGTTTCGCTGCCGTCCGGGTTGCGCGCCGGCAGCGGCTTTTTGTCCCACAGGCTTTGCTTGCCGATCGCGCGCCGCAGCGTCTGGTTGATGGTTTCGACGATCGAGAAATGCGGGCAGAGCCAGCCGCAATACAGCCGCCCCCATTTCAGGCTGACGTAGATCAGCGTGCCGCCGACCGCCAGCAGCGGCAGAAAGCCGCGCAATACGATGTTGAGCGAGGCCTCGCCGGTGGAAGCGCGGCCAGCCAGGAAGTCGTCCATCCCCAGCGTCCAGTCGAAGCCGAACAGGATCAAGTGTTTGAGATTCAGGTCGAGCCGGAAGATGTCGAACACCGGGGCGAACACGAACAGCAGGAAAAATCCCGTCTGGGTCAGCTGGCGCCAGCGCTGTACCGGCAATCCAAGCCAGCCGCGCGTGCTGCGCGCGATGCCGGCACGGATTGCGGAAGCTGCCTGGGTGCCTACCATGTGCGGCTCCCGGGCAGGGGGTAGACGAAGGTCTGCCCGGCGATCGCGCGCGACAGGCCGAGTACGCCCAGCAGCACCAGCGTCGCATGGCAGCACAGGACATACAGCAGCAGCAGGATCCAGGCTGCCGGCTGGCCGAGGTCGACGGTCAGCACGATGAGGGCAGGCACCGCGATCAGCAGCAGGCCCGCCCACAGGCTTGCCGTGACCGCCTGGCGCAGATGGCAGCGCGTGAGCGGGTTGGTGCTGGCGCGATGCCGGCGGGCGAGCCACAGCAGCAGCAGGAATGCCAGGCCGGGCGCCAGCAGCAGATTGACCAGGTAGAGCACCTCGGCCTGCACGGCCTGTACCCGCGGGTCGGAGGGGGTGTCCATTCGATTATCGGCCGAAGCTTGCCTTGATCACTTCCAGCAAGGCCTCGGCGGTGTCCGCGTCGTCGGTCAGCGACTCGACCAGTGCGGCTTCGCAGGCGGCGACCGGATCGCAGCCTGCGCCGATGAGGCTGGCTGCGTAGACCAGCAGGCGCGTCGAAGCCGCTTCCTCCAGATCGTGGTCCTTGAGCTGGCGGAAGTGGCGGGCCAGCGTGACGAGTTGTTTTGCCAGCAGCGGCGCGGCGCCGGTTTCGGCGATCACGATTTTCTCTTCCAGCGCGGCCGGCGGAAAATCGAAGTTGATCGCGACGAAGCGCTGACGCGTCGACGGCTTCAGGCTTTTCAGCAGGTTCTGGTAGCCGGGGTTGTAGGAAACCACCAGCATGAATTCGTCGGGCGCATGCAATTCCTCGCCGGTGCGCTCGATCGGCAGGATGCGCCGGTCGTCGGTCAGCGGATGCAGCACCACGGTGGTGTCCTTGCGCGCTTCCACCACTTCGTCCAGGTAGCAGATGCCACCTTGCCGCACCGCGCGCGTCAGCGGGCCGTCCGACCAGACGGTCTGGCCGTCGCCGATCAGATGGCGGCCGACCAGGTCGGCGCTGGTCAGGTCGTCGTGGCAGGCCACCGTGATCAGCGGCCGCGCCAGGCGCGCTGCCATGTGCGCGACGAAGCGCGTCTTGCCGCAGCCGGTCGGTCCCTTGATCAAGAGCGGCAGGCGCTTGCGGAAGGCGTACTCGAACAGTTCGCATTCGTTGCCGACCGGCTGGTAGAACGGAATATTCAGGGCGGCCTCCAGGCCGGGAGCGGTCAGGTCGTTCATGGGGTTCTCCGGTTAAGTCTGCGCCATGTGGAAGGCATAGCCGATCAGGCCGGTCACCACGACCAGCCAGCCCAGCACGATCCAGCGCCACGGCGCGATCGCGCCCTGCAGCGCCATGAAGCGGTCGATCACGATGCGGCCCTTGATCAGCGTCGTCAGCAGCACCGGGGCCAGGATGGCATCGTCGGAAAGTGCGGTCTGCGACAGGCCGACCGCCACCGCCGTCATTGCAAGCAGGATCAGCCATTGAAAAGTCGCCGCTTTCATCATGATCAGCGCAACACGTAAATCAGGGGAAACAGAATGATCCACACCAGGTCGACCATGTGCCAGTAGGCGGCGCCGGTTTCGACGCCGCCGTGGCTGGTCGCGCTGTAGCCGCCTTTCCACGCCTTCAGCGTCACGGCGCCGAGGATGACCATGCCGAGCACGACATGCATGAAGTGGAAAAAGCCGAGGCCGAGATAAAACATGAAGAACGTATTGGTCGACATGGTGATGCCGGCCTCGATCTTGGCGCCGAATTCGACCAGCTTGAGCGCCAGGAAGGTGCCGCCGCAGGCCATCGCGGCGATCAGCCAGTAGGCGCAGGAGCGGGAACGGCCATGCCGGATTTGATCGACGGCACGTACCACGAAATAACTGCTGGTAATCAGCAGGACGGTATTGATGGCGCCGCTGAGCTGATCCAGCTCCAGTTGCGACGCATTGAACAATTCGACATTGCGCGTACGGGCAAATGCATACGCCAGAAAAAAGACGCCGAATACCAGCAATTCGGCGAGTATGAAAAACCACATGGCAAGATCGCCCGGTAGCGCGCGGCGATCGTCATGCGGGGGTGAGGAAGTGATTGCCAGGTTCAAGTCGGTATCCTTGTCCGCCCGGCAAGCCGGGCGGACTGTCAGGCTCAGGTCGTGGCGGCCTCACTCTTTCCCTTGATGAAGAAGCTGCCGATGTACAGCAGGACGCCGACCAGGAAGATCAGGCCGGAGACTTCACGCATCCAGTAGAACAGCGAGACCTGTTCCTGCGCCGCCATGAACGACATCGGTTCAGTCGCAATGCGCTGCAGCCATATCTGCAGGATGCCGGCGGCGGTCAGGAACAGCGTGATAAAGACCATCGCAACCGTCATCAGCCAGAACGACCACATTTCGACCACTTGCGCGGTCCTGCCGTTGGCGGCGCGGCCGCGCATCAGCGGCATGGTGTAGCTGATCATGGTCAGCACGACCATCACATATGCGCCGTAGAACGCCATGTGGCCGTGCGCCGCCGTGATCTGGCTGCCGTGGGTATAGAAGTTCACCGGCGCGAGGGTGTGCAGGAAGCCCCAGACGCCGGCGCCCAGGAAAGCCATCACGCCGGTGCCGAGTGCCCACAGCACGGCCACCTTGTTCGGATGCTCACGCCGTCTGCGGTTGACCATGTTGAATGCGAACACCGTCATCATGAAGAACGGAATCGGTTCCAGGGCGGAGAACACGCTGCCCCACCATTGCCAGTATTCCGGCGCGCCGATCCAGTAATAATGGTGGCCGGTGCCGATGAGACCGGTAATCAGCGCCATCGCAATGATCACGTACAGCCATTTCTCGATCACCTCGCGGTCCACGCCGGTCACCTTGATCAGAACGAACGCCAGCATCGCGCCCATGATCAGTTCCCACACGCCTTCTACCCACAGGTGCACGACCCACCACCAGTAGTACTTGTCCTTGACGAGGTTGGCCGGGTTGTAGAACGAGAACAGGAAGAAAATCGCGAGTCCCCACAGGCCGATCAGCATCACCAGGTTGATCGTGGTCTTGCGGCCGCGCAACACCGTCATCGACAGGTTGTACAGCATCGCCAGCGCCACCACCACGATGCCGATCTTGGTTGGCAGCGGCTGTTCGAGGAACTCCCGTCCCATCGTCGCCAGCAGGTCGTTGCCGGTCCATTTGGCCAGCGATGCGTAGGGCACCAGGAGGTAGCCGAGGACAGTCGCCGCTCCGGCGACGAGGAATATCCAGAACATCGCCATGGCGAGCTTCGGACTATGCAGCTCGCGTTCCGACTCTTCCGGAATCAGGTAGTAGGCCGCACCCATGAAGCCGAACAGGAGCCACACGATCAGCAGGTTGGTGTGCACCATGCGCGCCACGTTGAACGGGATCGCCGGGAACAGGAAGTCCCCGACCACATACTGCAAGCCCATGATCAGACCGAATACGATCTGGCCGAGAAAGAGGCCGATTGCCGCGATGAAATAGGGCTTCGCGACCGCCTGTGATTTGTATTTCATAAGATTCCCCGTTTGTTGCATTGCGTTTGACGACGTGCTTAGCCCTCAATGTTGGGCGGCCATTTGGATGTGTTGATCTCCGAGGCGTATTTGAGGAAGCTCACCAGGTCGTCGAGCTGCTGCTCGTCCAGGTGAAACTGGGGCATCTGGCGCCGTCCGGGGGCGCCGCTGGGCTGGATCTTCATCCAGGTCTTGATGAAATCCGGGCCGCGCCGGGTGTAGACGTTGACCAGTTCCGGCGCGAAATAGGCACCTTCGCCCATCATGGTGTGGCAGCCGATGCAATTGCGCGTCTCCCATATGTGCTTGCCGCGCACGACCGACTCGGTCAGATTCGCACGGTTGTCGCGCTTGGGGAGCGTCTGCATGGTGTCGAACGTGAGGCCGAGTAACAGCAGGAAGAAGAACACCGCGCCGCCGTAAAAGATGTTGCGGGCTGCGGATTTTGTGAATGCCGAGCTCATTTGGTTGGGTCCCTTTCGTTTGCTGGGTTGGATACGAATCGCGTGCTGCGGCGCGTCCTCCACTTGCCTGCGCCAAGCTCGGCTATCGAGGTCTTAATATATATTTAAAATACATGTTAGGTAAAGCGGAAAATTCGCTTGTTGCTTTAGTGAGACAGTTGGGCTGGCGGCAGGCGGCCATGCAAGCGCTGCCTTGCGGGCCAGGACGCGCCGGCTCGCGCCGGGCGAACCGCAGGCAGACGCGTGCCTGCGTGCGCTTTCGGGTGGGGGGATTGCCGGGATGGTGCGGTGCGCAAGCTTGCTCGCGCACCCGGTTGCGGTGTCTGGACTGCTGTCCGCGCGCGTTTCGGGAATGAAAAAAGGGGCTGGCGCCCCTTTCAGGTTTTTGCGGACGACGGGGTCAGGACAGGCCGCCGCGGTAGTCAGCGATGCCGGGGTTGGATTTGCCGACGCCGATGATTTTGGGCTCGTTCAGTTTCAGACCCTTGATGACCTTCTTGTCGCGCAGATAGGCCGCGACGACATCCCATACCGGCTCGCCCTCTGCGCCTTCGCCCACCGGCGCCCAGCCGGCGACCTTGTAGACCGTGTTGGCATCGACCGGCTTGCCCTTCAGCATCATGTTGCTGATGCGCTGGCCGATTTTCCTGGTCGGGTTGATGGTGTATTCGATGCCGCCGACGCGCACCATGTCGCCCCCTTGCTGATAGTAGGGGTCGGTATTGAACAGGTTGTCGGCGACGTCTTCCATGATGTTCTTGATGGTGTCGCCGGTCATCTCGGTCAGCGTGGTCTGCGGATAGGTGATGGCGGTCTGGTCCATCAGGCGTTCCATGGTGATGGCGTCGCCCGGCAGCAGCGTGGTGCCCCAGCGGAAGCCGGGCGAGAAGGCGGCATCCGCGCCTTTGACTTCCATCAGCGCGTCGACCAGCAACTGGTCCCAGGTGCCGTTGAAGTTGCCGCGGCGATAGAGGAAGTCGTCGGTGACGGCGAGCTTCTCGCTGAGCTTGTCTTCGTAGGGCGCACGCACTTTCTTGATCAGCGCGTCCATCGCCGGGTCGGCCGGCAGCAGGTTGGAGAACACCGGCAGCAGGCGGTATTTGTAGCTTTGAATCTTGCCGCCGCGAACATCGAAGTCCATGACGCCGAGGAACTTGCCGTTGGAGCCCGCATTGGTCACCAGCGTGATGCCCTTGGCGTTCTTGACCTTGACCGGCTGCGGCACGCCGTCGTGGGTGTGGCCGCCGAAGATGGCATCGATGCCGGTGACGCGGCCGGCCATTTTAAGGTCGACGTCCATGCCGTTGTGCGAGAGCACGATCACGACTTTGGCGCCGTTGGCGCGCGCGTCGTCCACCCATTTCTGCATGCCGTCGTCGCGGATGCCGAAACTCCAGTCCGGCACCATCCAGCGCGGGTTGGCGATCGGCGTGTAGGGGAAGGCCTGGCCGATGATGGCGATTTTCACGCCGCTCATCTCCTTCATGACGTAGGGCTTGAATACCTGGTCGCCGAAGTCGTTGGTGACGACGTTCTGCGCGACGAAATCGATGTCGGCTTTCTTGAAATCGTTGTTGACGATTTCCATCACCCGTTCGGCGCCGAAAGTCGATTCCCAGTGCGGCGTCATGACGTTGACGCCGAGCGCGATGCAGGCATCGACCATGTCCTGTGCATCGGTCCACAGCGAGGTGGCCGAACCCTGCCAGGTGTCGCCGCCGTCGAGCAGCAGCGCACCGGGGCGCTGCGCGCGGATTTTGTCTACCAGGGTTTTCAGGTGAGCGAAGCCACCGACCTTGCCGTAGACTTTGGCCGCCTCGGTGAAATCGAGGTAAGAGAAAGCGTGGGCTTCGGCGCTGCCGGGCTTGATGCCGAATTCTTTCAGCAGATGCCGGCCGACCAGGTGAGGCGCCTTGCCGTTGGCCGAACCGATTCCCAGGTTGACGTTGGGCTCGCGGAACCACACCGGCATCAACTGGGCGTGGCAGTCGGTAAAGTGCATGAACGAGACGTTGCCGTGGCGCGGCACATCGTAGAAATTGGCAGGCGCCTTGCCGGCCAGCGCGGACTTGCTGTCCAGCGCCATGCCGGACGCTGCGGCGACGGCAAGCAATTGCAGGAACTCACGGCGGTTCATGTGCATGGAACGCTCCTCGAAAATAATGTGATGATGTTTTTGGTATTGTCAGTTGATAAGGCGCAGCGGGTAAATGGTAGCTCCGGCTCATGCACAAGCGTATCGGCTCTGCAAATGAAAAAGCCCGGCTGCCCGGGCTTTTTCACGCAGCGCGGCCGCTTACTTGCGGAATACGGAAGCCTTCATCGGCAGGCCGTTGGACAGCGAGGAATGGAAATACTCCAGGTTGTTCATGGTGGCGCTGCCTTGTGCCGCCGGCACGCCGCGCACCATCCGGAAACAACCGCTATAGCGCTGTTGCAGGGTGGTCAGGGTGTCGCCGCCACGGAACACCGGCCAGTGCACGGTATGGCCGATCGCAGGTGAGATCAGTTCGGAGCGCAGACGGACGCCGGCGTTCTGCACGTGGCAGCTGGCACAGGCGAAGTTGAGCTGCCCCCTGCGGCCGAAGAAGGTCGTCTTGCCGTCCTGGTAGGCGGCCATGGCCTTGGGGCCTTCGACTTTGATGTTCACCAGCATGCCGTCGGACAAGGTGCGCATATAGGACGTCAGAACCCCCATGGTTTTCATGTCGTCGACCTTGTAGGCGTCTTCGCCATTGGCGGTACGGCAGCTGTTGATCGCATCGTGCAGCGTGACGACCTTGCCCTTGGCATCGTCGAACATGGGATAGTTGCCGGCGATCTGCTTGCCGCCGCCGGGCAGGCAGTCGGCATAGGTTTTGCCGTTCTTGAACGGGGTTTCCCACATCTTGCGGCCGGCCTCGATCGTGGCTTCGTAGGGCGGGAATTCCATGATGGCGTCGTATTGCGCCTTGCTGTCGGCATCGAATGCCAGCGCGCCGTAGACGTAGTCTTCAATGTTGACGTTGGGATTCTTGGATGTGTAGTGCTTGATGAGATCCTGCCGATCCTGCTCGGGCGTAGCGTGCACCGTGGCAGCGCCCAGGGCGATACCCAGACCAGCCATGCCTGCCAGCAGTTTCAAGATATTTTTTTGTTTCATGCCGTCCTCCTCAAACCTGATGATAAAACACGAGCGGGGCATGGTGCCCCGCTCGGATATTGCCTGAATTAGCCGATGGTGGCTTCGGCGGAGTTTTTGTCGCCTTTGTTGTCGACCCAGTTGACGACGACCTTGTCGCCTTTCTTGGGCCCCTTGACCTTGAATCCCAGGTAGGGGTTCTTGGAGATGCCGGTGCCGAAGTCGGCGTTCAGCACTGCGGCGCCGTTGACGGTGGCCGTCACGTCCTGAATGAAGTGGGCGGGCACCAGTTGGCCGGTTTTGGCGTCTTTGCGCAGACCGGTTTCCATCGGGTGGTTCATCAGCACTTTGACGTCGGCGACGTCGCCTGCCATGGTGACGCGGATACGCATGGGTTCAGCCATTTGGCTTTCCTTTCTAGTAAAGAATTCAGTTCAACGCATGATGTCTGGCCAGGCCGGGATCAGCCGCCGCAGCCGCCGACGGTGACTTTGACTTCCTTGGCCGCGGTGTAGGACTTGCCGCCGGCATTGACCACCGCACGGACAAACGAAGTCTGAGCCACCTTGATGCGGGTGGAAATGAAGCCCTCGGCGCCGCCCGACAGGCTGTAGGAGCCGACTAGGGGGGTGCCGTTCTTTTCGGCAAAAATGGCGATGCTGGTCGTGCCGGCGATGCTGCTGGTGACTTCCACCGGCACAACCGAACCGTTCTCGGCGATGTCCGGCATCTTGATGGTGATCTCCTTGCTGTCGATCGGGCCGACAACGTCGAGCCCCTTCATCGCATCGCCGACGTTCTTGGCCTCGAAGGCGGCCTTGTTCCAGGCTGCCAGCGCCTGGGTGGGCTTCAGCAGGCCGGCGGCCACGGCGATGGCCACGGTGCCTGCGCCTGCGGCGCCTTTCAGTACGTTTCTACGAAGTGCATTCATTTGTCTGTCTCCTTTTAAATAGCAAAATCATCAATATTTCTGGCGTTTCCGTTTTCCATATTCAGGCTATTGAAATAACCTGTTTTTTGAATGGAAAATTGAGCAATCCACAATTTCGCCAACCCACCTACGATTAGCAAACGCCATGCCAAACAATGAATCAACACCAAGACATTGATAACAATAAAAAATATTTTCCACGCTTCGAACCGTAAACATCCAGCCATGGCGTAACGCCAGTCCCCTATGCCCTGCTTCGGGAGAAATGGGACACTGCAGGCACCCTGTTCTTTCGGGCACCCATTGCAGCGCAGCGCTCGAATCGCCCTGCGCTCCCCATACGGTTCACCTATCGAAAAATCCGGCTTCCCCCAATCCCGGCGGGAAATAAAAAAACCGCCCCGAAGGGCGGCAGAAGGCATAACGCATCAGAAATATCGATTTCCCCAATGCGTTATGGAGGAGGCCATTGATGCGACGTCACATAAATTTCTTGGCAAAAGGCACCGTGACGCGGACGGTGAAAATATTGTCTTCAATTGTATTGTTGTCGTTCCGGATACGGTCTGCCTGGTATTGCAGGCGGATCCCGCGGTCAAGACGCTGAGTCAGGCCGATCGAGGTTTCCTGGAACGTATTGTTGCTCAGGGAAGTATTCGGATCATATTCAGAATAGCGCCCCACGGCCTCCCATTTCGGCGTCAATTTATAACCGAGCGAAAGCTCATAGCCCCTGGCTTTCAGATCGGCAGCACCGCCCGGAGTTTCATCCTTGCCGGTCATGACTTCGCCCCAGGCCCACCACTTGTCCTTGGCATAATCGTTGTAACGCAGCACGAAGGCATGGCGTTCACGGTCGAGTTCCGGCCCCGCGTTGATCTGCGCGCTGCCGAGCCGCAAGCCGTAATGCGCCCAGATCGATCCCTTGTGAAACTCCAGGCTGCCGTTGAAGTCTTTCTTGTCGCCTTCGTCCTGCTGCTTGACGCCCGTGCTGTTGTAGACGCCGGCGGTATAGGTCAGGCTGCTGTCGCTGCCCAGGTTGATCTGATTGAAAGCCATGATGCCGGTCTTGAAGATGTTGGTCACGATTTCACCGCCATCCGCCGTACAACCGATCGAGCCGCAGCCATAGAGCTGCGAGGTCATGCGGGTGTAATTGACCCATGGCGCAATTCCGGCGGGAACGTAAAAGGCATGGCCGAACGGGACGATCACGGACCCCACCTGGATGTTGGTCATGTCGAAAACATCGCGGAAGGTGGCGCTGGCGCGAAAGGCGCGCGCACTGCCGTTGGCCGCAGAAGTGACCCCGTTGCGCGCCCATTCCGTGACGACCAGATAATCCACGTCCTTGGTGATGCTGCCTTTCATGTACCAGCGCAGGCGCTGGAATGAAAACTCGCTCTTGTCGGATGCCGCATTCTTGCTGTCGGTCAGCGTGAAAGTGGGCTGCATCTCGACGCCCATGGTCATGGTGACCTCGTCCGAAGGCGCGGACTCGCGTCCGTACAGCATGGGCCAGGCCTTGTAGGAATCGACCTTGGCCTCCGCCTCCGCCTGGGCTGCCTGATGGAACAAGGACATCCCCGTAAGGCACAGCGCCGACAAGGTGTATTGGGTAAACTTCTTCGAAGAATCAGTCATGTGTGATTTCCTTTCCGCGCATTGGCGCGGGATTGCGATCGTTGTCTGGGAAACGCGTGTTTACTTGGCGTACAGGAATGCCATGACATCCTGGATATCCTGGTCGGTCAGCACCTTGTTCGGGCCATAAACGGGCATGAAGGCATTCGGGTTGTAGAAGCGGACATCCCAGAGACGCTGATAGGTGTAGTCCAAAGGCATTTCCCGATACCCGTAGCCCTTCAAGCTGGGGCCGATGGTGCCGCCTTCGTGCTTGGGCAGCGCATGGCAGGCAATGCAGTTCCCCCAACGCAGGTTGGTTGCGATTTTCTCGCCCCGTTCCGCGTCCCCGTTGAGCGGTCCCTTGAACTCGACACGTTCCACCGGCGGCGAGGTCATTTTTCCGCATGGCAGGTCGTAGTCGTGGCAAGGAAAGTTCTTGAGCAGTTCGCGCGGATACTGTTCGCCGGGAACCCACTTCGGCGCCTCCTCGGCCGAGCTGGGGGCGATTGCGCCGACGGTCAGAGAAGCCGCCAGCACAAGCAGTGGCAGATAACGCTGTTTGAAGCCAAATTTCATGTCAGTTTTCCTTTTTAATCAGTTGCGGCACCGAAGACGCGCTTCAATCCAGATAGCTGGTATCCATGTTGTATTCGCTGACCGGGATACTCATCTTGTAGCCATTCGCCGACGCCTTGAGGAACACCTCGATATCCGTCATGGCTGGGCTGCCTTCCTCCCCTGGGTAGATGCGCGACAAAATCTGGCAGGACTTGATCTGGTGCTGGAGGGTGAAGACGTACTCGAAATCGTCGCCCGGCAACGTGTAGGGAAAGTGATAGATGGGGTACTGGGCGGCGTCGCCGAAGAAAGTGGTCGGACGCTGGCCGCGCAGATATTTGCCTGTGGCGGGCGGGGTATGGCAGCTCGCGCAGGCGAAGTTGAAATGTCCGCCGCGCTTGAAGAACAAGTCGCGGCCCCGTTCGTAGGACGCCTTGATCGGCCCCGGAGAGGTGGCATCGATCTTCACGACCTTGCCATCCGACAGGGAGCCGACGAAGAAGTCGATCAGCGTGTTCTGGCGCGTGTTCTCCTTCCAGTCGAAACCGAGCCGTTCGGTTGCGCAGGTTTTGATCTGCGTGGGGACGGTCACGACGCGCTTCAGGCGTTTGTTGTAGGCCGGGTAGTTTGCGTATATCCCCTTGAGCTTTTTCCCTTCTGCGCCGTGGCAGGAAGCACAGGATTGCCCCTTGGCATTCTTCTCGTCGTAGTACCCCCTGCCGATATCGATCGCGCTTTCCGCATCGAAGCTTTTGATAGCCCAGCGGAAATCCTTGTAGTTCATCTCATGGGACATCTTTCCGCTTTTCTTGGCGGCTTCGAGCGTCTTCTCATCCTTCCAGTATTGATAGGTATTCGAGAATTTCGCGTCTCCCGAAACATGTGGGATTGCCAGCTCCTTGCCCGGCATGTAGTCGAATTTCGGATACTCCTCGGCGCTTGCCGGAAGCGCGGCGGCAGCAAGGCAAGCGCCGAATGCCAGCAATTTGAGTTTTCTTGGAATGTTCATAGCCT
This sequence comes from Thiobacillus sp., assembly GCF_024708915.1. Next base: position 15,736 of record NZ_JANJXQ010000255.1, read on the forward strand.
CTCCATTAATTGAAACAAACGAGTCGGGCGGAAGATCGCTGTTGCCGCCCGAGTCGCGTCCACCCGACAGGCTTAAAGCATACGTCGTGCCAGCAGCGAAACAAGGCAATAATCAATTGAAAACAAAGGAAAAATCAAAAAAGCGCCCGACCAGAAAGGCGCTGCCACTGGCGTATCGCCAATCGGTCAGGCCAAGCCATGGGAGAAACGCCATAGCACGCATGCGTACCGTTTTTTCCCCGATGCCCGGCCAATAGCCCGCGAGCTTGACGCTGGCCGCAGGATGGGACTAAGGTGGTCCGCAGATTGCGTTTTAATGACTTGGCTTCTTCCTGGTTCCATGCACCCGCCTGATCCAAAAGACATATCCCCGCCTCCCGAACCGATCGGCGCGTACAAGGTTTTGATCATTGATGACGAACCGGAAATCGCACGCATACTCGGGCGCGTGATACAGACCTGCGGCGACTTTCAGGTCGCCGTCCGGGTCGGCAAGTTCGATCTGGAGAACGAACTCCCCGCGCTTGAGCCGACCCTGATCTTCCTCGATCTGGTGATGCCGGATTTCGATGGATTCGAGGTGTTGAGCCGGATTCAAGGCGTCCTGCCGGACACCCCGGTTGTGGTCGTGAGCGCTTATTCCACCATCGAAAATGCCGTACGCGCAGTGAAACTGGGGGCTTTCGACTTCCTGCCGAAACCGTTCGATCCCGAGTCGGTACAGTTGATCGTCGCCAAGCTCGAACAGGATCTGGCGCTGCGCGCGCGTTGCGAAGCCCTCAAACGCTCCCTGCTGGGCCAGGACGGATATCTGCGCAGCATCAACGGCCAGAGTGCGGCCATCGAACGCCTGCATAGCTGGATTCTGCGCGTACGCCATACGCGCGCAAGCGTGCTGATCGAAGGTGAAAGCGGCACCGGCAAGGAGTTGGTCGCGCGCGCGATACACGCCGACCAAGGGCCTTTCGTGGCGGTCAACATGGCAGCCATTCCCGACGAACTGGCCGATTCCGAACTGTTCGGCCATCGGCGCGGCGCCTTTACCGGCGCCACCCAGGATCGCAAGGGCCTATTGTGCGAGGCACACGGCGGGACCGTGTTCCTGGACGAAGTGAACTCCATGTCGCCCCTGATTCAGGCCAAGCTGCTGCGCGTCATCCAGGAGCGGCGGGTGCGGCCGGTCGGGAGCGACAAGGAACAGGAAGTCGACTTCCGCATCATTTCCGCCACCAACGAGAAACTGGAAAAAATGGTGCAGGATGGCGGGTTCCGCCGCGACCTCTATCATCGCCTGCGCGTGCTGGGAACCACGCTGCCGCCGCTGCGCGAGCGCATCGAAGACATACCGCTGCTTGCCCAGCAATTCATGCAGCACTACAGCCGCGCCCACGGCAAGCGGGTGCGCCAGATCCGCTCCGATGCGCTGTATTGCCTGCAGCAGATGGCGTGGCCGGGCAACGTGCGCGAACTTGAAAACCTGATCGAGGCGGTGGTGATCCTGTGCGAAGACTCGGCCCAGGAAATCACGCTGCCCATGCTGAACCACATTGCGCGAGGAGAGGTCGTGGCGGAGGAAACCGGGCAGAACGCGATCTTGACGCTGGCCGAAGCGGAGCGGATCCATGTCCGGCGCATCCTCGAAATGACGTCGGGCAACAAGACCCATGCCGCCCGGCTGTTGGGCATCGATTACAAGACGCTGTTGCGCAGGCTGTAGCGGGCGAAAGGAAAAAACATGGCGGACATACGGGATTTTGCGCGCGGAAGAAGAAGATTTCTCACCGCATTGGGCGGCTTGGGAATGAGCGGCCTCGCGCTGAGCCTCGGGGCTGCGACCCGGCGCGAAACAGCACTGGACAGAATCGATGGCGTCATCGACAGAAACATGTGCATCACGCCCGCGTCCATGTCGGCATTGCGCATCGATCCTGCCGTCCTGCCGAAAGACCTGACTTTCGTTGGCACCCGATTGCTGAAACTGGGCTTTCTGGACGAGGTTGCCCAACTTTATACGAAGCGCACCGGAAACCGGGTCAGGGTAATTGGCGATGGATGCGATGGTGGTCTGGTCGCGGCGCGGACGGGCAAGGCGCATTTTGGCGAATTATGTTGCCCGGTGCAGGATTCACCCGCCGCCGGGATGGGCTGGCTGCCTGTGGCACAAGACATGAAAGTGGTGTTGACCTCACCCGACAACCCTGTACACGACATCAGCCTGGCCAACCTGCGCAGGGTGGCGACCGGCGAAATCCGGAACTGGCGTGAGCTGGGCGGTGCCGACCGGCCGATCGCTTTTATCGTGCACAACCACTGCCCACCCTATCTTGAGCCTGTCCGCACCGTCCTGCTCAACGGCGGAAAAACCTGGTCGAAGCACGCCATGCGTTCCAACACCGATTCGGACCATTTGCGCCATCTGGCGCGTTTTCGACCGTCCCTGGGGGTCGACAGCTGGGTGCTCGCCGCTCCCTACGTCAAGCAGGGCCAACTCAAGGTTCTCAGCGTCGATGGTGTCATGCCAAGTGTGCGCAGCGTTTCGCGCGGGGATTATCCACTGACGGGTCCGCTCAATCTGATTTTCGCATTGTGGATGGATGACGTGATGCGGCCATTTCTGGATTTCATCTACAGCGAGGACGCACAGCGGATCATCGCCAGGAACACGGTCCCAGTGAGCGGCACCCAGGCGGCCGAACTGGGCGATGCGCCGGAATACCTGCGACGCCCGAAAATCAGTGCGCTCAGGGGCTAGTGTCGTGACTCAGAAATATCGCAACATGAAACGGCGTCTTTTTCCGCATGGCGGCGTTGCTCGTCGTTGCCATAGAGCCGGCTATGTCGCCTCCTCGCGCCTTGCCCTGCGAAAAAATCCATCCGTTTCATTACGTC
>NZ_JANJXQ010000043.1 GCF_024708915.1 Thiobacillus sp.
CTGGTTCTCGTCGTAGTCCGACTTGAACTGCTGCAAGGCGGTCACCAGCGTGTTCCAGCGGCCCTTGGTGATGCCGATGGTGAACATGATAAAGAAGGAATACAGCCCGGTTTTCTCGACGATGACGCCGTGCTCGGCCAGGTATTTGGTGACGATCGCCGCGGGAATGCCCCAGTCGGCAAAGGCGCCGTCCATGTCCAGTCCCGGCGTGATGAGGGTGGCCTTGATCGGGTCGAGCATGTTGAACCCAGGCGCGATCTTGCCGAATTCGTGCCAGCGGTCGTTCGCCGTCAGCATCCAGTCTTCGCGTTCGCCGATCCCCTCCTCGGCGAGCTTTTCCGGCCCCCACACGGTGAACCACCACGAATCGCCGAACTCCTCGTCGACCTTGCGCATGGCGCGACGGAAATCGAGCGCTTCCTTGATCGATTCCTCGACCAGCGCGGTGCCGCCGGGCGGCTCCATCATCGCCGCCGCCACATCGCACGAGGCAATGATCGCGTACTGCGGACTGGTCGACATGTGCATCAGATAGGCTTCGTTGAAACGGTGGAAGTCGAGTTTCCGCGTTTCGGCGTCCTGCACCAGGATCTGCGAAGCCTGGCTCAAGCCGGCCAGGAGCTTGTGCGTGGACTGGGTGGCAAACACCAGCGCATCCTTGGCGCGCGGGCGATCCTTGCCGATTGCGTGCATGCCCCGATAAAAATCGTGGAAGGTCGCGTGCGGCAGCCAGGCTTCGTCGAAGTGCAGGGTGTCGATGGTGTCGCCGAGCAATTCCTTGATCATGTCGACGTTGTACAGAATGCCGTCGTAGGTCGACTGGGTGATGGTGAGAATGCGCGGCCCGCCCTTTGCGTCCTTGGCAAACGGGTGCGCCGCGATTTTTTTGGCGATGTTTTCGGGACGGAACTCGTCCATCGGAATCGGTCCGATGATGCCGTAATGGTTGCGCGTCGGCGTCAGGAAAATGGGGATCGCGCCGCACATGATGATGGCGTGCAGGATGGACTTGTGGCAATTGCGGTCGACCACCACGATGTCGCCCGCGGCGACGTTGGCGTGCCACACCATCTTGTTGGACGACGAGGTGCCGTTGGTAACGAAGAACAGGTGGTCGCAGTTGAAAATCCGCGCGGCGTTGCGCTCGGACGCCGCAACCGGGCCAGTATGGTCGAGCAACTGCCCGAGTTCGTCTACCGCATTGCAGACGTCGGCGCGCAGCAGATTCTCGCCGAAGAACTGGTGGAACATCTGGCCGATCGGCGACTTCAGAAACGCCACGCCGCCCGAGTGGCCGGGACAGTGCCAGGAGTACGAGCCATCCGCCGCGTAATGGGTCAGCGCGCGGAAAAACGGCGGCACCAGCGAGTCGAGATAGGCCCGCGCTTCGCGCAGGATATAGCGCGCAAGGAACTCCGGCGTATCTTCCAGCATGTGGATGAAGCCATTGAGTTCACGCAGGATGTCGTTCGGGATATGACGCGCAGTGCGCGTCTCGCCGTGCAGGAAAATCGGGATCTCGGCGTTGCGGAAACGCACTTCCTCGACAAACGCACGCAGCTTTTGCAGCGCCGTCTGCGCATCCTCGGCAGTGCCCGCGAGTTCTTCGTCGTCGATCGACAGCACGAACGCCGAGGCGCGCGCCTGTTGCTGGGCGAACGAAGTCAGGTCGCCGTAGTTGGTGACGCCCAGCACCTCCATGCCTTCTTTTTCGATCGCCTCGGCGAGCGTGCGGATGCCCAGCCCCGAGGCGTTTTCGGAGCGGAAATCTTCGTCGATGATGACAACGGGAAAACGAAAGCGCATGGCCTGCTCCAGAGGGAAGCCGTCGGAATGGGCGGATTAAAAGAAGCGGATTATACGAATCCCCGGTGGCCCGGGGATTAAATTTTCGGCAGGGTCACGCCGACCTGGCCCTGGTATTTGCCGCCGCGGTCGCGGTACGAGGTTTCGCACACCTCGTCGGATTCGAGGAACAGCATCTGCGCCACGCCTTCGTTGGCGTAGATGCGCGCGGGCAAGGGCGTGGTATTGGAAAACTCCAGCGTCACGTGGCCCTCCCACTCGGGTTCCAGCGGGGTGACGTTGACGATGATGCCGCAGCGGGCGTAGGTGCTCTTGCCGAGGCAGATGGTCAGCACGCTGCGCGGAATGCGGAAATATTCCACGGTACGCGCCAGCGCAAAGGAATTCGGCGGGATGATGCAGGAATCGCCCTTGACCTCGACGAAGGAGTTCGGATCGAAGGCCTTGGGGTCGACGATGGTGGTATTGATGTCGGTGAACAGCTTGAATTCGCTGGCACAGCGCACGTCGTAGCCGTAGCTCGACGTGCCGTACGACACGATGGATCGGCCACCGGCCTGTTTGATTTGCCCCGGTTCGAACGGTTCGATCATGCCATGCTCAGCCGCCATGCGGCGGATCCATCGGTCGGACTTGATGCTCATCTAGGTATTGGAAATGACGATGTTGGGGAACTTGGCGGAGTGGTCCACCGCGGTTTCGCCAATCTTAACAGCAACGCGGCGCGCAATCTGCTTGTAGATATCGGTCACACGGCCATCCGGATCCGACACCACCGACGGCTTGCCGGAATCGGTGTCGGCACGGATGCTGCCGTCGAGCGGCAGCGCGCCGAGGAATTCGACGTTGTAGTCCTTGCACATGCGCTCGCCGCCGCCTTCGCCGAAGATGCGCTCCTCGTGGCCGCATTTCGAGCAGATGTGCAGGCTCATGTTCTCGACCACGCCGATGATGGGGATGCCGACCTTCTCGAACATCTTGAGGCCCTTGCGCGCGTCGATCAGCGCGATGTCCTGCGGCGTGGTGACGATCACCGCGCCGGTCACCGGGACGCGCTGCGCCAGCGTCAGCTGGATGTCGCCGGTGCCGGGCGGCAGGTCGACCACCAGGTAGTCGAGATCGTTCCAGTTGGTGTTGTTGAGCAGCTGCTCCAGCGCCTGCGTCACCATCGGACCGCGCCACACCATGGGCGTTTCGACATCGATCAGGAAGCCGATCGACATCGCCTGGATGCCGTGACCCATCAGCGGCTCGAGATTCTTGCCGTCGGTGGATTCGGGCTTGTCGGTGATGCCCAGCATGGTCGGCTGCGACGGACCGTAGATGTCGGCATCGAGCATACCGACGCGGGCGCCTTCGGCGGACAGCGCCAGCGCCAGGTTGACGGCGGTGGTGGACTTGCCGACACCGCCCTTGCCGGAGGCCACGGCGATGATGTTCTTGACGTTGGGGATCAGTTTGACGCCGCGCTGCACGCTGTGGGAGACGATCTTGAAGCTGACGTTGGCAGTAGCACTGGTCACGCCATCGATGCTTTTGAGCTTGTCTTCGACCTGCTGCTTGATGACGGCCAGCTGACTCTGCGCCGGGTAGCCCAGCAGGATATCGACCGAAACGGCGCCGCCGTCGATCTTGATGTTGCGGGCAGATTTGGTCGAGACGTAATCCTTGTGGGTGTTGGGATCGACCAACGCTTTCAGTGCGGTTTGCACCTGAAGTTCAGAAACGGCCATGTTTGCTCCGGCAGGTTAATTAGCAATCGCTCATTTTAACGAATTCTGCTGCTTTGGGTAAAAGGAAACGCTGAAAAGACGCGGGATTCCCTGCCGTTTACAGGGACTTTGAGCCGCCGCCGGCGTAGTGCCCGGCTGCGCTTTCTGGCTCATGCGGCGCCTCCGACGGCCGGGATTCGCCTGATCGACACGGCAAGGCCGCTATCGGAATTCGGCGTAATGCGCCACCAGCACGGCCTCGGGCACACGCAGCCGGATTGCCGCCACCAGTTCGCTGATCGCCCCCTGCCGCGGGCGCAGCGATACCCACAGCAGGTTCAGTTTCAGGTTGAGATCGGCAAACACCACATCCTGATGCAGCGCCAGTACGGTCTGAATATCGCGCGAGGCGCGTTCGATCTCGACCAGCGGCCGGCTGCGCAAACGCGGGATCAGCATCATGAAGTCGGTCAACCGCTTGCCGCTGGGATCGCGCGTGGGCGCGATCTGCCACAAGGGCACCCCCGGAGCAAGGCTGGAAGCAGTCGTCAGCGTGGTTGAGGCATGGATCCGCATCTTCATCCTTGTCTCCAGCGCCCCGAACTTCAGGGCTTCAGCTGCAGATCCAGCACCACGTCACGCCGGTCGCACAGACGGCGCGCACGTTGTCGTAAATAACGTACGTCCTTGTGCAGATAGCGTTCGAGCTCCTCGAGCGCCAGACGGTAAACCTCGCGCTTGAAGTCGACCACCGCATCCATCGGCACCCAGTACTCGTTCCAGCGCCAGGCATCGAACTCGGGGTGCTCGCTGGCACGCAGGGAAACGTCGCAATCGCGCCCGGTCAGCCGCAGTAAAAACCAGATCTGTTTCTGGCCGCGGTAGAGGCCACGGTTATCGCGCCGGGTCCAATGGGCGGGCACGTCGTAACGCAGCCACTCGCGTGTACGCCCTAGAATACGCACATGCTCGGCCTGCAATCCCACTTCTTCTTCAAGTTCCCGGAACATGGCCTGTTCCGGCGTTTCCCCTGCATTGATGCCGCCCTGGGGAAACTGCCAGGCGTGCTGATTGACGCGCTTGCCCCAGAAAACCTGGTTGTGCGCATTGCACAATACAATGCCTACGTTCGGGCGGTACCCTTCTCGGTCGATCATGGCCGCCACCATCTGTGAAATTCGATTACTTGCATTCTTTCACACCCGTCGGAAATTGCAAACCCGCCATGGCCGACAAACTGCTGTTAAGCATTGTTTTGATTGTTCTTTCCGCCGGGTGTTCCAACCTGATGACCGCCCCGCCGCCGGATCGGGTGCTGGCGGGAATCCATGAATTCGGCACCACCGCTCTCGCCTATACGCCCGATGGGCTGCGTTTGATCAGTGGGGGCTTCCGGGGCGAACTGCGGATATGGGACACGGCAACGCAGCGTCAGCTTGGCGAGGCCCACGCGCACCGCGGCGCCGTGCGGGCGATCCTGCCGCTGGCCTCGGGCGATTTCGTCAGCGGCGGCGAGGACGGCCGTCTGATCCTGTGGCAGGGCAGCCGGATCAAGGCACAGAGCGTACGCGCCGACGTGATTGCACTGGTGCTGTTCCAGGGCCGGGTGGTCAGCGCCCATCGCGACCGGCGGCTGCGCGTCTGGTCGGCGGACACGCTGCAAGCCCTGCGCGAAATCGCCGTGGACGATAATGTGGCGGCCTTGAGCGCAAGCGGAAACCGGCTCGCCGTCGGCCTCGATCGCGCCATTGTGCTGATGGACGTGGAGTTCAGGGCACGCCGGACCCTAGCGGCACGGCGCACGCCGCACGATCTGCAATTCAGTCCGGACGGCCGCATGCTGGCGGCGGGCAACTGGTTCCGCCTGAGCCTGTGGGATGTCGCGAGCGGTGCCGCACGTTCCATCCCGACCGAGCATAACGGCCTGCTGACCTCAATCGCATTCAGTCCGGACGGCCGCTACCTGGCGACGCTGGGACGCCACACCGACTCCGCAATCCGCGTCCTCGACACCGCCGACTTCAAGGTCGTTCAGCGCTATCGGGCTCACGATCTGTGCGGTGCGATGATCCGCTTCAGCCCGGACGGCAACATGATGGCGTCCGGCTCGGACGACGAAAGCGTACGCTTATATCGCACCGCGTCGTTCCAATCCGGCCAGGCCGGGCCCGGCAGCACGGGGCTCGGCCGCGTTCAATCCAGTAGCGGAGCGATCCCTTCGGCCCACTGAAAATCCCGCGCGAAGCCGCGCAAATCCAGCCCCCAGCGCTTCGACAAATCCGCCAGCCCGGGCCGCGCCGCATCAAGCCGCGCCAATGCGCCCGGCTCGTTAAAGGCAAAAACGATCACGTTGGTTTTGTACTGCACCGAAATCCAGCCGACTTCGCCGTCGAACGCGCGTACAAGGCGCGCCAAATACTCGGGAAACGCCTTGTCGCGCCCCCATAGATTGACCACCAGCACGCCGCCCGGCTTGAGCGCGCGGCGGCAGGCTGCATAAAACGTCTGGGTCGCCAAGGCCTCGACCTGATTGCCTGCATCGAAGCCGTCGAGCAGGACGACGTCGGCGCAGGCGGGATGCTGGCGCACATACAGCGCGCCGTCGGCTTCGATCACGCTGAGCGCCGCGTCGTCCGGCGGCAGCTCGAAATGCGTGCGTGCGGCGGCAATCACCCGCGGATCGATTTCCACCGCAGTGATGCGCGTCTGCGGCCGCTGCCTGCGGATGAACTTGGCGAGCGAGCCGCCGCCGAGGCCGATCATCAGCACCGCCTGCGGCATCGGGTTGAACATCAGAAAGCCCATCATCGCGCGCGTGTAGGCCAGTTCCAGATCCCACGGCCGGCTCACCCGCATCGCGCTCTGGATCGCGCGGCTGCCCAGGTGCAGCGTGCGCATGCCGCGCTCCTCGGTCACTTCCAGCCCGCCATCGTCTGCCTGGCGTTTCCCAAACCTCAAGCGCATGGCCGCTCCATCGCAAAAATCGAGCGCGAAAGATTACACGTCCGCACGCTAAAATGCCGCTTTTCGTTTTGATTGCCTCAGCATGCGCGCCACCCAGTTCTTCATTTCCACCACCAAGGAAGCCCCGTCCGAGGCCGAGCTCGTCAGCCACAAGCTGATGCTGCGCGCCGGCCTCATCAAGCGCCTGGGTTCGGGGCTGTATACCTGGATGCCGCTGGGCCTCAGGGTGCTGCGCCGGGTCGAGGCGGTGGTGCGCGAGGAAATGAACCGCGCCGGCGCGATCGAACTCTTGATGCCGGCGGTTCAGCCTGCCGAACTGTGGGAGGAAACCGGGCGCTGGGCGGTGTTCGGCCCGCAGATGCTGAAAATCAAGGACCGCCACCAGCGCGATTTTTGCTTCGGCCCCACCCACGAGGAAGTGATCACCGACGTGGTCCGCCGCGAAATCAAGAGCTACCGCCAGCTGCCGGTCAACTTCTACCAGATCCAGATGAAGTTCCGCGACGAGATCCGCCCGCGCTTCGGCGTCATGCGCGCGCGCGAGTTTCTGATGAAGGATGCCTATTCCTTCCACGCCAGCCGCGACAGCCTCGCCGCCACCTACCAGACCATGTACGACGCCTACACGCGGATTTTCACCCGGCTGGGGCTGACCTTCCGCGCGGTGGCCGCCGACACCGGCGCCATCGGCGGCTCGGCCTCGCACGAATTCCACGTGCTGGCCGATTCCGGCGAGGACCTGATCGCGTATTGCCCGGATTCCGACTACGCCGCCAACGTCGAGCTGGCCGAGGCGCTTGCGCCCGCGGCGGCGCGCGGCGCAGCACAGGAAGCGCTACGCGAGGTGGATACGCCCAAACAGACCACCTGCGAAGACGTCGCCGCCCTGCTCGACATCCCGCTTGCCCGCACCGTCAAGCTCATCGCCGTCATGGCCGGCGAGCAGATGGTCGTCCTGCTGCTGCGCGGCGACCACATGCTGAACGAAGTCAAACTCGGCAAGCTGGAAGGCCTCGCGGATTTCCGCCTGGCGAACGAGGCCGAGATCCGTGCCGTCTTTGACTGCCCGCCCGGCTTTCTCGGGCCGGTCGGCATCGACCGCACCAAAATCAGGCTCATCGCCGACCGCACGGTCGCGGCAATGAACGATTTCGTCTGCGGCGCCAACAAGCCGAAACTCCACCTCGCCGGCGTCAATTTCGGCCGCGACCTGCAGGAACCGGATGTTGTGGCCGATATACGGAATGTCGTTCCCGGCGACCCCAGCCCCGACGGCAAGGGATCGCTGCAGCTGTGCCGCGGCATCGAAGTCGGCCACGTGTTCCAGCTGGGCAGCAAGTATTCGCAGGCGATGAACGCTACCTATCTCGACGAGGCCGGCAAGGCCCAGGCCATGGAAATGGGCTGCTACGGCATCGGCGTGTCGCGCATCGTGGCCTCGGCCATCGAGCAGAACCACGACGACAAGGGCATCATCTGGCCGATGACGATGGCACCGTTCTTGCTGGTGATTGTCGCCATTGGTTACGGCAAGAGCGAGATGGTTCAAAAAGCCGCCGATACGCTCTATGCTGACCTGGCGGCAGCCGGGTACGACATACTGCTGGACGACCGCGACGAACGCCCCGGCGTGATGTTTGCCGACGCCGAGCTGATCGGCATCCCGCACCGCATCACCGTAGGCGAGCGCGGGCTGAAGGACGGCGTGGTCGAGTACCAGCCGCGCCGGGCTCAGCCAGGCCAAAGCGGTGAGGCGCAAAAGCTTGCGCTGGCCGACACAACGAAATTTTTGAGGGGTTTACTGGAACGCTGACATGAAAAAAATCACGCACACCGGCCTCTTGCTCACCGCCTTGCTGCTTGCCCTGCCCGCGCATGCGGGCGGACAGCGCGAGGAAGCGATGTCGGCCAATGTGCGCTCGTCCCTGCAGCGTGCGCTGGCGGACACCGCCGTCACCCGCACCGCATTCCGCAACGTCGCCGACGAGACGGCCTGGCTGAAGGAGATGTCGCGCCGCCTCGCCAAGCGCATGCCGGACGAGGCCGAGCGGCTGGAATTCCTCACCACCCTGCACTGGGAGGCTTCGCGTGCCGGGGTCGACCCGCAATTGATGCTTGGCCTGATCCAGGTGGAAAGCGGCTTCCGCAAATACGCCGTATCGCCGGTGGGTGCGCGCGGCTATACCCAGGTGATGCCGTTCTGGGTCAAGACCATCGGCAACCCCGACCACAACCTGTTCCAATTGCGCACCAACCTGCGCTACGGCGCGCTGATCCTGCGCCACTACATCGACATCGAACGCGGCGACCTGTTCCGCGCGCTGGGGCGCTACAACGGCAGCCTGGGCCGCCCGGAATACCCGAATCTGGTGGTGGGCGCCTGGAAACGCCACTGGGATTACCTCCCCAGCACCAAATCGGCAGACGCATCCATCGGCTCCCGCAGCTGACCCCCACGACGCGACCGGGAAACCGCTTCCAGCCGACGCGGGAAAACGCCTGATTCGACTGGCGAAATCTCAACACTCCGTCACGCCTCCATCACCCCAGCCGTTCTTCCTTTCCCTGCCGCATCTGCTCAAGCACGCTGAAACTCTTGCGTTTCGACAAGGCTGCGCACGCGGCCTTCGCTGGCACAGGCTATGCAGCGTAACCGGCACAGGCGATGTACCTGTATCACAATAATGGAGGCGACCATGGAAATGACGATGCAATTGTCCCGTACGCTCAAGGGACAGGAGGAAATCTTCAACCTGGGCCATACGCTACGGCCCCGGCACCGGCAAATTCTGTTCAGCGTGGGGAATGGTATTTCTTTTGGCGAGTTGCGCAGCAAGCTGCCCAATTGTGCCGAACTGGAAACCATGGTGAATGAGCTGCTGCAGAATGGCTTCATCCAGTCCTTGCGCAACAGGGCGGCAGGCCATGCCGCAGCCGCCGTCAGCACACCGGCGCCAGGCCCCGTAAACCTGATGGAAGTGCAAACCTACGTACTGGAATTCATGGCTGGACTGGTGGGGACCCAATCCCCGGCTTACAAGCAGATGTGCGCAGTGCAGGATGTGGCCGGATTCAATGCCGTTTTACCCGTGTGCCGCAAGGTGATTGCCGCCGTGGCCTCGCCGCACCAGGCGGCGGAAATGGAAGCCGGCGTGGCGCAGCGCATGGGCGGCTGAACGTCGGACGCGGGCGTCCGGCGCAGGGAAATTACGGATGCCCCGAGTCCAGGACGACCAGAGGCTTCGGTTGGCAGTCTGCCGCCACCACGGTGCCGGGGGCACCGGGCACCGCGCTGACCACTCCCGCAAACGGCGCCTTGAGTTCCGCATCGCTCAGGTTCTTTTGCGCTATCGTGCGGCGCGCCTGGGCGACAGATACGGCCGCCTGCGCACGCACGTGCCGCAGCGTCGCCGCGTCGAGCTCGGTGGTCGACGACACGGTGCGGCTGTATAACTCCTCCGCCCGTTCGAGTTCGCGTTTGGCATCCGCTTCGTCGGCCTGCGCGCGCGCATGCTCCGCTGCCGCTTCATCAAAACGCGCCTGCAAGACAGTCCTGTCCAGCCGCAGCAGCACCGCCCCTTTCTTGACGCGCTGGCCGGGCTTGACCAGCACCTCGTCCACCACCCCGGACACCCGGGTAGTGAGTTCGACCCTGTCTGCCGCCCATAGCGGGCTGGCTGCCGCCAGCCACCAGCCGGCCAAGGCTCCGGCCACGACGCTCTGCTTCATTTTTGTGCTCCCTCAACAGGCGGCAGACTGCCGCCGGACAATGCCTCCAGTCGCGCCAGCGCCAGCGCCAGGCGGTATTCCACCTGCTTGCGGCGCAACTGCGCCATTTGCGTTTCAGCCATGCTGGGGCCCAGATTGGTTTTCAGTTCGAGTTCGTATTCCGCACGCGAACGCTCCAGCGCCCAGTCGCGGTATTCGATCTGCTTGTCGGCAGCGGGACGGCCGCTATCGCGCAGCCATTCGATTTCCTGCAGGGTGGCAAGCAGGGTGTCCGCCAGGTCGAGTTTGAGCTTTTCCAGTTCGGCGACGCTGCGTTCCTTCTGCGCCAGCTCGCGCGCCACCCGGGAATCCACGCGCGCCCCCTGATACAGCGGAATGTTGAATACCAGTCCGGCGCTCAGCTCGTCGCGCGTGGTCGATTCGCGGCTGTAGCCGCCGCCGACCACTTCGGCGTCGAGCATCGGATTGCGCTCGGCGCGAACCGCCGCAAGCCGCGCATCCGCCGCCGCCGCCTGCGCCTGCAGCGCCAGCACGCGCGGATTCTTCTGCATCACCCAGGGCAGCAGGGATTCGTATTGGGGCAGCGGCCGGGCGTTGTCCGCCAAGGCCGGATCGGCCAGTTCGGTGGGCAGTTTTCCGGGGCGGTTGAGCGCGTGGGCGAGTCTCTGCCGCGTGCTGCGCATGCGCTGCTGGTTGGCGTTGCGGCGCTCGCGGAGATCCTGGTATTCGGCCTCCAGCCGCAGCAGGTCGGGCTGGCTGATCTGGCCTACTTCGAAGCGGTCCCGCGCGTTGTCCCACGACACATAGGCCACGGCGACGAATTCGCTGTCAGCGGCGGACAGCATGTCGGCCAGCAGCACATCGAAGTAGCGCGCCATGATGTCGATGCGGCGCAGGCTCTCGACATTGAGCAGTTCAGCCTGGCGCGCCGCGACATCCTGATCCGCCGCCGCAATGGCCTGGCTGCTGCGGCCGAAATCGAACAGCGGCTTGCGTGCGACGACACGGCCGACGTTGTCCGGCTTCCAGTCGCCGTCCGGGCGCCGTCCGGTGCGAAGGCTGCCATCGAGAAACAGGCTGAAGTCCTGGCGGCTCGCCGCCTGCTCGCGATCCGCGCGCGACAGTGCCAATGCGCTTTCGGCTATCCTGCGGTCGGGGTGAGGCGCTGCGACGCTCGCCAGCGCCTCGTCCAGCGTCAGCCGCTCGGCCGACGCGGCGGTGGACAGCGCGCATGCCAGCAGAACGGCCCACGCCCTCCGCTTCATTTGCCTTGCTTGTATTTGGTGAAGGGCTGGGTGGCGTACGCGCCCTCGGCCACGTATTTTCCGAGCAGCAGGAATTCAGCCTTGTCCTTGGTGGGGCCGGTGTGGCGCGTTATCAGTTTGCCGTCGAGGTCGAAGAACAGCAGTGTCGGCGTCGCGCGCACGCGGTGGCTGAAGGCAAAAGCCTTTTCGGTGGTGTGCTTGCCCTGGAAATCGGACATCTCGGTGTCGCCGTTGACGTCCATCGGGTACAGCAGGAATTGCGCACGGTAGGCATCCTGAACCTCGGCCTGGTTGAGGATGGTGGCTCTCATGCGCTCGCAGAACGGACATTCATCCATCTCGAAAAACATGAAAATGCCTTTTTTTCCTTGCTGTTTGGCGGCATCGAGTTCGGCCTGAAAGTCGCCGAATTTGGGCTGGAAGAAATGGTTGGTCGGATCGCGCGTTTCCGCCCAGGTGGGCGCAGCGAACAGCAGCAAGAACGCGATAAGCAGTTGGCGCATGGTGTCTCCTTTGGTATTGCGGACTGAGCTTACTTATTGGAACTGGCTATTTTGCCAGCGATGTAGTTTTCCACCGCGGCGCGGGTGATCACCCCCACTTGCTGGGCGACCATCTTACCGTCCGGGTTGTACAGATAGGTTGTCGGCAAGCCCCGCACCGGCCCGATCTGGTTCACGATCTGCGCGTTGCCCAGCACGATAGGGTAATTGACCAGCAGGCCGTCGGCAAAATCGGTCACCTGCTTGGCATTGCGGTAATCGAGCGCCACGCCGATGACGACGAGGTTGTTTTTCTTGTTCTCGTGCAGCGCAATCAGATCGGGAATTTCCTCCAGACAGGGCGGACACCAGGTCGCCCAGTAATTCACCAGCACCCATTTGCCCTTGTAGCCCGACAGCGTATGCGACTTGCCATCGGTGTCGGTCACTTTGAAATCCGCCGCCTGCGCCCACGACGCCATCAGTGCCAGCACCAACCCCGCCAGCCACATCGGATAAAATCGAACGCTTTGTAACGTCTGCATTGGTTTTTCCACCATGAATGAATTCCGCATCGAGACAGACTCGCTCGGCGAAGTCCAGGTTCCCCAGGATGCCTGGTATGGCGCACAAACCGCACGTGCCGTGGCCAATTTTCCCATTTCAGGCCGCCTACCGGATAGGGATTTTGTACTAGCGCACGTGCGGATCAAGCTTGCCGCTGCGCGCGCCAACTGCCAGCCCGGCTGGCTCAGCGAGGAAAAGCGCGACGCCATCGCCGCTGCCTGCGACAAGATCCTCGGCGGCGAGCATCTCGACCAGTTCGTGGTCGACCGCTTCCAGGCCGGCGCCGGCACCAGCCACAACATGAACAGCAACGAGGTCATCGCCAACCTCGCCAACGTGGCGCTCGGCGGGGAAAAAGGCGCGTACAAGCCAGTCAACCCCAACGACGACGTCAACATGGGGCAGTCGACCAACGATACCATCCCCACCGCGATCCGCCTTGCGGTGCTGGCCAAGCTGCCGCGCCTGGCCGCTGCGGTGCATGCGATGGTGGCAGAATTCTCGCGCCTCGCCGAGCGCGAAAAGGACACGGTGAAATCCGGCCGTACCCATTTGCAGGACGCGGTGCCGACCACGCTGGGACAGGAATTCGCCGGCTACGCGTGGACGCTGACCCGTTGCGCCGCCGCGCTCGAAGCGGTGCGCCCGGCGCTCGCCGAAATCGGCCTGGGCGGCTCCGCCGCCGGCACCGGGCTCAACACCTCGCCCGACTATCCGGCGCGCGCCGCCGCCGAACTCGCCAAGCTCACCGGCGAGCCGATCAAGGTCGGCCAGCTGGTCGCGCAGATGCAGTCGATGCACGACCTCGCACGGCTCTCCGGCGAAATCCGCAACCTCGCGCTGGAACTCACCCGCATCTCCAACGACCTGCGCCTGCTCGCTTCCGGCCCGCGCACCGGCCTCGGTGAAATCCAGCTGCCGCCGGTGCAGCCGGGCTCCAGCATCATGCCGGGCAAGGTCAACCCGGTGATGTTCGAGATGCTGAACCAGGTCTGCTTCCAGGTGCTGGGGCAGGACGCCGCGGTGAGCTACATGGTGCAGGCCGGACAGATGGAACTCAACGTGATGATGCCAGCGCTCGGCAGCGCGCTGTTCGACGCCATGGACTGGCTCACCAACGCGATGAATGCCGCCACCGAGAAGAACCTCAAGGGGATAGTTGTAAACAGGGAGCGCTGCGCCTTCTTCATCCACCAGAGCGTCGCGCTGGCCACCCTGCTGAATACCCGGATCGGCTACAACCAGGCCGCCGAAGTCGCCAAGGAATCGGAAAAATCCGGTCGCCCGGTGCGCGACATCGTCGCCGAGCGCGGCCTGATGAGCGCGGCCGACTTCGACGCGCTGGTGCTCGCCGCCGCGCATGGCGTGGGCAGCGGCGGCGGCGCGGGCTGATGCCATAATCACGCCCCTTTAGCGGAAACCTCTCCCCCATGACGATCCAGTGGTTCCCCGGTCACATGACCACCGCGCGCAAGAAAGCCGCGGAGACGATGGCGCAGATCGACGTGGTGGTCGAGGTGCTCGACGCGCGCCTGCCGGAAGCCGGCAGCAACCCGATGATCCACGAGCTGCGCGCGCATCGCCAGCGGCCCTGCCTCAAGCTGCTGAACAAGACGGACCTCGCCGATCCCGAGGCAACGCGCGCCTGGCTCGACTACTTCAACCAGCAACCGGGCGTGCTGGCGGTGGCGATTTGCGCCAAGAAACCGGGCGACGTGGCGAAGCTGGCGGGCCTGGCGCAGAAGCTCGCGCCGCACCGCGACGACGCCTTCAAGCCGCTGCGGCTGATGATCATGGGCATCCCCAACGTCGGCAAGTCGACGCTGATGAACACCTGGGTCAAACGCCGCGTCGCGGCGGTCGGCGACGAGCCTGCGGTGACCAAGTCGCAGCAGCGCATCAACCTGTCGCCGCGGCTGATCCTGGTCGACACGCCGGGAATGACCTGGCCGAAAATCGAGCACGATTCCGACGGCTTCATGCTGGCGGCCAGCCACGCCATCGGCCGCAACGCGGTGATCGACGAGGAGGTGGCGGTGTTTCTGGCTGGTATCCTGCTCGAACGCTATCCCCGCCTCTTGAAAGCGCGCTACGGCTTTGCGCTGGAAGGCCTGGATGCCACCGGCGTGCTGGAAGCGGTGGCGAAGAAACGCGGCTGCATCCTCAAGGGGCGCGGCGGCGAACTCGACCTGGAAAAGGCCGCGATGATCCTGCTCACCGACTACCGCAGCGGCACCCTCGGCCGCATCAGCCTGGAAACGCCGGCGACGCGGCAGGCCATGCTGGCTGCCGCGCGCAGCAAACCCGAACCCGGTAATCCCGCGTGAAACACGCCGGGATGCATCGACCCGAACTGCTGGCGCCCGCCGGTTCGCAAGCCATGCTGGAAACGGCGCTCGCCTTCGGCGCCGATGCGGTGTACGCCGGCCAGCCGCGCTACAGCCTGCGCGTCCGCAACAACAGTTTCCGCGACGAGGCGGCGCTGGGCACCGGCATCGAATACGCGCACAGCCGGGGCAAGCTGTTCTACGTCGTCAGCAACATCTTTCCGCACAATTCCAAGATCAAGACCTACCTGGCGGATATCGCACCGGTCATCGCCCTCAAGCCGGACGCGCTGATCATGGCCGACCCCGGCCTGATCGACATGATTCGCGAAACCTGGCCCGAGATGCCCGTCCATCTCTCCGTCCAGGCCAACACCGTCAACTACGCCGCGGTGCGGTTCTGGAAAAAACTCGGCATCCGCCGCGTCATCCTGTCGCGCGAACTCTCGCTCGACCAGGTCGCCGAGATTCGCCAGGAATGCCCGGACATGGAACTGGAAGTCTTCGTGCATGGTGCGCTGTGCATCGCCTATTCCGGCCGCTGCCTGCTGTCGGGCTACTTCAACCACCGCGACCCCAACCAGGGCGCCTGCACCAATTCGTGCCGCTGGGAATATGACGTCCTGCCCGGCAAGGCCGCGCCGGACGGCGACGTGTACCTGCTGGAAGAAAAGGAACGCGCGGGCAGCCACATGCCCATCGAGGAAGACGAGCACGGCACCTACATCCTCAACTCGAAAGACCTGCGCGCCATCGAGCACGTCCAGCGGCTGACCGAAATCGGCGTCGACTCGCTCAAGATCGAAGGCCGCACCAAGTCGCCCTACTATGTCGCGCGCACCTGCCAGACCTATCGCCAGGCCATCGACGATGCCGTCGCCGGCCGCCCGCTCGATCCGACCCTGCTGCGCGAGCTCGATGGCCTGGCCAACCGCGGCTACACCGGCGGTTTCTACGAACGCCACCCGGACCGCGAATACCAGAGCTACCTGCGCGGCCATTCCGAATCGGACCGCAGCCTGTACGTCGGCGATGTCATGGGATATGACGCGGAAGGCCGGGCCGAGATCGACGTGAAGAACCGGTTCGCGGTCGGCGACCGCATCGAACTGATCCACCCCCGGGGCAACCTGGAACTGACGATCGCCGCCATGCACGGCAAGGACAACACCCCGGTCGACGTTGCGCCGGGTAGCGGCCATCGTGTAAGCATTCCCCTGCCAGCGGGCTATGAAGGCGCCTTCGTTGCGCGTTTTGTTGCGGAGCGCGACCCAGCACACCCTTGAGTCGAGGGGCTTGAGTATCGCGATCCTGCACGGGAATGGCCCCTGCTTATGGTGAGCGTCCGCTTGCCTGATCGACGAGTGCGAACTATCGACCCTGAAGAGACTGTCAGGCTTTATCCCGTGAACGCCTGCTCCTCGGCCGAAGCTGCCGTTGCTCCGAGGTATAGAATCGGGCTGTAATCAGCCCTTTTCCTGCCACTCAGACCGCAGCGTGTCTACTAAAACCAGGGCGGTTCACGATTCGAATAACATCCACCTACGGTGGGCAGACAATATAAAACGTATTGAACCAGGAACACCCCCATGACCAGCACCCAGCAACGCGCCGAACTGCAACGCCGAATCTGGCAAATCGCCAACGATGTGCGTGGCGCGGTCGATGGCTGGGATTTCAAGCAATACGTGCTCGGCACCCTGTTCTACCGCTTCATCAGCGAAAACTTCGCCAGCTACATCGAGGGCGGTGACGACAGCGTCAACTATGCCGAGCTGCCCGACAGCGTCATCACCCCGGAGATCAAAGACGACGCCATCAAGACCAAGGGCTATTTCATCTACCCCAGCCAGCTGTTTGCCAAGGTCGCTGCCGGCGCCAACACCAACGAAAGCCTGAATGCCGATCTGGCCGCCCTCTTTGCCGCCATCGAAGCCTCGGCCAACGGCTACCCCTCCGAGCACGACATCAAAGGCCTGTTTGCCGATTTCGACACCACCAGCAACCGCCTCGGCAACACCGTCAAAGACAAAAACGCCCGCCTGGCGGCCGTACTCAAAGGCGTGGCCGAGCTGGATTTCGGCCATGATTTTTATGGAAAGAGCGACGCCAGCCACATCGACCTGTTTGGCGATGCCTACGAATTCCTCATCTCCAACTACGCCGCCAATGCCGGCAAATCCGGCGGCGAGTTCTTCACCCCGCAGCATGTGTCCAAGCTGATTGCGCAACTGGCCATGCACAAGCAAACCAGCGTCAACAAGATTTACGACCCGGCCTGCGGCTCGGGCTCGCTGCTGCTGCAAGCCAAAAAACACTTCGATGCGCATGTCATTGAAGAAGGCTTCTTCGGGCAAGAAATCAACCACACCACCTACAACCTGGCGCGGATGAACATGTTCTTGCACAGCATCAACTACGACAAGTTCAACATCCAGCTCGGCAACACCCTGATCGACCCGCACTTCGGCGACGACAAACCCTTCGATGCCATCGTCTCCAACCCGCCGTATTCGGTAAAGTGGATAGGCAGCGACGACCCCACGCTGATCAACGACGAACGCTTTGCCCCGGCGGGCGTACTCGCACCCAAGTCCAAAGCCGACTTTGCCTTTGTGCTGCACGCGCTGGGCTACCTTTCCAGCAAAGGCCGCGCCGCCATCGTCTGCTTCCCCGGCATCTTCTACCGGGGTGGAGCCGAGCAGAAAATCCGTCAGTACCTGGTGGACAACAACTACGTCGAAACCGTGATTTCGCTCGCGCCCAACCTGTTCTTCGGCACCACGATTGCGGTCAATATTCTGGTGCTGTCCAAACACAAAACCGACACTGCCACCCAGTTCATCGACGCCAGCGGCCTGTTCAAGAAAGAAACCAACAACAACGTGCTGCTGGACGCGCACATCGAACAAATCATGCAGGCGTTCGACAGCAAGGCCGATGTCGACCACTTCGCCCGGTCCGTGCCGTTCGAGACAGTGGCCGAAAACGGCTACAACCTGTCCGTCTCAAGCTATGTGGAGCAGGAAGACACCCGCGAAGTGATAGACATCCAGCAGCTCAACGCCAACATCGCCCGTATCGTGGCGCGGCAGGCGGAACTGCGCACCGCCATTGACGCCATCGTGGCCGATCTGGAAGGAGAGGACGCATGAGTGAAAAGCCCGCAGGCAAGCTGCCGGGAATTCCGACAGCTTCGACTGGGATGGAGCAGCCATGACGGACGAAAGCAGCAAGGTCAAACTTTTCGACGCGCATCAGGTACGCGCCGAATGGGACGCGGACAACGAGAAATGGTGGTTCTCGGCGCTGGACATCATCGCCATCCTCACCGATCAGGCAGACTACAAGAAGGTCAGGAACTATTGGAAGTGGCTGAAAAACAAACTGATTGCCGAAGGCAGTCAGTTGGTTAGCGCCACTCACCAACTCAAACTGGTCGCCGCCGACGGCAAACGCTATAAAACCGACGTAGCCGACACCGAACAAATCCTGCGCCTGATCCAGTCCATCCCCAGCAAGCGCGCCGAACCTTTCAAACTGTGGCTGGCGCAGGTGGGCAGTGAACGGCTGGACGAAACGGTGGACCCGGAACTGTCCATCGAACGGGCCATTCAAAATTACCGCCGCCTCGGCTACAGCGAAAACTGGATCAACCAGCGCATCAAGTCCATCGAAGTGCGCAAGGCGCTGACCGATGAGTGGGACAAAGCCGGCGTGCAGCGGGGCCAGGAATACGCCGCGCTCACCGACCTGATGAGCCGCGTCTGGAGCGGCCTTTCCACCCGCGAATACAAGCAGCACAAAGGGCTGAAAAAAGAAAACCTGCGCGACAACATGACCAACACCGAACTGGTGCTGAACATGCTGGCCGAAGTGGCCGCCACCGACATATCGCTGGTGCGCAATCCGCAGGGGCTGAATGAGAGTGCCGAGGTGGCCGCCGAAGGCGCGCAAACCGCCAAGGCCGCCCGCCTGCAACTGGAAAAAAGCACGGGCAAGCCCGTGGTGAGCCAATTGAACGCGAAAACGCTCGGCACGAAGCAACTGAAGGGGAAGAAGCAATGAGCCGGATTGACGAGTTGATTGCGCAGCTTTGTCCGGAGGGGGTGGAGCATCTCGGGCTAGGCGATGTAGGCGAATTCATCCGTGGCAACGGCCTGCAAAAAAGCGACCTCACTGACGCGGGTGTTGGCGCAATCCACTACGGGCAGATTCATACCATTTACGGAGTCTGGACGGCCCATACCAAATCGTTTGTCACGGAAACGATGGCACGCAAGTTGCGCAAAGCACGTCCCGGCGATCTGGTGATTGCCACCACGAGCGAGGACGATGCGGCGGTAGCGAAAGCCGTAGCTTGGGTTGGTGACAACGAAATTGCAGTGAGCGGTGACGCCTACATCTACAGACACTCACTTGAACCAAAGTACGCGGCGTACTTCTTCCAAACAGAGCCGTTTCATTCGCAGAAAACGCGGCACATCACCGGCACCAAGGTACGGCGCATTTCCGGTGACAGCCTTGCAAAGATCAGGATTCCGGTGCCACCGCTCGAAATCCAACGCGAAATCGTGAAGGTGCTTGACACTTTCACCCAGCTGGAGGCGGAGCTGGAGGCGGAGCTGGAGGCGCGTCGGCGGCAGTACAAGTATTACCGCGACGCGCTTCTGACATTCGGCGAACGCACGGACGCTGACGCAAGCAAGCAAGCAAGCAAGCAAGCAAGCAAGCAAGCAAGCAAGCAAGCAAGGATAACGACCTTGAGTGACATTGCAACCTACGCAACTACACGAATTTCATCCACAGGATTGGATGCGGGCTCCTATGTCGGCGTGGATAACCTACTTCCCGATATGCGCGGCAAAGTGGGCTCAAGTTATGTGCCGACATCTGGAGCTTCTATCGGCTATGAAGCCAATGACATCTTGGTCGGGAACATTCGCCCATATCTCAAAAAGATTTGGCTTGCCGATTCAGCAGGCGGCACCAATCAAGATGTTTTGGTCATCCGCATCAAGGACGAAGCCAAGGCAGCGATCAAACCGCGCTTTCTGTATCACTCACTGGCTTCGGATGATTTCTTCACGTATGACGCGCAGCACGCGAAGGGCGGGAAGATGCCTCGTGGCGATAAGGCGATGGTCATGAAATACACGATCGCCATTCCGTCGCCGGAAGAACAGGAGCATATCGTCTCTATCCTCGACAAATTCGACACGCTGGTGAACGACCTGTCCTCCGGCCTGCCCGCTGAAATCAAGGCCCGTCGCCAGCAATACGAACACTACCGGGACAAGCTATTAAGCTTCGCGGAGCTGGAGGCCACGGCATAGCATGGGAAAGACGCTGACCGAAATCGCCCAGCAACTGAGAAACGCCGATAAAAAGGTGCAGTTGATCTATGCCTTCAACGGCACAGGCAAGACTCGTCTGTCGCGGGAGTTCAAGCAGCTGATTGCACCGAAAATCGATGGCGATGAAGACGCCGACCAACCTGAGTTGTCGCGCAACAAGATCCTGTATTACAACGCCCTCACTGAAGACTTGTTTTATTGGGATAACGATCTGGAAGAAGATGCTGAGCATAAGCTGAGGATTCAGCCCAATACCTTCACGGATTGGGTGCTGAAGGATCAAGGTCAGGACATGAACGTCATCACGACCTTTCAGCGTTATACCAACGACAAGCTGACGCCACACTTCAATGCAGCGCGCACAAAAAAAGACGAAGGCGATAAACAGATCACTATCAAAGCCTTCTCGGAAGTTACCTTCACGATGGAGCGTGGCGATACGACGCATTCGGGAAGCCTGAAAATCTCCAAGGGCGAAGAAAGCAACTTTATCTGGAGTATTTTCTACGCGCTGCTTGAACAAGTGATCGGCGTTCTCAATGTTGCCGAGCCTAGTGATCGAGAAACCGACCAATTCAACCAACTGGAATATGTGTTCATTGATGATCCGGTTAGCTCTCTGGATGACAACCACCTGATTCAGTTGGCCGTGGACTTGGCGCAACTGGTCAAATCAAACGAATCCAGTGTCAAGTTCATTATCACGACGCACAACCCACTTTTCTTCAATGTGCTTTGCAACGAGTTTGGTAGCGATGAAAAATCCGAGCGCTACAGCTGGAAGTCAAAATGGTTCAGCAAGTCACGATTGGAGAAAAATGGTGATGGCAGTCTCAATCTATCAGAGCAGCCAAACGATTCTCCTTTTTCATATCACCTGCACCTGATATCGCAGCTTGAGGAAGCCATAAAAAGTGGGCAGATCGAAAAATACCACTTCAATCTGCTCCGGAATATTCTCGAAAAGACGGCAACATTTCTCGGGTACAAAAGGTGGGAACACCTTCTGCCGCAAACAGACGACGGCTTGCCCAACCCGTACGCAAAGCGAATTGTGAACTTCTCAAGCCATTCGAAGCACGCCGCCGAAGAAGTGTCGCCACTGAAACCAGAAGAGAAACAGGTTCTGGAAAATCTGGTCAAGCACATTGTCGAGCGCCATCGATTTTGGCAGGAAAAAACCACATGATCGAATACAGCCCCATCGCCGAATCAAAGAACTTCATCGTTCTGGATAAATACACCCAGGAATGGAAGGTCGCGGAAAGCTACCAGAGCGAAGGCGATCTGGAGCGCGAGTTCATTCAGGATTTGCAGAATCAGGGCTACGAATACCTGCCCGGCCTGAATACGCCGGAGACCTTGCTGGCCAATGTGCGCGTGCAACTGCAAACACTCAACAACGTGCAGTTTGCAGATGGCGAGTGGCTGCGTTTTGCCGAAACCTTTCTGGACAAACCTAGCGACGGCATCGTCGAGAAAACCCGCAAGATTCACGACGACTATATCCACGATTTCGTCTTCGACGACGGGCGTATCCAGAACATCACCCTGCTGGACAAGAAGAACATCGCCCGCAACAAGGTGCAGGTGATCAGGCAGTTTGAGCAGGCCGGCAGTCACGCCAACCGCTACGACGTGACGATTCTGGTTAATGGACTGCCGCTGGTACAGGTAGAGCTGAAGAAGCGCGGCGTGGCGATCCGTGAAGCCTTCAATCAGGTACATCGCTACAGCAAGGAGAGCTTCAACAGCGAGCATTCCCTGTTCAAGTATCTGCAGCTGTTTGTGATCTCCAACGGCACCGACAGCCGTTATTTCGCCAACACCACCCAGCGCAACAAGAACAGTTTCGACTTCACCATGAACTGGGCGAAGGCGGATAACAGTCTGATCAAGGATCTGAAAGACTTTACCGCCACCTTCTTCCAGAAGCACACCCTGCTCAATGTGCTGCTGCACTACTCAGTATTTGATGTCAGCAACACGCTGCTGGTGATGCGCCCTTACCAGATTGCCGCCACGGAACGAATTCTGCGGAAGATTAACAGCGCGTATCAGGCAAAGAACTGGCGCCAGCTTGAGGGCGGTGGCTTTATCTGGCATACCACCGGTTCGGGCAAGACCCTGACCAGTTTCAAGGCGGCGCGTCTCGCCACTGAGCTGAATTTCATCGACAAGGTGTTCTTCGTGGTGGATCGCAAGGATCTGGATTACCAGACCATGAAGGAATATCAGCGCTTTTCACCGGATAGCGTGAATGGCTCGGACAGCACGGCTGGCCTGAAGCGCAACCTGGAGAAAGACGACAACAAGATCGTCGTCACCACCATCCAGAAGCTCAACAACCTGATGAAGAGCGAAGCCGACTTGCCCATCTACGGCAAGCAGGTGGTGTTCATTTTCGATGAATGTCACCGCAGCCAGTTTGGTGAAGCACAGAAAAACCTGAAGAAGAAGTTCAAGAAGTTCTATCAGTTTGGCTTTACCGGTACACCGATTTTTCCGGAAAACGCGCTGGGCGCAGAAACCACTGCCAGCGTGTTTGGGCGCGAACTGCATTCTTATGTCATCACCGACGCGATTCGCGATGAAAAGGTGCTGAAGTTCAAGGTGGATTACAACGACGTGCGACCGCAGTTCAAGGCCATTGAAACCGAGCAGGATGAGAAGAAACTCAGCGCGGCGGAAAACAAGCAGGCCTTGTTGCACCCCGACCGCATCCGCGAGATCACCCAGTACATTCTGAATAATTTCCGCCAAAAAACCCACCGCCTGCAAGCGAGCAATATGGGTTTCAACGCCATGTTCGCGGTCAGCAGCGTGGACGCCGCCAAGCTGTACTATGAGTCGTTCCGGGAGTTGCAGAATGGCGGCGACAAGCCGTTGAGGGTGGCCACCATCTTCTCGTTTGCGGCCAACGAAGAGCAGGATGCGGTCGGCGACATTCAGGACGAGAGTTTTGATGTGTCTGCCATGAACAGCAGCGCCAAGGAGTTTTTGAGCGCGGCCATCGCTGACTACAACGCGCAGTTCAAAACCAACTTCAGTGTGGATAGCAACGGCTTTCAAAACTATTACCGCGATCTGGCCAAACAGGTCAAAGCCAAGGAAGTCGACCTGTTGATTGTGGTGGGCATGTTCCTGACCGGCTTTGATGCCCCCACCCTGAACACCTTGTTTGTCGACAAGAACCTGCGCTACCACGGGTTGATGCAGGCCTACTCGCGCACCAACCGCATTTTCGACGCCACCAAAACCTTCGGCAATATCGTTACCTTCCGCGATCTGGAGCAGGCGACCATCGACGCCATCACCCTGTTCGGCGACAAGAACACCAAGAACGTGGTGCTGGAGAAGAGCTACGAAGAATACATGGAAGGCTTCACCGATGTGGCCACCGGTGAAGCGCGGCGTGGCTTTGTAGAGGTGACGAAGGAACTGGAGCAGCGTTTTCCCGATCCCTCTGCCATTGAAAAAGAGTTCGACAAAAAGGCCTTTGCCAAGCTGTTTGGCGAGTATTTGCGCGTGGAGAACGTCCTACAGAACTATGACGAATTCGGCAGCCTGAAGGCCTTGCAAGATCTCGATTTGGACGACGCGGCGGCGGTTGAGGCCTTCAAGGCCAGGCACTATTTGAGCGATGACGATCTGGTCGCACTCCAAGCCATCAAAGTGCCGACTGAACGGAAAATCCAGGATTACCGTTCGACCTATAACGATGTGCGCGACTGGCTGCGCCGGGAAAAATCTTCCGCCGAGAAGGGAAAGTCCACCATCGAATGGGATGACGTGGTCTTTGAGGTGGATCTGCTCAAATCGCAGGAAATCAATCTGGATTACATCCTGGAGCTGATTTTTGAGCACAACAAGAAAACAAAAAGCAAATCAGACCTGGTAGATGAAGTGCGCCGGGTGATTCGCGCCAGCCTGGGCAACCGCGCCAAAGAGAGCTTGCTGGTCGATTTCATCAATCAGACCGATCTGGACCCGATTGGCGACAAGGCCAGTGTGATTGACGCCTTCTTCGCCTTTGCCCAAGCGGAACAGCAGCGTGAGGCGCAGGATTTGATCAGCGCCGAAAACCTGAATGCCGAGGCGGCCAGGCGTTATATCGCCACCTCGCTCAAGCGGGAATTTGCCAGTGACAATGGCACTGATCTCAATGCCATTCTGCCCAAAATGAGCCCGTTGAACCCGCAATATCTGACCAAAAAACAAAGCGTGTTCCAGAAAGTCGTTGCTTTTGTCGAGAAATTCAAAGGGGTTGGCGGGCAGGTTTAACGGGATTGTTGCCGGAGTCAGCGGCAACTGTCGTCATCGACTCCAATATCGGGACACCAAGCATTCCCGTAGCCCTATCGGATGATCCGCTAAGGGCTGGTTCAAGACAGCGGGTTATTTCTCTGTCGACCAGGCTGCCTGATCCAGCCAGGCTACGGTTTCCAGCCCGCCCTGCACCCCGGACACCGGCAGCTTCGCACCCTGTCTCCAGCGCAGCAGCGCTTCGCGTTTGCCTGCACCCGTAACGACAAACCACACACGCCGACTGCGGTTCAGCCGCGCTGCCGACAGACTCACGCGCTCGGGCGGCGGCTTCGGCGCATCGAACACGGCCAGCGTATCCGGGCTGTCCGCCGCCGTCTCCCAGTCGCGGCCCGGAAAAAGACTCGCGGTGTGGCCGTCCTCGCCCATGCCGAGCAGCGCGACGTCGAAATCGCCCACGCGCGCCAGCCAGTCCGCATACACCGCTGCGGCTTCGCTGGCGCCATGCTCGGCGGGAATCGGCCAGCGTTGCGCTTCAGGGATATTCGATGCCGCGAGCCAGGCGGCCTCGGCCATGGCGCTGTTGCGCTCGGGATGATCGGCCGCCAGGCAGCGCTCGTCGCCGTACCAGATGTGCCAGCGTGCGTCACCCACGCCGCGGCGCGCCAGCTCGGCATACAGCGCGCGCGGGGTGGTGCCACCGGCCAGCACCAGGTGGAACGCGCCGCGCGCGGCGATCGCCGCTGCGGCCTCGGCGCACAGCGCGTCGGCCAGCGCCCGCACCAGCGCAGCGCTATCGGCAAACACCCGCCACTGGGTCGCCATCACAGCTCGTTGCGCCAGACCTGGTCGTCGCTGTCGAACAGACGGTTGGCATCGGGCGGCCCCCAGCTGCCTGCGGGATAGGTCGGGATGTATTCGCGCTCGATCGTCCAGTATTTGAGGATGGGGTCGACCACGCGCCACGCCCACTCGACCTCGTCGAAGCGCAGGAACAGCGAACGGTCGCCCTCGATGACGTCAAGCAGCAGGGTCTCGTAGGCGTCGAGCGTCTGCTCGTCGGTCTTGAGGAAGCTCGCGTTCATCTGCATCAGCCGCGTGTCCATGTCGAGGCCGGGCTGCTTGACGTGGATTTCCATGCGCATCGACTCGTCGGGCTGGATCGACAGCAGGATCCAGTTGGGATCGATCGTTTCGAGCGGGGTTTCGCGGAACAGCTGTTGCGGCGGATGGCGGAAGCGCAGCGCGATCATCGAGGTCTGGTGCGGCATGCGCTTGCCGGTGCGCAGATAGAACGGCACCCCGCGCCAGCGCCAGTTGTCGATGTAGAACTTGGCGGCGACGAAGGTTTCGGTGGCGGAGTTCGGCTCGATGTTTTCCTCCTGCTGGTAGCCTGGCACGGTCTTGCCGTCGATCATCCCGCGCGCGTATTGCGCACGAATCGCGTGCGCGTGCACCGCGCGCTTGCTGATCGGACGGATCGAGCGCAGCACTTTCACCTTTTCGTCGTGCATGGCATCGGCTTCGAGTGCGGCCGGCGGCTCCATGGCGACGACGGTGAGCAGTTGCATCAGGTGGTTCTGCAGCATGTCGCGCAGCGCGCCGGCGCGGTCGTAGTAATCGGCGCGCCGTTCGATGCCGATCGACTCGGCCACGGTGATCTGCACGTGGTCGATGAAGTTGCGGTTCCACAAAGGCTCGATCAGGGTGTTGGCGAAGCGGAAGACGAGCAGGTTCTGCACCGTCTCCTTGCCCAGAAAATGGTCGATGCGGTAGATCTGCTCCTCGTCGAAATGCTGGTGCAGCAGCTGATTCAGCATGCGCGCCGACTCGATGTCCTCGCCGAAGGGCTTTTCGATCACCACGCGATTGAGGCCGCGCGGCTTGTTGAGGCCGACGGCTTCGAGGTTGTGGATCACTGCGGAAAACTCCGCCGGCTTGATGGCGAGATAGAACACCGTGCTCGAACAGGCTTCTTCGGGAGGCAGGCGGTGGGCCAGCGCCTGGTACGAAGCGGGGTCGTTGAGGTCGCCCTGCTGATAAGTGAAGCGGGCGATGAAGCGCTCGAACACCGGCGTATCGTGCTTGCCCTTGATCTTGCCGGGAAGTATCTCGCGCATGTATTTGCGCCATTCGTCGTCGCTCCAGGGGCGGCGCGAAAACGCCACGATGTTGAGCGATTCAGACAGGCGGGCCGACGCCTCCAGGTGATACAGCGCAGGCAGCAGTTTGTTGGTGGCCAGATTGCCGGTGGCGCCGAAGATGACGAAGGTGCATGGCAGCGAGTCTTCCAGGCCGGTCATTTGCCGCCCTCCTTGATCGCGTGGCCGCCGAATCCCTGGCGCATCTTGGCGAGCATTTTTGCTGCGTAATCGTTTTTGCCCTGGCTGGCAAAGCGCATCATCAAGGCCAGCGACATCACCGGGGTGGGAATGCCCTGTTCCACCGCTTCCAGTGCGGTCCAGCGTCCCTCGCCCGAGTCGGCAACGAACGGCTGGATGGTTTCCAGCGTCTGATCCTGCGCCAGGAAGTCCGCCGTCAGATCCAGCAGCCACGAACGCACCACGCTGCCGTGCCGCCACAACTCGGCGATCTCGTCCAGTTGCAGATCGAAGCCGGCTTTGTTCTGCATCAGCGCAAAACCTTCGGCGAAGGCCTGCATCATGCCGTACTCGATGCCGTTGTGAACCATCTTGACGAAGTGGCCGGAGCCGACCGGCCCGGTATGCAGCCAGCCGGTAGTGGGCGTGGGCGCCAGTGCTTCCATGTAGGGCTTGAGGCGTGCGGCCGCGGCGTCGCTGCCGCCGAACATGATGCAGTAGCCGTTGTCCAGCCCCCACACGCCGCCGGAGACGCCGGCATCGGCGTAATCGATCTGCTGCGCCGCCAGCATCTCGGCATGGCGCTGGTCGTCCTTGTAGTAGGCATTGGCGCCGTCGACCACCAGATCGCCGGGGCTCAACAGGGGCTGCAGCGCCGTCAGCGCCGTCTCGCTGGCCTCGCCGGCAGGCAGCATCAGCCAGACGATGCGCGGGGCCTGCAATGCCGCGACCAGCTCGGCCAGGGTGGCGCAGGCGAGATGGCCGGTTTCTGCCGCGATGGCCGAGCTCACTTCATGACTGCGGTTGTTGAGCGCAATCTTGATGCCCTTGCGCGCCAGCCGCCGCGCCATGTTGCCGCCCATGCGGCCGAGTCCGACGAGTCCGAATTCCATGCTTTGCTCCTTGTTCGGATGAATGCCTGCCTGGCGCGATTGTCGCGCCGGCGCTGAATGCATGATAGGACGTGCCGGCGGCAGGCGGATTGCGCAAGGCGTGCTGCTTGCCGCTGCGCCCGCAGCGATCAGGCCAGCAAGCCAGGGAACAATTCACCCAGTCCGCTCGCGATCATCTCGATCGAAATCGCCGCGATGATCAGACCCATCAGGCGCGTGACGACGTGGATCCCGGTCTTGCCCAGCCGCCGCGCGATCATTGGCGCGGCGCGAAACGCCAGCCACACCGACAGGGCCACCAGCGCCACCGGAATCAGCTGGGCGGCCTGATGCAGCACGTTGCCCTGCGCTGCGCCCGCCGCCACGATGACGTGGGTGATCGCGCCCGGCCCGGCCAGCAACGGCACGCCCAGCGGTACCACGCCGACCGCCTCCTTCTCTTCCACCTCCATCGCCTCGTCCTGCGTCTGCCGCTGCGGGCTGACATGCGCCTGCACCATCGACAGGGCCAGCAACAGCAGCAGCAAGCCGCCCGCCACCGAGAACGCGGCGAGGCGGATGCCGAGAAAACTCAACAAAGGCTCGCCCACAAAGGCGAACAGCGTCAGCACCCCCAGCACCGTCAACGCCGCGATGCGCGCCGCCGCGTGGCTCTGCGCAAGCGTGTGGCCCTGCGTGGCGAGGAGGAAAATCGGGATGACGCCGATCGGATCGACGATGGCAAACAACGCAAGTGCCGACTTGGCGAGTTCGAGAATATCCATTGCCGGCATCATAGCCGCATGACAAGGCGGATTTTTAAAGCCGGCGGAACAGCAGATCCCACACCCCGTGCCCGAGGCGGATACCGCGCTGCTCGAACTTGGTGAGCGGGCGGGTATCGGGGCGCGGCGCGTAATCCGCCACGGTGTTGGCGAGCAGCGGTTCGGCGGAAAGAACTGCGAGCATCTGCTCGGCGTAGTCCTGCCAGTCGGTGGCCAGATGGATGTAGCCGCCCGGCTGCAGGCGGCTGGCCAGCAATTGCACCAGCGGCGGCTGGATCAGGCGGCGCTTGTGGTGGCGCTTCTTGTGCCAGGGATCGGGGAAGAAGATATGAATACCCGCGAGGCTGGCCGGCGCCAGCATGCGGGTCAGCACCTCGACGGCGTCGTGCTGGACGACGCGCACATTGGTGAGGCCGCGTTCGCCGATCTGCTTCAGCAGCGCGCCGACGCCCGGCGTATGCACCTCGACACCGAGGTAGTCGTTTTCCGGGCGGGCAGCGGCAATCTCGGCCAGCCCCTCGCCCATGCCGAAACCGATTTCCAGGATGTGCGGGGCATGACGGCCGAAGGCGGCGTCGAGACCGAGCGCAGCAGGCTGGTACGGCAGCATGAACTGCGGCCCGATTTCGGCCAGCGCACGCGCCTGGCCGGAACCGACGCGGCCGGCGCGCAGCACATAGGAGCGGATGCGCGGATGCGCGCCGGTGTCGGTCGTCATGCTTATTTGCTGCCCGCGCTTCTGTTTTCAGTAATGAGGCCGCTGGTCGGCGAACTGGGACTGGCTTTATAAATTTTCTTCGGCATGCGTCCGGCGAGGAAGGCCTCGCGCCCGGCTTCCACCGCCTTCTTCATCGCCGAAGCCATCAGCACCGGGTTGCCGGCGCCGGCGATCGCCGTGTTCATCAGCACCGCGTCGCAGCCGAGCTCCATCGCGATGGCGGCGTCGCTGGCGGTGCCGACGCCGGCGTCGACGATCACCGGAACCGACAGGCGGTCGATGATGATCTGCAGATTCCACGGGTTGAGGATGCCCATGCCGGAACCGATCAGGCTCGCCAGCGGCATCACCGCGACGCAGCCGATGTCTTCCAGCTGCTTCGCCGCGATGGGATCGTCGGAGGTGTAGACCATCACCTGGAAGCCGTCCTTTACCAGCACCTCGGCCGCTTTCAGCGTTTCCGCCACATTGGGATACAGCGATTCGGCGTCGCCCAGCACCTCCAGCTTGACCAGGCTGTGGCCGTCGAGCAGTTCGCGCGCCAGGCGCAGCGTGCGGATCGCGTCGTCGGCGGTATAGCAGCCCGCGGTGTTGGGCAGGTAGGTGTATTGCGACGGCGGCAGCGCATCGAGCAGGCTCGGCTGGCCGGCGTCC
>NZ_JANJXQ010000054.1 GCF_024708915.1 Thiobacillus sp.
CGCGTCGGCGGCGGCAGCTCCACCCAGGTCTGCGCCGACAGCACGATCAATCCGGCCAGGTCGTCCGCCGAGCGTTCCGCCACCGGGACGATCAGGGTGCGATACACCACCCAGAACGCCGCCGCCTGGAACACGATGAAGGCAAGCGCCAGCGTCAGTGCTGTGCGGGCGTACAGCGAGCGGGCAATGCGCTTCACCCTTTCCCCTGCGGCACGAACAGATAGCCCTGCCCGCGCTGGGTGCGGATATAGGCCGGGTTGGCGGGGTCGTCCTCGATTTTCTTGCGCAGGCGGTTCACCCGCACGTCGATGCTGCGGTCGAACGGGTCGCGCTCGAAGCCGCGCAACTGGTCCATCAGCCAGTCGCGCGACAGCGCGCGGTTGGCATGGGTGACGAAGATTTCCAGCAGTTCGTACTCGCCGCCGGTCAACGTGATTTCGCTGCCGTCGCGGCTGAGGGTGCGCGCATCGAGGTTGACGCTGAACGGACCGAAGCGCACCAGTCTGCCCGTTTCGGCCGGTGCCGGCACGGCCACGCCGCCCTGCCGCCGCAACACCGCGCGGATGCGCGCCAGCAGTTCGCGCGGATTGAACGGTTTGGGCAGGTAATCGTCGGCGCCGACCTCGAGGCCGATGATGCGGTCGATGTCCTCGCCCTTTGCCGACAGCATGATGATGGGCGGAAACCCCGGCTGCGCACGCAGCCGTCGCGCCACCGACAAGCCATCCTCGCCCGGCATCATCCAGTCGAGCACCAGCAGCGCCGGCAGCCGGGCGTTCAACAGGCGATCGAGCGAGACTGCGTCTTCCGCCGTCTCGACCGCGTAGCCCTGGCTGGTCAGGTATTCGGCCACCAGCTCGCGAATGCCGGGGTCGTCGTCGGTGACGTAAATGGTGTCTTTCTGCATGCGGCAACTATAGCAGCGGGGATGCTGGGCTATTCCCATCCCGGTTACACACTGTTACAAAATCGCCCTGGCGTGAAACAGTGCGCTTACTTTCCTCAACCAAACTGCGAAGCGTGGAAGCAAAACAATGCGGCCACGGATATGGAGATCACGATGGACACACGGCAAACCTGGATTATCGGACTGGCAGCACTGGGACTGGCTTTGGCCAGTCCGGTTCACGCGGCACCGGATTACATGGATGGCGCTTTCATCGTGGCCAAGCGCGACCGCGGCAACGAAGCCCGCCCGGATCGGCGCGATGCCCACAAGCCCGATCAGCGCCGCGCGACGGGACGCGAGGCCGAACGCAACGAGCCGCCAGGTTACGGCTACGGCTACGAGCGCCGCCAGCAGGAACGGCCCGAGCCGGACCGCCGCCCCCGCGAGCGTCGCTGAATTTGCACTGTTGAATGAGGAGAGTCACGATGAATGCACATTCCCTGAAGCGTACCGCAGGACATCAGCGCATTCTGCTTGCCGCACTGCTTGCCGTCAGCGGCGCCGCGCAGGCCGGTCACGGCCGCGACGACGGCTTCACCACGCGCGTCAAGGTGCTGGCCAGCACCCCGGTCTACGACACCATCAACGAGCCGCGCCGCGAATGCTGGACCGAAACCGTCGGCTATGACACACGCAGCATCCGCAACGGCAGCAACACGGGAGGAGCCGTGCTCGGCGCCATCGCCGGCGGCCTGCTTGGCGCCACGGTCGGCAAGGGCAACGGCAAGGTCGCCGCCGCCGCGGTCGGCGCAGCCAGCGGCGCGGTGGTGGGCGACCGCTGGAACGACGGCGGCAGCCGCTACGAATCGCATCCGCGTCAGGTAGAGCGCTGCCGCACCCACGACGACTACCGTCAGGTGATCAGCGGCTACGACGTGCGCTACCGCTTCCAGGGCCGCGAATACAGCACCCGTCTGCCTTATGACCCGGGCAACTGGCTGACCCTGAATGGCAACTTTTCCGTGGCCGAGGACCGGCGCAACGAGCGCTGGAACGACCGCCGCGACAACTGGGACGATTGACGCACGCACCCCGTGTAGCGCCGTATCCCAACCTTGAAAGGAGTAGAACCATGCTACGCACCCTGCTGATTGCAACCGCCCTCCTGACCGCCTCCAGCGCCAGCTTCGCCCATGGCGGCAATTATGGCCACGGCCGCGTGATAACGGTCGAACCGCAGTTCGTCATCTCGTTTGGCAGCCGCCATCACGACGGCTTCCGCGTGTTGTACGAGTCCGGCGGCAGCCGCTACTGGACGCACACGTCATACCGGCCCGGCCACACCATCGTGCTGCCGCCGCGCCATCGCGTCCAGCATGTCCACCACTACCGCGATTACGGGCATCGCTGGGATGGGCGCCGCGACTGGAAGCATCGTGACAATGACTGGCGCCACGATGCCCGGCGCCATGACCGCGACGGGCGCCGCGACTATCGCGAGCACCGCCGTCACGGCCGCGACTGAATCGCAACCGGGTCCAAGGCTTCACCGGACCCGGTTTCAATGCGTGGGCGCGGGTTTTCAAAGCGCACGGCGGCGGGGTGCCGCCGTGCGCGATGCTTGACAGGCTGCAGTGCAGCGTTTCCCGCAGCTCGGCTCTCGTTCCGGCATGTCCTGCTGGAGCGTCGTGCCGACTTGGCCTACCATCACTGCCCCGGACATCTCACCCTGCCATGAACTGGCCCACGCCCATGCCGAACGCATCCCCCCCGCAGCGCCTGCTCCCTGCCTTTGCCCTCGCCCTGACCCTGATCGTGTTCGCCATGGCGACCCGTCTGGTCCTGATGACGCGGCCGGAAGTGAGCATTCCGCCGGGCATTGCTTCCCATGTGCAGATTTTCGGCTTCGGCCTGCTGTTCGATCTGGCGGCGGCCGTGTATTTCACGGCACCGCTAGTCCTGCTGCTAGCGCTGATGCCAGACCGCTTCGCGCGCTGGCATGTGGTGCGCGTAGCCGGCATGCTGCTGCTGATCGCGCTGACCTTCGTGTTGCTGCTGACCGCGGTGGCGGAATGGTTCTTCTGGGAAGAATTCGGCGCCCGCTTCAATTTCATTGCCGTCGATTATCTGCTCTATTCGCACGAGGTCATCGGCAACATCCGCGAGAGCTATCCGGTCGGGAAAGTCCTTGCCGGACTCGCGGTCCTGGCGGTGTTGTGGTGGCTGCCTTTCATGCGCCGCATTTATGCCGCCGCCCGCGCGCCCTGGTCCTGGCGTTCCCGTCTGCTCTGGGTCGGCGCCTGGGCGGTCGCCGTGGCGGGGCTGGCCGCTGGCCTCGATGGCGACATCAAGAACCGCAGCACCAGCGATCATGTCAACGAACTGGCCGGCAATGGCATCTATTCCTTCTTCGCTGCCAACCGCCGCAACGAGCTGGATTTCGAACGCTTCTATGCCGCGCTGCCGCCGCAGCAGGCTTTCTCCATCGTGCGCAGCACGCTGGCGCAGGACGGCGGCGCATGGCTGGAGAAACAGCCTGCCGGCGCAGTGGAGCGGTTCGTCCCGTCGGCCGCGGCGCCGCAGCGCCTCAACGTCGTGCTGATCAGCATCGAAAGCATGGGCGCGGAATTTCTCGGCGCCTATGGCAATCCACGCGGCCTGACGCCAAACCTGGACCGGCTGGCGCGGGAAGGCCTGTGGTTCTCGAACGTTTACGCCACCGGCAACCGCACCGTGCGCGGCCTGGAGGCACTGGCGCTGGCGCTGCCGCCGACGCCCGGCCAGTCGATCGTGCGGCGCCCCAGGAACGAGGAACTGTTCTCGCTCGGCAGCGTGCTCGAGGATTTCAACTACGAAGTGCGCTTCGCCTACGGCGGCTACGGCTACTTCGACAACATGAACGCCTTTTTCGACCGCAACGACTACCGCACCATCGACCGCACCGACATTCCCGCCGAACGCATCGGCTTCGCCAATATCTGGGGCGTCGCTGACGAGTTCCTGTTCGACCACGTGCTCGACAGCATCGGCCATATCCATCGTTCGGTGCAGCGCGGCGAGGGTTCGCGGCCGTTCTTCGTGCACATCATGACCACCAGCAATCATCGCCCCTACACCTACCCGGCGGGCCGTATCGACATCCCCTCGGGCAGCGGGCGCGAGGGCGCGGTGAAGTATGCCGACTACGCCATCGGCCATCTGCTCGCCGAGGCGCACAAGCAGGACTGGTTCGACGACACCCTGTTCATCGTCACCGCAGACCATGGCGCCAATGCACGCGGCACGGTGAACATCCCGGTGGACAAGTACCGGATTCCGCTGTTTTTCTACGCGCCCAAACACCTCAAGCCGCAGCGGGTGGAGCGGCTCATGTCGCAGATCGACATTGCGCCCACGCTGCTGGGCATGCTCGGGACGCCCTACTACAGCAAGTTCTTCGGGCGGGATATCCTGCACGCCCCGCCAGCGGGCGACCGCGCCTTCGTCGCCAACTACCAGACGCTGGGCTATCTGAAAAACGGCCGCCTGGCCGTGTTGCAGCCCCGGCGCAAAGCGGAAGTCTTTGCCGTCGATGCGCAGAACCTGCCCGTGGCGCCGCGCGCCGACCCGGCGCTGCAGCAGGAAGCGACCGCGTTCTATCAGCATGCGGCGTACGTGTTCCGCCATGGCCTGTATCGCGACGAAGAGCAGCTTGCACCGTCACAGCGAACGCCCGGCATCCCTGCTTCGACCCAGACCGAGCTGCGGGAGCGGGCCGGCAGCCGCCAAGCGCCCCGCGACGGTTTCTGAAATCCGCCGGGCGAGGGCCGGCGCCACGCACCCCCATGCCGGCCGGGTGCGGGAAATGTTTCCGGGCCTAGGTGCGCGCGCGCCAGGCTGCCACCGCCTGGGTCCGCGCCTGAAAGATCGCGTCGCGGATCCGCGCGGGGTCGGCCTGGCGCGCCACCCCGGCGGCATCGATGGTCTGCGCCGCCTGCAGCGCCTGCCGCAGATACGCCGGCGCGGGAAATGCTTTGTCCTCGTAACCGGGCCGGCCGCGGAAATCGCATTCGCAGGCGCGCAGAAATTCCTCGAAACGCTCCGGGCGGCGGAACGCATCGACGCGCTCCAGCAGTTCGACGACCGTGCCGGGACGCAATTCCAGTGCGCGATGGACGTTGCCGTGTTCGCGCGCCACCGCGACGGCGAGCTCGCGGCAGTCGACCGGCACACGGATACGCTCGCTCAGCGCACGCACCAGGTCTGCGCTTCGGGCTTCGTGGCCATGATGTCTGGGCCAAAACTCGGGCGGCGTCGTGCCCTTGCCGAGATCGTGGGTCAATGCCGCGAAGCGCACCGGCAGGCTAAAACCCTGGCGCGCCGCCCAGTCGACTACCCGCATGACATGCACGCCGGTATCGACTTCGGGATGATGTTCGGGCGGCTGCGGCACCCCGAACAGGCGGTCGATTTCGGGGAAGAGCCGGGCCAGCGCGCCGCAGTCGCGCAACACCTGGAACATGCGCGACGGCTGCGCTTCCATCAGGCCGCGCGCGACTTCCTGCCACACCCGCTCGGGCACCAGCGCATCGACTTCGCCGTTGTCCACCATCCACCGCATCAGTGTGTTGGTTTCCGGGGCGACGGCAAAGTCGGTGAAACGGGCGGCGAAGCGCGCCACCCGCAGGATACGCACCGGATCTTCGGCAAATGTCTCGCTCACATGGCGAAAGACGCGCGCGTCCAGATCGTCCTGCCCGCCATAGGGATCGATCAGCGTGCCGGCCGTATCCTCGGCCATCGCGTTGATGGTGAGGTCGCGGCGGCGCAGATCCTCTTCCAGGGTGACGTCCGGCGCGGCGTACACCTTGAATCCCTTGTAGCCCTGTCCGGATTTGCGCTCGGTACGCGCCAGGGCGTATTCCGCGTGCGTTTGCGGGTGCAGGAAGACGGGGAAATCCTTGCCGACCGGCTGGTAGCCCAGCGCGATCATGTCGTCGGGCGTGGCGCCGACGACGACGTAATCGCGGTCGGCCAGCGGCAGGCCCAGCAACCGGTCACGCACTGCGCCGCCCACGATATAGGTTTTCATGGCGGCGCAGCGGGCCTAGCGTCGTGACCCGGAAATATCGCAACATGAAACGGCGTCTTTTTCCGCATGGCGGCGTTGCTCGTCGTTGCCATAGAGTCGACTATGTCGCCTCCTCGCGCCTTGCCCTGCGAAAAAATCCATCCGTTTCATTGCGTTCCCCTATTTCCGAGTCGCGACACTAGGCGCGAAATAGCAGGTCAAATCCACCCTTATTCCCCCGATCGCCCGCGCCGGGCGTGGCCAATAATCCAGCCTAAGAAAGCCCGCCTCTGCTTCGCGGACGGCAGGGCTCATTTCACAGGTGAAATCAGGGATGGCTGAAGAAAGCGATCAGGAACGGACAGAAGCCCCGTCGCCACAGCGGCGGCAGAAGGCGCGCGAAGACGGCCAGGTGCCGCAATCGCGCGAGCTGGCCACGTTCGTCGTCCTGATGACCGGCGGTGCGGCCCTGTGGATGATGGCCAGCGGCCTCGGCCAGGCCATGTCGCAGATCGTGCGCGGCGGCCTGCAGTTCAAGCCGGCCGTCGCCCGCGACAGCGCCTACGTCATGGCGCAGCTATCCAGCCAGTTTTTCGATGCCGCGCTGGCGCTGGCGCCTTTCCTGGCGCTGGTGCTGATCGCCGCCCTGGCTTCGCCGCTGCTGCTGCGCGGCTGGCTGTTCAGCACCAAGGCATTCGCTCCGGATTTCAAGCGAATGAATCCGCTGTCGGGCATCAAGCGCATGTTTTCCAGCCAGGGTCTGATCGAGCTGGTCAAATCGCTGGCCAAGGTCGGCTTGCTGGGCGGGGTCGCCGTGTGGCTGATCTGGTCCAATCTCGACGCGCTCTTTTCGCTCAGCCTGGAATCGCCGCCCCTCGCCATCCAGCATATGGGCGACCTCATCGGCAAGGTGTTCCTGCTGTCTTCGGCCGCGATGATTTTCATCGTCGTGATCGATCTGCCGTATCAGCTGTGGAGCTACTACAACAAGCTCAAGATGACCAAGGAGCAGCTGCGCCAGGAAAACAAGGAATCGGAGGGCGACCCGCACGTCAAGGCGCGCATCCGCGCCCAGCAGCGCGAAGTGGCACGCCGCCGCATGATGGCCGAAATCCCCAGCGCCGACGTGGTGGTGACCAACCCCACCCATTACGCCGTGGCGCTCAAGTACAGCGAAGGCAAGATGCGCGCGCCGCGTGTGGTGGCCAAGGGGGCCGATGCGGTCGCCGCGAAAATCCGCGAACTGGCGGCCGAGCACAAGGTGCCGCTGCTGGAGGCTCCGCCGCTGGCGCGCGCGCTGTTCCGCCATACCGAACTCGGCGACGAGATCCCGGCCACGCTCTATGCGGCGGTGGCCGAAGTGCTGGCCTACGTGTTCCAGTTGCGCCATTTCCAGCAGGCGGGCGGGGCGTATCCCAACACGCCGACCGCCTTGCCGGTTCCCCCTGAACTCGATCCGTTGAACGCATCCGCATGAACGGCACCCTGAGTCTTTCGAAGATCTTCAACCCGGCCAATGCGCGCGCAATGGCGGCACCGATTTTCATCGTCCTCATCCTGGCGATGCTGGTGCTGCCGCTGCCGCCGTTTGCGCTGGACATGCTGTTCACCTTCAACATCGCGCTCTCCATCATGGTGCTGCTGGTCAGCCTGTCGACCAAGAAGGCACTCGAATTCGCCGCCTTCCCCACGGTGCTGCTGCTGGCCACCCTGCTGCGCCTGTCGCTCAACGTCGCGTCGACCCGGGTGGTGTTGCTGGAGGGCCATACCGGCCCGGACGCTGCGGGCAAGGTGATCGAGGCGTTCGGCCATTTCCTGGTCGGCGGCAATTACACGGTCGGCGTCATCGTGTTCGTCATCCTGGTGATCATCAACTTCATCGTCATCACCAAGGGCGCCGGCCGCATCGCCGAAGTCAGCGCGCGCTTCACCCTCGATGCGATGCCGGGCAAGCAGATGGCGATCGACGCCGACCTCAACGCCGGCCTCATCGAAGAAAACGAGGCCCGCCGCCGCCGCGCCGAAATCGCCCAGGAAGCCGACTTCTACGGCTCGATGGACGGCGCGTCGAAATTCGTGCGCGGCGACGCCATTGCCGGCATCCTGATCCTGCTGGTCACCATCGTCGGCGGCCTGCTCATCGGCATGATGCAGCACGATCTGACGTTGGCCGACGCCGCGAGCAACTACACCCTGCTGGCGATCGGCGACGGCCTGGTGGCGCAGATTCCGGCACTGGTCATCTCGATTGCCGCCGGCATCATCGTCAGCCGCGTCAGCACCGAGGAAGACATCGCCGGCCAGATGCTGTCCAACGTTTTCAGCAAGCGGCAGGCGCTCTATATCACTGCCGCGATTCTCGGCCTGATGGGCATGATTCCGGGCATGCCGAACTTCGCCTTTCTGCTGCTGGCGGGCGGCCTGGCCTGGCTGGCCTACCGCAGCGGCAAGCAGCAACAGCAGGAAGCACCGGCGGAGGCGCAGGCCGCGCCCGTCGCCGCGGTCGAAAGCCAGGAAGCCAGCTGGGAAGACGTCGCGCCCATCGACACCCTGGGCCTGGAAGTCGGCTATCGCCTGATTCCGCTGGTGGACAGCGCTGCCGATGGCGAACTGGTGCGCCGCATCAAGGGCATCCGCAAGAAATTCGCCAGAGAGATCGGTTTCCTGCCGCCCGCGGTGCATATCCGTGACAACCTGGAAATCAATCCGAACAGCTACCGCATCACCCTGAAAGGCGTCGAGATCGGCTCCGGCGAAGTGCGCACCGGGCTGTTCCTCGCCATCGACCCGGGCAACATCACCGCCAGCCTGCCGGGCGTCGTCACGCGCGATCCGGCCTTCGATCTGCCGGCGGTGTGGATCGAATCCGGCCTGCGCGAGCAGGCGCAGGCGATGGGCTACACCGTGGTCGACCCCGGCACCGTGGTCGCCACCCACCTGAATCATCTGGTGAGCCAGCATGCCGCAGAACTGCTCGGACGGCAGGAAACGCAGG
Source organism: Thiobacillus sp. (assembly GCF_024708915.1). The sequence continues at coordinate 8,935 of NZ_JANJXQ010000054.1, forward strand.
CGCTGCTCGACCACCTGGGAAAGAGCGCGCCCAAGCTGGTGGAAGACCTGGTGCCGAAAATGCTGCCGCTGTCCACGGTGCAGAAAGTGCTGCAGACCCTGCTCACCGAAGGCGTGGCGATCCGCGACATGCGCAGCATCATCGACACCCTGCTGGAACACGCCGCGCGGGTGCAGGATCCGCACGAACTCACCGCGCTGGTGCGGGTGGCGCTGGGCCGTTCGATCGTGCAGCAGATTTACGGCTCGGCCAGCGAACTGCCAGTGATCACACTGGACCATGGCCTCGAACGGCTGCTGCTGCAGACCCTGCAGGCGGGCAGCGACGCCGCCGGCATGGAGCCGGGCCTGGCCGACACCCTGCTGGAGCGCACCCAGGCCTCGACCCAGCGGCAGGAAGCGCTGGGCCATCCCCCGGTATTGCTGACGCCCGCCGTGCTGCGTCCGCTGCTCGCCCGTTTCCTGCGGCGTACCGTGCCGCAGCTCAAAGTGCTTTCGCACGCTGAAGTGCCCGAAGGCAAACAGATCAAAGTGACTTCCCTGGTAGGAGGAGCAGCATGAACGTCAAACGAATCGTCGCCAAAACATCCCGTGAAGCCATGCGCCAGCTGCGCGATGCGCTCGGGCCCGATGCGGTCATTCTCTCCAACCGCGCCGTAGACGGCGGGGTGGAGGTGCTGGCCCTGGCGGCGGAAGACATCGCCTCGATGGCGCCGCCGGTGGTGGAGGCACCCGCAACCCCCGCTCCGGCCAGGACGCCGGCAGCGGAGGTGCAGGACGAAACCGAGCCGGCGCCGGCGGTCGCCATCAAACGCCGTCTGGTCGAGCGGGTCGCCGTGCCCAGTACGGACAGCACCCAGCTGGCGCAAAGCGTGGTGGGTGAAATCCGCGGCGAAATCAAGGCGATGCAGATGCGGCTGGAAAGCCAGCTGGCCGATCTGGCCTGGCGCGATCTGCCGGGACGCGATCCAGCCGGCGCCGCCGTGATGCGCGACATGCTGGCGGCCGGCTTTTCCGCCACCCTGGCGCGCGAGTTGCTGGAAACCCTGCCGAAAGGCGATGCGGAGCAGGCGCAGAACTGGGCGAAAAACACCCTGATGAAGCGCCTGCAGGTGATGCAGAGCGAAACCGACATGCTCGACGGCGGCGGCGTGTTCGCCCTGATGGGCCCCACCGGCGCCGGCAAAACCACCACCACCGCCAAGCTGGCCGCACGCTTCGTGGTGCGCCACGGCGCCGACAAGCTGGCCTTGCTGACCACCGACAGCTACCGCATCGGCGGCCACGAGCAGCTGCGCATCTATGGCAAGATTCTCGGCGTCGCCGTGCATGCAGTGCGCGACGCGGCCGACCTGCGGCTGGCGCTGTCGGAGCTGCGCAACAAGCACACGGTGCTGATCGATACCGTCGGCATGAGCCAGCGCGACCAGGCCGTCGCCGAGCAGGTCGAGATGCTGTGCCAGGCCGGCAAGCCGATCAAGCGTCTGCTGCTGCTGAACGCCACCAGCCATGGCGACACCCTGAACGAAGTGGTGCAGGCCTACCAGACGCGCGGGCTGGACGGCTGCATCCTGTCGAAGATCGACGAGGCGGCGAGCCTCGGCCCGGCGCTCGACTGCGCGATCCGTCACCAGTTGAGCGTGCACTATCTGGCGACTGGCCAGCGCGTGCCCGAAGACCTGCACCTGGCCAATCGCCAGTACCTGATTCACCGCGCCTTCAAGGCGCGCACGCAAGCCTCGCCATGGCAGCTGGACGACAGCGAACTGGCATTCGCGCTGTCCGGCATCCAGGCGGCCCATCACGAAAGCGCGGTGGCCCTTGGATAAATTCGTCGGCGATCAGGCCGCCGGGCTGCGCCGCCTGCTGGGGCAGACCGGGTTTCAGGTCATTACCGTGATGTCGGGGCAGAAAGGGGCGGGCAAGACCGCCGCGACCGCCAACCTGGCTGTGGCATTGGCCCGCTCCGGGCGCGACGTGCTCATCGTCGACCAGGATCGGCACGGCGGCGGCGCCTGCGCCGCCCTGGGGCTGACGCCGCGCTTCGACGTGTCGGACGTGCTCGAACGGCGCTGCACCCTGGATGCGCTGATACTCGACGGCCCCGACAACGTGCAGGTGCTGCCGATCGGCGGCTGCTTCAACAAGCTGGGGCAGCTGTCCGAACGCGACCAGGAATGGCTGGCGCAGAGCTTCAACCGCCTGCAATGCGGCGTCGACGTGGTGCTGGTGGACATGGAAGAGGCCACCGACCCGGATGCGTTGCCGCTGGGGCTGGCCGCCTCCGAAATCATGGTGGTGCTGCCGCCCGGCAACACGGCGATCACCCAGGGCTATACCCTGGTCAAACGGCTGGCGCACAATTTCGGCAAGCGCCAGTTCCGCCTGCTGCTCAACCGCATGGAATCGCCGGAGCAGGCGCAGGCGGTGGCGCGCAATTTCGCCCATACCGCCGAGCGCTATCTGGGGGTGTCGGTCGATTATCTCGGCTATATCCCGCTGGACGAGCGCTTGAGCCGCGCGGGCCACCTGCGCACTTCCGTGGTGGACGCCTTTCCCGTCGCCCAGTCCACCTCGCAGTTCCGCAAGCTGGCCGATGGCCTGCTGCGCTGGCCGCAGCAGGCCGGCCTGGGCAACGTCGGCGGGTTCATGCAGCGCGTGATCCAGGGCAGCCGCATGATGGAAGCCTGCAGGAGATGAGTCCTAGAAACCGTAGTTGACCGCTCTCAACTTCAAGGAATTCCGTATGGATGTTGGCCTTTTTATCTTTGATTGTGTTCACCGGCGTGGTACGTCCGCTACGCACCCGCTGGCACGCCTGGTCGAGTGCCGGCCTTTGTCGCTCGTTGTTGCAGGCATCGGCCTGCTGCCGCCTCGCTTCGCGGCAGTCACTCACCCAGACGCACCATCGGGCGCGTCCAACCACGGTTTCTAGGATCATGTACACCGCAACCGGCAAAAGCGAAAAGAGCGACCTGCTGACGCAATACATGCCCATGGTCAAACGGCTGGCGCACCACATGATGGGCCGGCTGCCGCCCAGCGTGGAGGAGGACGACCTGGTGCAGGCCGGCATGATCGGCCTGCTCGACGCCGTCAGCCGCTACGACGAGGCGCAGAGCGCGCAGTTCGAAGCCTATGCCATCCAGCGCATCCGCGGCTCGATGATCGACGAGCTGCGCCAGTCCGACTGGCTGCCGCGCAGCGCGCGGCAGTCGATGCGCAAGATCGAACAGGCCATCGGCGCCTTGCAGCATCAGTTGGGACGGCAGCCCAGCGAAACCGAAATCGCCGCGTCGATGAAAATCCCGCTGGCCGAATACCAGGCCATGCTGGGCGACGCGCGCGGCCATCAACTGCTGTATTTCGAGGATTTCGGCGAATCCGACGAGGACGACTCCTTCCTCGACAAGCAGTCGGCGGACGAAGCCGGCATGCCGCTGCCGCAACTGCTCGACGCCAACCTGCGCGCCTGCATCATCGCCGGCATCGAAAACCTGCCCGAGCGCGAACAACTGCTGATGTCGCTGTATTACGAACAGGAACTCAACCTGCGCGAGATCAGCCAAGTGTTCGGCGTCAGCGAATCCCGCATCTGCCAGCTGCACGGCCAGGCCATCGCGCGGCTGCGCACCAAGCTGAAGGAAGACGCATGGATCGCGGCAGTCTGATCGGGCTGGTTCTGGCCGTTGCCGCCATTTTCGGCGGCCAGGCGATGGAAGGCGGGCAGATCGGCCTGTTCCTGCAGCCCGCCGCTTTCGTCATCGTGGTGATCGGAACCCTGGCCGCGGTGCTGCTGCATCATCCGCTGCCGGTTTTCATGAAGGGGATACGCATGGCGAAATGGGCTTTCCGGCCACCCGGATCGGAGGCCGAGGCGCTGATCCGCCGGGTTGTCCAGTGGTCGCACGGCGCGCGTCAGGACGGTGTGCTGGCGCTGGAAAAATACGTCAACATGACGCGCGATCCGTTCCAGAAAACCGGGCTGCAGCTGCTGATCGACGGCGCCGATGCGGCCAAGCTGCGCGACACGCTCGACGTGCAGATCGTCGGCTTCGAGACTGCCGAGCGCCAGGCCGCGCGGGTGTGGGAAGCGGCGGGCGGCTATGCGCCCACGCTCGGCATCCTGGGCGCGGTGATCGGCCTGATCCACGTCATGGAAAACCTGTCCGACCCCGGCAAGCTGGGGACCGGCATCGCGGTCGCCTTCGTCGCCACCATCTACGGCGTCGGTCTGGCCAACCTGGTGTTTTTGCCGATCGCCAACAAGATCAAGTTCACCATCGCCCGCCGGGTCACCGAACGCGAAATCGTCTGCGACGGACTCATCGGCATTGCCCAGGGCGACAATCCGCGCATCATCGAGGCACGCCTCAAGGGATACCTCTGATGCGCAGACGCCGGCGCATCGCATCCGACCACGACAACCACGACCGCTGGCTGATTTCGTACGCCGACTTCATTACCCTGCTGTTCGCCTTCTTCGTGGTGATGTACGCCATCTCGGCCGTCAGCGAGAACAAATACCGCATCCTGGCCAGTTCGCTCGGCGATGCCTTCGGCAGGTCGCCGGCAGGCGGCGTCGCGGTGCCGCAACTGACGCAGCAGGCACTGCCTGCGGAAGTCAGGCAACGCACCCTGAAACAGCAGCAGGCGATCGAGGAGCAGGCGCACATGACCGAGGTGGCGGGCAACCTGCTCGACGTGATGGGGCCGCTGGTGAAGGAGGGCAAGGTGCGGGTGACCCAGAGCCGGCGCGGCGTCAGCATCGAAATCAATGCCAACGTGCTGTTCGAGCCGGGGCGGGCTGAACTGGAGCCGCAATCGCTGGCGGTGCTGCGCGCCGTGGCGGACACCCTGAAGAACGAGCCGTTCAACCTGGAAATCACCGGCCATACCGACGTCGTGCCGATCAGCAACTCGGTGTTCGCTTCCAACTGGGAATTGTCGGCGGTGCGCGCCACCAGCGTGGTGCGCCTGCTGGCCGACAACGGCATCGCCACCGAACGCCTGCTCGCCATCGGACGCGAGGCCAGCAAACCGATCGATTCCAACGAAACGGCAGAAGGGCGCGCGCGCAACCGCCGGGTCGAACTGATGATCCTGTCCGGCCTGCCGGACACCGTCGAGGAAATTCCGGTCAAGCCGAATCAGCCGCGTCCTTGAAAAAGGACGGATAGGCCCGATACTTCAGAGTCCTGTTGACTGGATTGTGAAGACCATCATGCCCAATGACCCCGCGCTGGAAGGTGAAATCGTTTCCGACGACAGACAGTTGCCGACCGCCCCGGCGCTGCCGCCCGAGCTGTATCTGCTGCCGCTGACCGAAAAACCGTTTTTCCCGGCGCAAACCCTGCCGCTGCTGATGAACGAGGCGCCATGGCTGCCGACGGTGGAGGCCATCGGCGAAACCGCGCACCACATGGTGGGACTGGTCGTGGTCAAGCCCGACAATACCGACGACGTGAAGCGGGCGGATTTCAGCAGCGTCGGCACGGTGGTGCGCATTCACCATCCGGTGCGTTCCGACGGCAAGATGCAGTTCATCGCCGAGGGCGTGCGGCGTTTCCGCATCGTCGAATGGCTGTCGGATACGGCGCCCTACAAGGTCAGGGTCGAGTACCCGAACGAGAGCGGCAGGCCCGATTCCTCGGAGATCCGCGCCTACTCCATCGCCATCATCAACACCATCAAGGAGTTGCTGCCGCTCAACCCGCTGTATTCCGAGGAACTGAAGTTTTTCCTCAACCGCTTCGGTCCCAGCGAGCCTTCCCAGCTGACCGACTTCGCCGCCAGCCTGACCACCGCGTCGAAGCAGGATCTGCAGGACGTGCTGGAAGCCTTCGGCCTGAAAAAGCGCATGGAAAAGGTGCTGGTGCTGCTGAAGAAGGAACTCGACGTGGCGCGGCTGCAATCCGACATCCGCGAAAAAGTGGACGAGAAGATGAGCGAGCAGCAGCGCGAATTCTTCCTGCGCCAGCAGCTCAAGGCGATCCAGAAGGAGCTGGGCCTCGCCAAGGACGACAAGACCGCCGAACTCGACACCTTCAACGAGCGTCTCGCCAAACTGACGCTGCCCGAGCAGGCGAAAAAGCGCATCGACGAGGAAATGCACAAGCTGTCGCTGCTGGAGACCGGCTCGCCGGAATACACCGTCACCCGCAACTATCTCGACTGGCTGACCGTGCTGCCGTGGGGGGTGCATACCCAGGACAAGATCGATCTCGAGCGCGCGCGCCGCATCCTCGACCGCGACCACGACGGGTTGGACGACGTCAAGGACCGCATCATCGAATTTCTTGCGGTCGGCGCGATGCGCGGCGAAATGGCCGGGTCGATCCTGCTGCTGGTTGGGCCGCCGGGCGTCGGCAAGACCTCGATCGGCAAGTCCGTCGCCGAGGCGCTGGGGCGCAAGTTCTACCGCTTTTCGGTCGGCGGCATGCGCGACGAGGCCGAGATCAAGGGCCACCGCCGCACCTACATCGGCGCCATGCCGGGCAAGTTCGTGCAGGCGCTGAAAGAGGTTGAGTCGGCCAACCCGGTCATCATGCTCGACGAGATCGACAAGATCGGCGCCAGCTATCAGGGCGATCCGGCGAGTGCGCTGCTGGAAGTGCT
>NZ_JANJXQ010000055.1 GCF_024708915.1 Thiobacillus sp.
CTGGCTCGACGCGCTGCCGCAACAGGCCGAGCTGTTCGGCTTTCCGCCCGCGCAGGCGTTCACCCCGGACCAGTGGCTCGCCGACGGCGACCGGGTCGAGGTCGGCAGCGTGCGCCTCGACGTGCTGCACTGCCCCGGCCACACTCCCGGCCATGTGGTGTTCTATCAGCCGGCGGCGCGGCTCGCCTTCGTCGGCGACGTGCTGTTCAAGGGCTCGATCGGCCGCACCGACTTCCCGCGCGGCGACCATGCGGCCTTGCTGGCGGCCATCCGCGGCAAACTGTTTCCGCTCGGCGACGACGTGCGTTTCGTGCCGGGGCACGGCGCGATGTCCAGTTTCGGACACGAACGTCGCGAGAACCCCTTCGTCGGCCCGGCGTCAGACTGACATCGGGTCCGCGTGCCGCACCAGAAACCCAAGGAGACCATCATGAAAACCATCCGTTTTCCGCATGCCCTGCTCCCGGCGGTGCTGCTGCTGGGTGCCACGGCGCAGGCGCAAACCCTTTCCGCCGTCGTCACTCCGCCGCCCGAAGCGCCCGCGGTCACCCAGGCCGCGCAAAGTATGCTCGACGCGGTGAATGCGCGGGTGCCGCAGATCGATACCGCCGGCCTCGTCGCGCAGCTGAAGGCGCAGCCGGACACGGTGGTGATCGACGTGCGCACGCCGGCCGAACTCAACCTGCTCGGCGGCTACATCGACGCGCCGCGTTTTGCCAATCTCGCGCGCGGCTGGCTGGAATTCCAGATCGAAGCCGTGGTGCCGGACAAGGCCACGCCCATCGTCGTCTACTGCGGCGTCAGCCAGCGCAGCCCGCTCGCCGCCGACACCCTGATCAGGCTCGGCTACACGAACGTGAAGAACTACCGCGACGGCTTCTTCAACTGGAAGCGCGCCGGCCTGCCGATCCAGCAATTCGACAAGGCGCCGGCGTCCTTTCTGTACAGCCTGCCGCAGGAGGTCATCCCCGGCGTGTGGTCGGCGATCGGTGCCACCGCGCCGGGCAGCTACGACAATTCCGGCCACAACAACAACCTTTCCTTCGTCATCACCGACGACGGCGTGCTGGTGGTGAACGCCGGCGACAACTACCTGCTGGCGCAAAGCCTGCACGAGGAAATCAAGAAGCGCACCACGCAGCCGGTGAAATACGTGGTGCTGGAAAACAGCCAGGGCCACGCCATGCTCGGCTCGAAATACTGGAAGGAACAGGGCGTTACCATCATCGCGCAGCGCGACACCGCGGCCTACATGGAGAAGACCGGATACGATTCGCTGGAGACGATGCGCGCGCGCGCCCGCGACAAGGCGTTCAAGACCGAGTTCGTGATGCCGGACACGCTCTACGACGACAGGCTCGACCTCAAAATGGGCTCGTGGAACCTGCAGATCCTGCATCTCGGTTCCTCGCACAGCCATGGCGACACCATGGTGTGGCTGCCCGAGAAGAAGCTGGTGATCGCCGGCGACACCGCCTTCCACATCCGTATGCTGCCGATCTTCGAGGACACCGACACCGCCAAGTGGATCGAGACCTGGGACAAATTCGAGGCGCTCGGCGCCGCGATCGTCATCCCCGGCCATGGCGGCCCGACCGATATGGCGACCGTGCGCAAGTGGACGCGCGACTACCTGGTGCACCTGCGGGCCAAGGTCGCCGAAGTCATCAAGAACGGCGGCTCGCTCGACGACGCCTACAAGGTCGATCAGTCGGCCTATCTGCACCTGCATACTGCCGACGAACTGGCGCGCAGCAATGCCGGGCGGGTGTACCGGGCGATGGAGTTCGAATAGACACTAGCGCACCGCCGGCTTGAGCGGCACGACGGCGTCGAGCAGCGCGCCGGCGGCGTCGGCGGTGGCGCGCCCGCGGTCGCGCCGCGGGTTGTACTCGGCGATTTCCATCGCCACGAAGGCCGGATCGCCGCGCAAACGGGACAGCGCGGCGGCGAGTTCGGCGCGGCGCAGGCCGTCGGGCACCGGGCTGCCCGTGCCCGGCTCCTCCTCGGGGTCGAGCGCGTCCAGATCCACGCTCACGCCGAAACCGGCGGTGCCGTGCCGCACGATGGCCAGGGCTTCGTCGAACACCTCGGCCAGGCCGCGCCGGCGGATTTCCTCCATGCCGAACACCCGCACCCCCAGCCGGTGCAGCAGCGCCGCCTCGCCCGCCTCGAAGCTGCGCACGCCGATCAGGCACACGTGCTGCGGGCGCAGCTTGGCCTCGGCGCCGTCAATGGCGGTGAGTTCCGCCTCGCCGTGGCCCAGCAGGACGGCCAGCGGCATGCCGTGGATCTGCCCGCTCGGCGTGGTGGCGAAGGTGTGGCTGTCCATGTGGGCGTCGATCCAGATCAGGCCGATCGGCCCGCGGCCGGCCAAGGCGCGTCGCACGCCGCTCCAGGTGCCGATGGCGCAGGAATGGTCGCCGCCCACCACCAGCGGGAAATGGCCGGCCTGCAGCACCGCCGCCACCTCCCCGGCCAGCCGGGCGGCGAGCGCCGCGACGGCGTGCAGCGGCGTGTCCCGCTGCGCGCGCGGCACCCGCAGGATCGCGTTCCATTCCACATGTTGCAGTGGGGAGCCGTGAAACACCCGCCAGCGTCGCAGCGCGTCCGGCCCTTCGCCGGTGGCCGGGTCGGGTGCGCCGGCGCCGCTGGCGGCGCCGATGACGACCACGGTGCGCGGCGCTGCGGGGCCGGCCGGCTTCACCCCAGCCCGCCCAGGTTGAGGTATTTGCTTTCCAGATATTCGCCGATGCCGCTGCGGCCGCCTTCGCGGCCCAGCCCCGACTGCTTGACGCCGCCGAATGCCGCCTCGGCGGTGGAGATCAGGCCGGCGTTGATGCCGACCATGCCGTAGTCGAGCGCCTCCGCCAGCCGCCAGGCGCGGCCGAGGTCGCGGGTGTAGGCATAGGCGGCGAGCCCGAATTCGGTGTCGTTGGCCATGCGGATCGCTTCCGCCTCATCGGCGAAGCGGATCAGCGGCGCCACCGGGCCGAAGGTCTCGTCGCGGCACACTTGCATGTCGGGCGTGCAGTCGGCCAGCACCGTGGGTTGGAAGAACTGCCCGCCGAGCGCGTGGCGGCTGCCGCCGGCGAGCAGTGTCGCGCCCTGCGCCAGCGCATCGGCGATGTGCGCCTCGACTTTCTGCAAGGCGGCGGCGCTGATCAGCGGGCCGATTTCCACCCCGGCCTCGAAGCCGTTGCCCACCTTCAGGCGGGCGGCTGCGGCGGCGAATTTTTCGGCGAAGGCGTCGAAGACGGCATCCTGTACCAGCACCCGGTTGGCGCACACGCAGGTCTGTCCGCTGTTGCGGTACTTGCTGGCGAGTGCGCCCGCCACCGCGGCGTCGAGATCGGCGTCGTCGAACACGATGAAGGGCGCGTTGCCGCCGAGTTCGAGCGACACGTGCTTGAGCGTGGCGGCGCTCTGCGCGAGCAACTGCCTGCCCACCGCGGTCGAGCCGGTGAACGACAGCTTGCGCACCAGCGGGTGCGATGTCAGCACGCCGCCGATCGTCGCCGCATCGCCGGTGACGACGTTCAGCACCCCCGGCGGCAGCCCCGCGCGCTGCGCCAGTTCGGCCAGCGCCAGCGCGGTGAACGGCGTCTGCGAAGCCGGCTTCGCCACCACCGTGCAGCCGGCGGCCAGCGCCGCGCCGGCCTTGCGGGTCAGCATCGCGGCGGGGAAATTCCACGGCGTGATCAGCGCCGCCACCCCCACCGGCTGCTGCAGCGTGAGCATGCGCCGGTCCGCCCACGGCGACGCCACCACGTCGCCGTAGACGCGCCGCGCCTCCTCGGCGAACCACTCGATGAAGCTTGCCGCATAGTCGATCTCGCCGCGCGCCTCGGCAAGCGGCTTGCCCTGCTCGCGTACCATGATCGCGGCGAGATCGTCGCGGTGGGCAAGAATCAGCTCGAACCAGCGGCGCAGCAACTGCGCCCGGGTTTTGGCCGGCGTCGCGCGCCAGCCGGCAAATGCCGCGTGCGCCGCCACGACCGCGCGTTCGGCATCGGCGGCGCCGCAGCGTGGCGCGTGGCCGACGGTTTCCGCAGTGGCCGGATTATGGATGGCGAAGCGCGCGCCGCCGGCGGCGTCGCGCCATTCGCCGCCGATCAGCGCCTGCTGCCGGAATAACAAGGGGTCGGATTGCTTCACGCCAGATAACCCTGTTTTGCAGGGCGCCGTTACCAAAAAGACAGCTTACCCAGTCAACCGGTCCTGAAGCAACGGCCCTGCTTCGGCGCTTCCGCTGGTTTGCGCATGGAACGCCGTGTACGCGCTGCCGAGCGCAAGCTCAATGGCTGGTGCCGGCCGAGCGTGTGGTCTTGTTGTAGACGTTGTATTTGCCTGAAGGCTTGCTCATGGGAATGCGCGCGGCCTCCGCGAACGTCGCCGTGTCGTAAACGACCAGGGCGCCGTCCATTTCCCAGATGCTGACCAGGGCATACCTGCCGTCGCGGGTGAATTCGACGTGCGCGGCGGTCTTGCCGGGCGCAGGCGTGAGCGTGCGCACAATTTCCAGCGTGCGCTTGTCGATGATGGTGAGCGTGTCCTTCGCCGGGCTCATGAAATTGTCGGTCCAGGCATAAGGTGTGTTCTCGTGGCTGCGCATGAAAAAACCCGGGCCCAGGGTGTCGATCCGCTTGATCAGCTGCCAGTTCTTCATGTCGATGATGCTGATCACGCCGGATTTGAGGTTGGGCGTGGCCATCACCGGCCGGCCCTGGTATTCCCAGGTGATGCCGGAGCCGAGGTGGGGCATGCCGGGCAGGTCGAGGTCGGCGACTTTCCTGCGCGCGTCGAGATTGATCACCTGGCCCTTGCCGGCGTCGCGCGAGGCGCCCATCAGGTGAGTGTAGGACTGATCGAAATAGAAATCGTCGAGATAGTCCGCGAGCGGGATGCGGCGCACCGGGAACGGCCCCTTGTCGGCCAGCGCCTCGGCCATGCGGTAGTCGTGCACCAGCCCCGGATAGATCGGCTCGTGGTCGTCGGCGTAGGGGATTTCCCACACCTCCTTGACGTCCTTCAGCGCGGCGATGAAGCTCTTGCGCGGCGCCGCGTCGTAGACGGCGGAGACGCGCGAACGCTTGCCGCTGTCGTCCTTCGCCTCGATCAGCTTGAGCGGCGTGAGGTCGGCCGCATCGAGCACGAGCAGGGTCTGCGGCAGATAGTTGCCGACGATCACGTAACGCCCGTCGCCCGACACGGCCAGATTGCGGGTATTGATCCCGGCACGGATTTCGTGGGTGATCTTCAGGTTCCAGATGTCGAACTTGGCAATCCAGCCGTCGCGCGAGGCGAAATAGACATAGCGCCCGTCGGGGGTGAACTTCGGTCCGCCGTGCAGGGCGAAGCGGGTCTGGAAGCGGTGGATGGGTTTGAAGCTGTCGCCGTCGAGGAGGGTGGCGTGGTGATCGCCGGTTTCGACGACGACGAAGAGGTTGAGCAGGTCGGCCTTGAATACGGGTGTGTCCGGCAGGCTGCCGGCCTTGAAATTCTCGATGCGCGAGGCCTTGATCTCGGCGAGCCCCCAGACGGGCACGCTGGCGGGCTGCGTGTAGACGAAATCCGTCAGCGCCTGGATCTCGGCGGCAGAGAGCGTGTCGCCGAAGGCCGCCATCTGCGAAGCGGCGCGGCCGTTGGCGATGACTTTCAGCGCCTCGGGTTTGCGCAGCCGTTCCAGGTTTTCCGGAAGCAGCGCAGGGCCGGTGCCGCCGAGGCGGTCGATGCCGTGGCAGCTGGCGCAGTGCCGGGCGTAGACCGCGGCTGCGGGCTCGGCGCCGCGGGCCGGTGCCGTCAGCGCCAGGATGGCCGGAAAAATACAAAAAGCGCGGAGCCAGGTTTTCATCAGCGCGCCATCCGTCGCAGTGGCACATAGGGCGTCACGGTCAGCCGCTCATGCGGCGTGGCGACGCCGATCTCGTCGTCGTCCAGGTAGCAGGCCGGGTCTTCCTGCCAAGGGTCGCCGGTCAGCTGGTAGGCGCGCACCCGGGTGTTGCCGCCGCAGATGTCGAAATAGGCGCATTCGCCGCAGCGACCCTTGACCTGCCGCGGGCTCGCCTTGAGTCCTGCCATCAGCGGGTCGGCGGTGTCGGGCCAGATCGCGGAGAACGGCCGCTCCTTCACGTTGCCCAGGGTGTAGTTCCACCAGAAGGTGTCGGGGTGCACGTTGCCCAGGTTGTCGATGTTGGCGATGTTGACCCCGCTCGAATTGCCGCCCCATTGCGCGAGCTTGGCGCGCATGTGCGCTTCCATCGCAGGGAAGTGCTTGCGGATCCACAACAGCAGGTAGACGCCGTCGGCGTCGTTGTTGCCGGTGACGAACTCGCTGCGGCGCCCTTCCTGCTGGTAGCGCCAGCAGGTGTCGAACAGCAGGTCCATGGCCTGGCGGGTGGCCCGGTGCACCACGTCGTGCTTGCGGTTGGTGTTGCCGCGGCCGGCGTAGTTGAGGTGGGACAGGTAGAACTTGTCGAGCTGCTCGTCTTCCATCAGCTGCAGCAGCCCGGGCAGGTCCTGCGCGTTGTCCTGGGTCAGGGTGAAGCGGATGCCGACCTTGATGCCGCGGTCGCGGCACAGGCGGATGCCGTGCAGCGAGGCCTCGTAGGCACCCTCCATGCGGCGGAAACGGTCGTGGGTTGCCGCAATGCCGTCGAGCGAGACGCCGACGTAATCGAAGCCGATGGCGGCGATGCGCTCGATGTTGCCTTCATCGATGAGGGTGCCGTTGGAGGACAGGCCGACGTAGAAACCCATCTCCTTGGCGCGCTGCGCGATGGCGTAGATGTCGGGACGCAAGAGCGGCTCGCCGCCGGAGAGGATGAGAACCGGCACGCGGAAACGCTTGAGGTCGTCCATGACGGCGAACACCTCGTCGGTGCCGAGCTCGCCCGGAAAGTCCTTGTCGGCGGAAATCGAATAGCAGTGCTTGCAGGTGAGGTTGCAGCGCCTCACCAGATTCCAGATCACCACCGGGCCGGGCGGGGTGCGCCGGGGGCCGAGCGGGGTCGGCTGGGCGAGTTCCTGCAGGTATTGGGAGATACGGAACATGTCTTTTCTCCTATGCGCCGATGCGCAGGCCGGTTTTCTTGAGGATGCGCGAACTGTACAGGATGTCACGGCCCCGGCTCGCCGTGCCCAGCACCTCGGCGATGAGGCGGGCCTTGGCCTCCACTTCCTCGCGCGTCCTGCCGTGCACCATGGCGAACAGGTTGTAGGGCCACTCAGGCAGGTGGCGCGGGCGCTGGTAGCAGTGGGTCACGAAGTCGAGCCGGCCGATGCGTTCGCCGAGTTCGTCGATGCAGTCGTCGGCGACATCCCACACCGTCATGCCGTTGGCGCGATAACCCAGCGCATAGTGGTTCGGCACGGCGCCGATGCGGCGGATGATGCCGAGGTCGAGCATGCGCTGCATGCGCTGCATCACCTCGGCGGCTGCCATGCCGAGCTGTTCCGCGACGGCGTGGTAGGGGCGCGGCGCGAGCGGCAGCCCGGCCTGCGTCGCCTGGATGATGCGGCGGTCGGTGTCGTCGAGCGGACTGAAATCCTTGGGCGCGTTCATACGTGCAGTTTCAGTTCGACGAAATATTCGCGGATCTTCGGCATGTTGAAGACCGGATAGCCGCTCTCGCGCTCGATGCGCGCGATCGTGTCCTGCTGCGCGGCGGGGGTTTCGGTGGCGAGCACGAACCACATGCTGAGGCGGTGGCCGCGCGCATAGTTGTGCGCCACCTCGGGCTGGCGGTTGACGATTTCCGTCACCCGCTCGAAGTCCTGCGGCGGGATCTCCATCGCCGCCAGGCTCAGCGCGCCGCCCATCTGCGCCGCATGGTACATGGGGCCGAAGCGCGACAGCAGGCCGCGCGCGAGCAGGCTGTCGATGCGGGCGATGACGGTCGCCTCGTCGCTGCCGACGCGGGCCGCCACCTCGGCATAGGGCCGTTCGCAGATCGGGAAGCCGCCTTGCAGGGTGTTGATCAGGGCGCGGTCGAGGTCGAGGTCGTCCATCAAATCGCCTCCGCCTCCGTCTTCGGCTGTGCCGCGACGTAGCGCGCGCCGGTCTGCTTGAAGCGCCGCTTGCTGAACAGCACCTCGCAGTGAAACTCCGTCAGCCCGCACTGGTCGCGCAGATGGTCGAGGTGCCTCAGCACCGCGTCCCGATCCTTGCCGTGAATCATGCAGAACAGGTTGTAGGGCCACTCGGGCAGGCGGCGCGGGCGCTGGTAGCAGAGGTTCACCAGACCCGAGGCGCCGACGCAGCGGCCGAATTCGTCGACCTGTTCATCCGGGATATTCCACACCACCATGGCGTTGGCGCGGAAGCCCAGCTCGTGGTGGCGGACGACGATGCCCAGGCGTTTGATGACGCCGTGATCGAGCAGCCGCCCCAGCCGGATCAGCACGTCGGCTTCCGACGTTCCGATGAATGCCGCGACTTCGGCATAGGGGTGCGCCATCAGGGGCAGGCCTTCCTGGATCGCCTCGACCAGGGCGTAGTCGAGGGCGTCGAGTTCGAGTGCGCGCGAAGGGGCGGCTTTCTGCTGGTGCCGGTCGGTCAGGCCGACGCTGCGGCGCAGATCGAAGCCGAGGTCGATGTGGTAGTCCTGCACCATGGGCAGGCGCATCGCCGCAAGACCGGTCTGCTGCTCGATGTCGTGCAACGCCTGCTCCAACTGCGCCGGGTTCGCGGCCGCGGCGACGAACCAGAGGTTGAAGCGGTGTTCGCGTTCGTAGTTGTGGTTGACCTCGGGGCGCGCGCTGACGAGCCGGGCCACCTCGTCAAGCCGCCCTTCCGGCACGGCCATGGCGGCGAGCGTGCTGACGCCGACGCGGTTGGGGCGAAACACCGCGCCGACGCGGCTGACGACGCCTTCCCGCGTCAGCCGGCGCAGGGTATCGAGCAGGCCTTCCAACTCCAGTCCGAGGCGCTGCGCGATGGCATCGAAGGGTCGGGAGGTGAGCGGAAAGCCGCGCTGGAAATCATTGAGCAGGCTGAGTTGGATGTCGCTCATAGTCCGATCCTGTGGGCACGCACGGTGAAGAAAATTCCGCTCGGGCTCTGCGCAGGCAGGGTGCCGATGCGGGCGAACGAATCGGGGTCGTAGATCTCGATGCGGTTTTCGTCGCGCAGCGAAAGCCAGACCTGCTCGCCGCGCGGGGAAAACTCCAGGTGCAGCACCCCCTTGCCGGGCTTCAGGGTCTGCACGATGCGCTGCTAGGGCAGGTCGAGGATCT
>NZ_JANJXQ010000278.1 GCF_024708915.1 Thiobacillus sp.
CGTGCCTTCCTCGGCCTCGCGCCCGACCCCGCGCCGGTGACGAATTCGGCGTGCTATTCGCCGATCACGGCAAAGACCGCGTCGTGGCTGACTGCCTTGTACGCCTACGACCCGGGCAGCAAGCGCATGAAGCCGATTCCGGGCGGGATGGGCCAGGGGCCGGCAAGCGCGCGCAACATGGACGAGATGCGCCAGTGGTTCTCCAACCTGATGACCGACAGCTACGCCTGAGCGGCCAACGGGCACGTTGGTCCAAGAAAACAAAAACGCCGCTCAGTGAGCGGCGTTTTCTTCAACTGGTGCCGGCGATCGGAATCGAACTGACGACCTTCGCATTACGAATGCGCTGCTCTACCAACTGAGCTACGCCGGCGAAAAACAGCGCGCATTATAGCGGATTCTTTTTGCCGGGCTACAGGGCCGCCTTCAGGCGGGCGATCACTTTCTCCTTGCCGATCAGTTCCAGGGTGGCGTCGATCGCCGGCGTCTGCGGCTCGCCCGTTACCAGCACCCGCACCGGCATCGCGAGCTTCGGCATCTTGAGGCCGTGCGCGGCGAGCGTCTCCTTGAACGCGGCGGAAATCGCCGCGCGCTCCCAGGCGAGCGACTCGAAGCGCGCGACGAGCTCGGCGAGCGCCGGCAGCACGTCGGGGGTGACGTGCTGCGCCAGCAGCTCGGGCGTCGGGTGCAGGGTGCGGAAGAACAGGGTGGCGGCGTCGGCGAGCTCCTCGATGGTGGCGGCGCGCTCCTTCACCAGCGCGACGACCGCCTCGAGGGCGGGGCCGCCGTCGACCGCGGCGCCGTTGCGGATCAGGAAGGGGTGTGCGAGCTCGGCGAGGCGCGCGTCGTCCGCGGCCTTGATGTACTGCTGGTTGAGCCAGCGCAGCTTCTCCGTGTTGAACTGCGCGGCCGACGGCGTGATGTGGTCGAGGTCGAACCACTCGACGAACTGCTCGCGGCTGAAGATCTCGGCGTCGCCGTGCGACCAGCCGAGCCGCGCGAGGTAGTTGATCACCGCCTCGGGCAGGTAGCCTTCCTCGAAGTACTGCATCACCGAGACCGCGCCGTGGCGCTTCGACAGCTTGGTGCCGTCGTCGCCGAGGATCATCGACAGGTGCGCGTACTGCGGGACCTCGGCGCCGAGCGCCCTGAGGATGTTGATCTGGCGCGGGGTGTTGTTGACGTGGTCGTCGCCGCGGATGACGTGGCTGATCCGCATGTCCCAGTCGTCGACTACCACGCAGAAGTTGTAGGTCGGGGTGCCGTCGGCGCGCGCGATGATGAGGTCGTCGAGCTCGGCGTTGGAAAACTCGATGCTGCCCTTGACCAGATCCTTCCACGCCACCGTGCCCTCAAGGGGGTTACGGAAGCGCACCACCGGCTGCACCCCGGACGGCGGCACTGCCAGCGATTTCCCCGGCTCGGGGCGCCAACGGCCGTCGTAGCGCGGCTTCTCGCCGCGTGCGCGCTGCGCCTCGCGCATGGCGTCGAGTTCCCCGGTGCTGCAATAGCAGTGATAGGCCAGGCCTTTTTCCAGCATCTGCGCGATCACTTCCTTGTAGCGATACATCCGCTCCAACTGATAGAACGGGCCTTCGTCGTGCGCGAGATCCAGCCAGGCCATGCCGTCGAGAATCGCCTGCACCGCCTCGGGGGTGGAGCGCTCGATGTCGGTGTCCTCGATGCGCAGGATGAACTGACCGCCGTGATGGCGCGCGAACGCCCACGAAAACAGCGCAGTGCGGGCGCCGCCGATATGCAGGTAACCAGTGGGGGAGGGGGCGAAGCGGGTGCGGATCATGACAGGGCGGAGTGGAAAAAGGCGCTATTTTACTGGATAGGCGCTGGCGAAATTGACCTTCCCAGCCGGGATGTGGTTTAATTCGCGCCGCTTCGGGGCAGTTAGCTCAGCGGTAGAGCATCGCCTTCACACGGCGGGGGTCACAGGTTCAAACCCTGTACTGCCCACCACCCGAACATCATTCCGTCTGGCTGATTTGGCCAGGCCTCCCGCTTCCACCAATCGATGCGGGTTTTCGACCGATCTCGCGATCACTGTCCGT
>NZ_JANJXQ010000149.1 GCF_024708915.1 Thiobacillus sp.
GGATGGCAGGCCGCGCAGACTTCCACGCGCAGGACTTCCTTGCCCAGCGTGGAGCGGGTTTTGAACGTGCTGCCGCAGGAGCAGGTCACGGCGACTTCCTTGTAATCGGGGTGAATGCCGGATTTCATGGCAATTCCTTAAACGGGTTGAATTCGGAGAACGCGAGATTATAGCGGGCCTGGCCACGGCGGGCAACAACATTTTTATCCGCGAAGGACGCGAAGAGGCGTGAAGGAAAACCAGGGAAAGCGTCGAGCGCAGCGAACCCGCCTGATGTCGCCGTTCAGCCAGCGCTCCGGGTTTCGCCGAATTTCTTCGCGTTCCTTCGCGGACAAATGATCATTTCGCGGTCAGCCGCGCCGCATCGAGTCGAAAAATTCGCTGTTGTTTTTGGTCGCGCGGATCTTGTCGAGCAGGAATTCCATCGCCTCCATGTCGTCCATCGGGTACAGCAGCTTGCGCAGCACCCACACCTTCTGCAGGATGTCGTGCGGCATCAGCAGCTCTTCGCGGCGGGTGCCGGAGCGGTTGACGTTGATGGCGGGGTACTGGCGCTTCTCGGCCATTTTGCGGTCGAGATGGATTTCCAGGTTGCCGGTGCCCTTGAACTCTTCATAGATCACGTCGTCCATGCGGCTGCCGGTTTCGACCAGCGCGGTGGCGAGGATGGTGAGGCTGCCGCCTTCCTCGATGTTGCGCGCGGCGCCGAAGAAGCGCTTCGGCTTCTGCAGCGCGTTGGCGTCGACGCCGCCGGTGAGCACCTTGCCGGAAGCCGGCTGCACCGTGTTGTAGGCGCGCGCCAGACGGGTGATGGAATCGAGCAGGATCACCACGTCCTTCTTGTGCTCGACCAGGCGCTTGGCGCGCTCGATCACCATTTCCGCCACCTGCACGTGGCGGCTGGCGGGTTCGTCGAAGGTCGAGGCGACGACTTCGCCGCGCACGGTGCGGCTCATTTCGGTGACTTCTTCCGGGCGTTCGTCGATCAGCAGCACGAACAGCACGACTTCCGGATGGTTGGCGCTGATGGCGTGCGCGATGTGCTGCAGCATCACCGTCTTGCCGGATTTCGGCGGCGCCACCAAGAGGCCGCGCTGACCCTTGCCGATCGGCGCGACGATGTCGATGACGCGGCTGGTGATGTTTTCCTCCGCCTTGACGTCGCGTTCCAGCTTGAGCGGCTTGTCCGGATGCAGCGGGGTGAGGTTCTCGAACAGGATCTTGTTCTTGCTCGCCTCGGGCGGCTCGCCGTTGATCTTGTCGAGCTTGGTCATCGCCGAATAGCGTTCGCCGTCCTTCGGCGTGCGGATCTCGCCTTCGATCTTGTCGCCGGTGTGCAGGTTGAAGCGGCGGATCTGCGACGGCGACACGTAGATGTCGTCGGTGTTGGCGAGATACGAGGTTTCCGGCGATCGCAGGAATCCGAAGCCGTCCGGCAGCACTTCCAGCACGCCGTCGCCGTAGATGCTCTCGCCGCGCTTGGCCAGCGTTTTCAGGATGGTGAAGATCAGTTCCTGTTTGCGAAAACGGTTGGCGTTGTCGATGCCGTTGGCGGCGGCGATTTCGAGGAGCTCGGTGATCGGCTTCTGCTTGAGTTCGGAAAGATGCATGGAAAGGGCCTGAGTGGGCTCGCTTGAAAGAGCCGGACGCGAAGAGGGAGAGAAGCCGGACGGCACTGCGGTAAGGCGGCGCGCGGGTGCGCCGTCCGGTAGGACGGTTTAGATGTTGCTGTCGACGAAAGCGGTAAGTTGCGACTTGGACAAGGCGCCGACCTTGGTGGCCTCGACATTGCCGTTCTTGAAGATCATCAGGGTGGGGATGCCGCGGATGCCGAACTTGGGCGGGGTGGCCTGGTTCTCGTCGATATTGAGCTTGCACACCTTGAGCTTGCCGGAATATTCCTTGGCCACTTCGTCGAGGATCGGCGAGATCATCTTGCAGGGGCCGCACCAGTCTGCCCAGTAATCCACCAGCACGGGCACGCCCGCCTGCAGGACTTCCTGTTCGAAGGAATCGTCGGATATGTAATGAACATGCTCGCTCATCGGTGAGGCTCCTATTTTGAAGATGCGGTTGGCCGGATGCGGCCTGGACGGTTTGGGAAGGTGGTAATACTGGAAAAATCGGTTTTGTGGCGATATGCTACATCAAAATTGCCGCCTGCAAGCATCCGGGCATGTCTCAAATCATCAGGGTAAAAACGAATGACCTACGTTGTAGCCGACGCCTGCGTGAAGTGCAAATACACCGATTGTGTCGATGTCTGTCCGGTGGACTGCTTCCATGAAGGTCCCAATTTCCTCGTCATCGACCCCGAGGAGTGCATCGACTGCACCCTGTGCGTGGCCGAATGCCCGGTCGAGGCCATCTATGCCGAGGACGACGTGCCGGACGACCAGCGTGCCTACATCGCGCTCAATGCCGAGCTTGCCAAAGAGTGGAAAGTCATCATCGAACGCAAGGACCCGCTGCCCGATGCCGACGAATGGGCCGGCGTCAAGGACAAGCGCCAGTACCTGGAACGTTGAGCCGAACAACCGCAGTTGACCGCTCCCCGCGCCACCCGCCGGGCGGGCGCACCCAACCCCCGTTTTTAGATTATTGAGACGGTCCGATGATGTTTGAACCCGCATTGTATTTCTCACGGCATCATGCTTTGACCGGTTCGTTGGCCCGTCTCAATAGAACGCTGTTTTCAATGCTTATCGATTCGGCCTCCCGCGCTGCCACGCACAGCCCGGGCAGACCGAACCTTGATCCCACTTCAAACTTCATCTGGCCGAATCAATAACCCCGGTGGGAATCGCAACGATTCTCCTGGGCGGCCCGCCCATGGCGCACGCCGCCGCCCGTGCCCTGCTCGACCGCCACGCCGACCGCCTGCCCGATCTCTCCGGGCTGACGCTGCTGGTTCCCAACCACCGCGCCGGACAGGATTTCGCCCGCGCGCTGGCGCAGGCTGCCGGCCTGGCCGCGCTGATCCCGCCGCGCATCGCGCCGCTGAAAACCTGGGCCGAAAGCACCCTGCAGGGCACAAGCATGGCCGACGGCCGCGCCGAGCCGCATGCGCGGCGGCTGGCGCGGCTGCACGGCGTACTGCGCACTATCGACTGGCTGGGTGCGGTCGACCGATGGGCGCTCGCCAGCGAGTTGCTGCAGCTGGCCGATGAACTTTCCGCCGCCCGGCTGGGCGCCGCCATCGGATCGCGCATCCGCGCGCTGCATGCCGCTGCACCCGACCGCGAAACCGCACTGATCGAGGCGGTATGGCAGGCGCTCAACAACGACGGCAGCGACCCGCAGGCCCATTACGCGCGCGCGCTCGACAGGCTGCTTGAGCAATGCCGGTCCGCGCCGCAGCCCGTTTACGGCTACGCGCTGGGAACGCTGACCGCCATCGAACGGCAATTTCTCGACCGCTGTGCCGAGCATGCGCCTGTCACGCTGTTCGAGCCCGCCGCCGCGGCTGCCGACGGCGTGGCATTCACCCTGCATCAGGCCTGGCAGAAAATCGCGCCGCCGCTGGGCGAGCGCGCCGCCATGCTGGCGGCCATTCACCCCCGCTCTCCCGTGCACCCGCACCT
The DNA here is from genome assembly GCF_024708915.1 of Thiobacillus sp. The sequence continues at coordinate 3,585 of NZ_JANJXQ010000149.1, forward strand.
GACGCTGTATCCCGCACCGCACCTGGAAGCCGAGGCGCGCGCCGTCGCCACCTGGGTGACGGCGCAATTGCACGCCGGAAAGCGCGATATCGCGCTGATCGCGCTCGACCGCGAAACCGCACGCCGGGTGCGTGCGCTGCTCGAACGCACGGACGTGCTGGTCGCCGACGAAACCGGCTGGGCACTGTCGACCACTGCCGCCGCCGCGGTGATCGACCGCTGGCTGGAATGCGTCGCGCACGATTTCCCGCATATCGAATTGCTCGATCTGCTGAAGTCGCCCTTTCTGCTGGGCGGGCTCGCGGCGCGGCAGGACCAGGTGCTGCAACTCGAACTCGCGCTGCGGCGGCAGGGCGTGGCGCAAGGCATGGCCGATATCCAGCGGCTGGCGCATGCGCAATTCGGTGCATCGCCGCCCTGGCTTGCCGCATTGTTCGACGCCCGGCGAGGCTTCTCCCAAAGCCGCGCACCGTTGGTAGCCTGGCTCACCCGTCTCATCGACAGCCTCGACAAACTGGACGCCATCGCGCCGCTCCAGATGGATGCCGCCGGCGCCAGTCTGCTCGCCACGCTCGACACCCTGCGCCGCGAGCTGGTGGACGACGGCGAAAAATACGGCTTCGGCGAATGGCGGCGCTGGCTCAATCTGGCGCTGGAGTCGGCCAGCTTCATCGATACCCGCATCGCCAGCCCCATCGTGCTAACTTCTCTACCTGCCGCGCGCGGGCGCCTGTTCGACGCGGTCGCAGTGATCGGCGCCGACGCCCGCCGCCTGCCCGCGCGCTCCGCACCCGGCCTGTTCAGCCAGGCCACCCGTGCGCAACTCGGCCTGTCCACTGCCGCCATCGAGGCCGAAGCCGCCACCACCGACCTGATCCCGCTGCTGACGCAGGGGCCAGCACTGCTGAGCTGGCAGGCATGGAACAACGACGAGCCCAATCCCGCCTCGCAACTGATATTGCGGCTGCAGGCCCTGCATCTGGCCGCATGGGGCGCCGCCCTGCCCGAACAGGCCAGCGGCGAGCCGCCCGCCCGGCCCAGCCCGTTGCCCGGCGCCAGCGAACAGCCTGCGCCCACGCTATCCGCCGCGCAGCTGCCGCGACGCTATTCGCCCACCGCCTACCAGACCCTGCTCGATTGCCCGTACCGGTTTTTCGTCAAAAACGTGCTCGGCATACGGGAACTCGACGAAGCCGACGACGCGCTCGACAAGAGCGATTACGGCACTGCGCTGCACCGCATCCTCAAGACCTTTCACGACGGCGCACCGCCGCCCGAGCGCGCCGCCGCACTGGCCCGGCTGGAGGAAATCTCCACTGCCGAATTCGCCGCGCTGCCGGCCTGGACCGCCGCCGCCTGGCGCAACCGCTGGGAAAAAATCCAGCCCGCCTACGTCGATGCCTGGCTGGAGTGGGCCGCCCAGGGCTGGCATTACCAGTCCGGCGAAACCCTGTTCGAAATGCCGTTCAGCGTCGCCGACCTCGGCGAGGTCACCCTGCACGGTCGCGTCGACCGCGTCGACCAGAAGGGCGACGCCCGCACCGTCATCGACTACAAAACCGGCGCCGCGCAAGGTCTCAAGAAAAAGCTCAAGGATCCCGCCGAGGCCATCCAGCTGCCGTTCTACGCCTGGCTTGCCGACGCCGCCGCCGCCTACCTGCCGATCAACGAAATCCCCGTCATCCCGCTCGAACTGGATGGCGAAACTGACGTCGACGCCATCGGCCGCCGCCTGCCGGAACTGCTCGAAGCGATTGCCGCAGGCGCAGCGCTTCCCGCATCGGGGATCGATTCCGTCTGCCAATTCTGCGAAGCGCGCGGGCTGTGCCGGAAAGGGATGTGGAATGCTACGGAAACAGTTGCCTGACGCCCCAAGCATGTAATAACATTGTTTTAACTTATCAATGCTGGAGGAAGAACCATCATGCGCATCAACCTGGTTAAAGTAGGCAACTCAAAGGGCGTCATCATCCCCGCCGCCATCCTCGCCTCATGTGGTCTGAAAGATGCCGTCGATCTGCAGATCAAAGGCAAGAAGCTCGTGATTGAAGCGCTCAAGCAACCCCGCGCTGGCTGGTTTGATGGCTATCAGGCCGAAAACGGCGAAGCCGTACTCGACACCATCCCGGTCGACGAGGGCGACGAAGAATGGGTGTGGTAAAGCGCGGCGAGGTTTACTGGGTCAACCTCGACCCCACCATCGGCAGCGAAATCCAGAAAACCCGTCCCGCGTTAATCGTGTCGCCGGACGACATGAATGCCGCCCTGCCGCGCGTCATCATCGCCCCACTCACCAGCGGCGGACAAGCGCTCGGCTGCCGCCCCGAAGTCGAGTTCAAGGGCAAATCCGCGCGCATCCTGCTGGACCAACTACGCTCGGTGGACAAAAAACGACTCGGCAGCAGAATGGGGAAAATCGATCTTGCGCTTTGGCATCCGGTATTGCTGGAGATGCTGGCTTGACTGGGTTTACTGCACCAAATCCAACCCATGCTGAAATCCCTCAAGGTGGAGTTTCCGCAAGGTTTCAATAGCCCGGATACACTGTTTCTCGCTTGGAATCTTGGCGGGGACCGAAGCAGCAACATCGAGAATTCCTGACTCCGTAGCTGTCAGGAGTTCCTTCGCGGCACCCCATGCCTTGGCATTTCTCCAGAATTCCTTGCCTGCTTTAATAACTGCTGTTTGTGCTTCGATACCATTCAACATGCGCTGATCCTTGACGGCAGAACGCTTGGTTTCTTTTTGCTCATCTCCAGTCAGCAGAGTATCAAGCCAGTCCTCAGGCCAAAGGATTTTAAGCTCCATGACTCGACTCCAGCATGCTTGCTGCTTCGCCCATTCCAGAGGGTTTGGAATTTCGTTGGTTACCCCCATTATCACTCCATGCACGGCTTCCGATGCAATAGCGAGTACTCGCTTCAGATCGTCCGACAGGCTTTGTGCACGCCAGATGCGGTCGAAATCGACATATCTACCTTGCCGCTCAGCATCATGGGCAAACTTAGCCAAAGCGTACGGTACAACACGAGACCGAATACCACCGCCCTGATACCAAGGCTGTTCAGAAACCAGCTTTTCCGTTTCCCGGAAAGCAATCGTCTTGGCAATTGCATGGCGGTAGAAGGTCTCGTTGAACGAGTCTGACTGCTTTGTCCATTTGCGGCCGATTTCTTTGGCAAACTCCGAAAAATTCTTCTGCGATCCTTTGCTGACAGTATCCGGATGCCCCTCCCAAGAATTGAGAAACTTTGCGAGATCAGTCTTCGAAATCAGTTGTTGCTTCGGATACTCCAGATCGAATCTCTTTCGCTGTGCCTCCGTCAACAAGGCACGTGCATCCTGATACTGCCCACGTGCGCGCTCGTAAAACCATTTGGATTCACGAAAGGTGCCATCGGGTGATGGCGCGAAGATGCGGCGGGAAAATTCCTCCATCCGGACGTGGAATGGATGGTTGGCGAAAAAATCCGCCGCATTGACGCGATTCTGGCTATTGGCATATTCCGAAATCTTTGGGACCACGTCCATTGCGCGTGCAGGTTCAACGATTGAAAGCTTCATCTGAACAAAGACACGGGACAAATCAACATCTTTTTTCCGGCTCGCCGCATGTATGGAGGCGGTCGTCTGCCCGCCATTCACGATCTGGAGGTTGCGCAATTCCGTCAACACCAGCCCATCCTCATCATGGCGAGTCTCAACGCCCTCAGCGGTCGCTGTAATGCCATTGTTGTAAGCAAAGAACATTTCCGGATCATTCTCGATCGTGTTTCGGATGCCTTTGTTCACATCTCCGCGCGCCTGAAGAAAAACGCGCACATTCTGCTCCAGCAACCTCGCACCCCATCGGTCGTATATGGCAGCAAGCTGCGATCCAGGTACAACGACGAGATAGGCCTCATACCCTGCATCGTTTAGGTGGGCTGGCAGAACGCGGAGAACCCCACCAAACTCACCTTCGAGGTCTACCACTAATTCCTCACGCCCAAACCCTGCCGCGGCAAAGCGGTGTAAGCGCCCCAAATCCCAGACGCTATAAGTGACTGGAACCCCTTCGTGTTCACCCGCTGCCCGGCCATCAACTTTCGAGCTAAGGACACGATTACTAATAAGAAAGAGGCGGACCTTGGAGATGTCTGGCCATCGTTTTGCAATCAGGTCCGCAAGACCGAACGCCGGAGCTGTTTCTTCCAAGCTGTTCCGGAAGGCGTGGTCGAGTGCCTTCACTAGAAAATTCGAGGCCCTCTTGAATATCGCGTCCATATCAGACGCAGTGAGTGTTCCGATGTTTGGCGACTGATTGAAGTCCACCACAATCAGGCTGAGGACGCCCTCGCTCGCGATCGGATCACCACCATAGCCATCCACCCGCACGCCGCCTTTAGGTGGCGTGTAGGCTGCGCGGTCAGCCGTATTGAGTTCACCAGCATCGATCAGATACTCGCAAAAGATGTCGAAGAAAGCATCTTCGGCCCATTTACCACCAGCATCGGCTGCTGCAAGAATCCCTTGAAAGAAATCCTGATAAAACTCTTCCAGTTCAATCGCCATGAGACGCTCCTGCAAGCGCAGTAGTCAAAATTTCAGCCGACACGCGGAAAGGCTCGCATTCAAACAGCGAGACTGAATATCGAACGTTGAGAACGCCCCCCGGAAACGATGCGGGAGTGATGCAGGGGAAGCCATCGCCAACACGATAAAGGCGATCTGGCCCCTGTATCCATTTCACGTCTGAATAGTCGTCTTCCCAGTCAAACCCTGCGGCGGAAAGGAGGGTTTCAAACAAATCGGCTGCCAGTTGGTCAGTGATTCCGATCGCAGAATGCAGTCGTCGCGCGATTTCGGATAGGGTAAATCCACTCGGTGTATCGGATTGCGCCTGATCGAGTTCGGCGACATGGAGGAACAGCGTATCGACACCAGTTATATCAAGTTGGTGCTCGGAAGAAATAGCGATATATGGAGTTGCTGCGCCGCGGCGAGCCTTCGCTTCGACAGAAACCCTTCCCACTTCAAAATCTTTGGGCGCACCTAGCGGCCCACGCCAAGAAGAAACTGCATCGTGGGCGGAAAGACTGCGTAGCAGTTGATCAAGTACAAGCAATTCGCCGATCAGCCCTTTCTGCTCTTCGGGTGAAAGGCGTCCATCTCCACCGCCGCGCAGAAGGTGGTGCCACCGCCATGTGCGCGCCAATGCAACCGCCACTGCTTCTGTCTCGGAAGCGGCACCTGCGGCAGACATCATGATGTCGAGACACAGTCGATGGAAGATGTCGCGCTGTGCAGTATCCATGAGACGCAGAATCAGTGTCTGGTTGCGATCTCCGTCAGCATCGGTCAGCGTAGTCTCGATCCCCTTCAGACGCGGCAATCGTGCCTTGGGTGATGCTTCCTCGGCATGACGCAGCAACAGCAGACAGCGGCGGTCGATACCACGCGCCCAAAAGAAACCCCACGGCATTTCTGCATCGACGCGGCGTGCGTTGAGAGCATCAGCACTTGATGGCGGCGTCAAATCCTTCCAAGGGTCATCAGACATCGTCGCCCGCTATCTCGTCGTCGTCCAGCTCATCACGGTAGTTTTCCTTCCACCATGTCGTGTTGACGACATATTCGACCCGCATTTCCTCCATTGCCGTACGCGGAAAACTGATGCTCCAAGCAACAGTCGGCTTCTGGCCACGAAGATCTTCGTGCTCGTTCCCGATTGCGAGGAGATGCACGATCAGCAGTGGCCGCTCGCGCATCCTCCGGTAGATGCGATCTGGATAATTTTCCTTACCCTCTGCTTCTCTATATGCCTTTTCCACACCTTCTATTTGTGCTGGTGTCAGGCCCGTCTTCTCCACCCCGCGCGACGCCACCCTCTGCTTGTTTGTCACCCGCAGAGTATTGCAATCACTCCTGTTGCCCGCGCTGCGCCGCTGGCAATAGATCGGAATGCCAAGTGAAACGTCAGTCAGCCCTTGGGCATCGGGGGTTTTGACGCCCGTAAACAGCACATCCCAACTCGCAAGCTCTGTGTCGCGTCGATCCTCGATATATCGTCGCACCGGTCCAGGCTCAGTCAGCATTGACCCGGGGTGATTCTGGAATGCCGAGATGAACTCTTCCACCATCCCGGGCGGAACACCCTGCAGGAGACGCCCACCAGTAACTTCCGCAGCGCTAGACAATGGTTTACCTGCCTCGGCCAACTTATCAGCCAACTGACGTGCCGCCAGTCTATTCGCTGCCAAGCTGGCGGGGTCTCGCTTCAGGATCGCAGTCTCGGCAAACCTCTCGCCCAGTCCGATCGACACGCGCAACTTCTCGCCTGAACCCATCTTGTTACGTGCCGTCACGATCAGCGTGTCCGGGTGGCTGCGAACCTTGAGCCCGAATTGTTCGGGCGTAGCGTTCGCGGCCTGCATGATGCGTAACTCCTCGCGCAGTTCTTCAATCGCTTCGGCGATATGGGTATACCAGCCTTCGGCCTCTTCAGGCATCCAGACACGGCAGAGATCGTCATAACCCTGCCGGTACCCGAACCAGCGCCCCATCTGCATCAACGTGTCATACATCATCGAGTTGCGCAGGAAGTAGCTGACCATCAGCCCTTCGAGCGTCAGTCCGCGCGAGAGCGAGAAGCCGCCCACCGCGATGACACTGAGCCCGGTTTTCGCGTGCCCGGCATAGTCGAGCACGTCAGCCGACTTGCTGTTGATGAGTACGGTTCGTATCGATGCTGCCGCCTCGTGAAGCCGCTTTTGCACCGCTGGCCAGTCACACCCGGCCGTATCTTCATACTCGTCGGCCCATACCTCATGCAGTGCCCGGATCGCGGGATCGCGCAAGGCTTCGGCTGGCGGCAAGGCTGCGTTCACTCGTACGCTCGCCTGCAACTCTTCAAGCGCGATGTGCAGCTCATTTCGAAGTTGCCGCTGGACGGCATTCTTGATTGATGCATTGACCAGCATCGAGCAATGCACGGCCACCTGCCCACGCGCGATACGGATCGCCTTGGCGACCACGAATGCGCGCACTGCCGTCACAAGGCTTGGCGGCAGCGTCGTCACCGTGAAATCTGTCGCATGCTTGAGGGGGAGGCGCTCCTCGTTGTCATCGATATGCCGGATGATCCTGTCGGCGTCCTCGAGAAAAACCCGGTTTGCCCCGAAGTAGTTCGTCGGCGGATCGAGGCTGACGATGAAATCTTTCGGGAAAAGATCCGCGCCGCGCATCTCGTCATCGGTAGCCGGGTCGATGAAGATATTCGCGAAGGGTGTGGCGGTGTAACCAACGTAACAGCTCCGCTCAAACATATTGAGTAGGTCGCGTATCTGTCCGTTAATCCGTGTTACCTCCCCCTTGCCATGCTTCGTGTTGATCGAGGCATTATCGGCTTCATCATCGATCAGCAACATCGGCGCATCGACTGAATCTGTGCCGCCGCGCGCGCTGTGTTCCTTCAGCCATTCGAGCAGATTTTTCAGGGTATTTGATTCTTTCTTGATAACGAATATCGCGGGTTCGTTAAGGTTCTGGAGAGGCACACCAACGCCGGTCGCCATAACTTTGTTGAAATCACGTACGGAGTTGGTGAAGGTCACAGGCCGCCTGCTGCTATCAAATTTTCCGACGCCGATAACCTGTTCGTCTCGTGTAGTGAGCATCCGCGCGCTATCCCGACCAACGAATCCCTCGTCAATGCGAATCTGCGTCTGATTGCGCAGATTGTTGTGGACGCCCGCGATGACAATAATCAGCCGGTAACCGGCATCAGCCGCCTTGCAGATCAGCCCCGTATAGTTAGCAGTCTTCCCTGACTGGACATGCCCTACAACCATGCCACGCCGGTCCCACCTGCCAGGCTTCTGCGGATTTTCAAGCAGGCTTAGAATACGGTCAGTCACGTCATCCAAGGTGGCGAGCACATGGCCCGAGAAGCCCTGCTGAACAAGTAGTTGACGGTAACGATTCCAGTAATAAGGGATGATGCTGGCACGTGCAGTATCTAGCCACGGCTCGTAATCTGTTTTGGTGAGAAAGGCGCCGATCTTCATCTCAACACCGTGGCGCTCCTCGAATTCAAGAGCTAGTCTTTCGGCTTCATCTGATGACACGTTGGCGCAGAAAGGCAAGTTCCGCACGGTTTCAATCAATTCCCTGATACGCTGCGGAGTCGGAATCGGTTCTTTCGCAAGTTGCGCACCTACCATGTTCTCCAGCATTTGAAGTCCTTCATGCATCAGCGCTACCCTCCTGAATTATCGTTTGAATGATTTGCTGCGTTTGTTCCCAGCTTGACCGAAACGGCTCGGTGACTCTCAGCATTTCGATGATGTCCTCATTATTCAAACCCGACTGTGATAAGTGCCTGAATGTCGCGGCTACAACATGCTCCTGAGCCACTGAAGACATTGCGCTTCCAGCAATCTTCTCGGGCTGGCTACTGATATCAGCGAACAGCGCATCAACCGGGATTGCCGCACCTGTCATCTCGAGGATTTTCAGGAAATCGTGCTTCATTTCGGCAGTCAGGCGCGACATGAAATCAACGAGGACGGGATGATCTGGATTGACCCGGTATGAAATTTCGTTCTTGTCCTGAATGCGAAGCCATACCGGCAGGCGACTGTCGCTGATCAACTTTCGCCCGCGCGCAGTGTAAACGCGCCTTGAAGTCGCACCGATGGTTTCGATTATCCGGCGGAGGCGATCTCGAACCTGACGCGGTGGATGGGCCGAGGCCTTCTTGACGTCAATCTTCCAGTCAGCGTCCAGTCCGTTTGGCATGTCGATGCGAACCCGAGCCAGTTTTGTCAGCTCCATCTGCCGTGCGAGGCCGAACCACGTGCCATGTATGATCAGCCGCCTGCCGCGATAAACGTAGAAACCCTGATTTTTCAGGTAGCCCGCTCGGCCTGCGTATTTTTCCCAATCTGGAAGAGACGCCTTCTTGTGATGCGGTAGCGTGAATGTCTGGACTGTAATTTCTTGTCCGTTCAAGCGGATTACCTCTACAGGACCGGTAATTGTTGCAGGGTGTGCCGTATGAAATGGATCGAACGGCTCAAGTCTGCGTCCGTTGAGAAGCATCGTGACCCGTTTTATACCCCGCTCGCCGGAAAGGAAGCGATGGAAGACCAATTCAAGATGCTCAATAGCTTCATCGATTCGTCGAACAAGATGTCGATTCCCGTCATCAGTCGAGCTCCTGTCAGCAAGGCGGTCCAGTTTTTCCCACAGGATCAGCGTGCCATTTTGACCGAGCATATCCGCACAAAGTATTTCAGTTGCGTCAGATGGCAACTCTACCAGCCAGTCATCTGCTTTTTCCACGTTGTCGAGGTCCCAACGGGCGCACGCGGTTTTGCCATTCTTTCGTGAAACGACGGTCAACCTACGGCATTGAGAAAAGGAGGCCGTCTTCATCCCCAAGCCAAACCGACCCAAGTCGCCGCTGTCCCGTTTGTCCAGTGGACTACGACTTCCAAGTCGCATGGCATCGAGCAATTCATCTACATCCATGCCGCTGCCATCGTCAACAATGGAAAGGTAGGGCTCTGGATTATTGGTGTCGGCAACCATCGTGATGGTCTTGGCACCAGCTGTGATCGAGTTATCAACGACATCAGCAAGAGCCGTTTCCAGCGTATAACCAATATCCCGCATGCTCTCGATAAGGATAGAAGCTCGTGGGGCAGCGTTTACCATTTTCATCCCCACCCTTTATTTCTCCCGTATCAACAGTTGATGCAATTGCTGTAAGTCCAACCTCATCGGTTAGAAAAAATCGACTCACAAACACGCGCAATCTGGTTCGCCAATAGTGAAGGGACCGCGTTCCCCACTTGGTGGTACTGCTGTGTGCGGTTTCCCTGGAAAAAATAGTTGTCAGGGAATGTTTGCAATCTCGCCGCTTCGCGCACCGTCAAACTGCGGCATTGCAGGGGGTTAGGGTGGATATAGTAATGACCATCCTTGGAAATATGGCTTGTCACCGTGGTGCTGGGCGCGTCATAACGCTGTACCTTGAATCGGTCTGCGAATTTGCCCGTTTCCCAGTTCGCGTGATCAGGCGCAAGTCCTTTGAGCGCAAATTCTTCATGCCCCTTGGGTGAATGCCCATATTGCTCTGCAAAAACAGATGCGTACAGGTAGCGCCCCATGTCACTCGGCATGTGTGACCGTGTTTCATGGTTCAACCAGACTTGGAGATTGCTGTCATGCACCCATTTTTGAAAACTAGTAGAGCTATTTGTATTTCCTCGCTTGGAGAAACGTAACGCCCCTGTTTCCAGATTACCTGGGAGGGACATAGCGGCATTCGTCAGCCATTCTGCCAATTCAAACTCATTTAGGCGCGTCGCATCTTCAGCAAGATCGCGGCCCAACTGCGCGACAACATCGCGCCATTTTTCAGGATTGTCATCCCGACCCAATTTACTGCGTAGACGTGGGAGGCCTTTCAAGGCGCTTCTGACCGTCACTTGTGGCACCTCACCAAGAAGATGTGCGCCGTCATACCTCATATCCTCTCGCACACCCAGAATAATCACGCGGTGCCGGGCTTGCGGGATACCGTAACGCTCGGCGTGAATAATGAAATTTCTTGCATCGATGCTCACTGGATCCATCCCCGGCTCAAAGCTGGTCGGCTTCACTAGAGAGTGAAGGGTGTACCGAATGCCTTTTCCCTTGCCAAGCGCCGAACCGGGATCGGTAAGATCGCTAAGAATGTCATGAAACACCCGGCGCCCCCCGACGGTTGACGAAAGGATACCTTTCACGTTTTCCATCACGAAAACAGCAGGTCTAGCTTTGTGGAGAATACGAAGATATTCGCGGTACAAAAAATGCCTGTGGTCATTTTCTGCAACGTAATTAATTTTCCCCATGTTGCGGGCACGCCCAACAAGTGAGTAAGCCTGACATGGCGGCCCGCCAATCAGTATCGTATCGTCTTCTTTCAGTTTGTGACTCGCAATACGCGCATCCAGAAGTTCGTTGTGTTCCTGGTTTCCAAGGGTTAGCTGCTTGGCCTCACCAGTCGCTACCGCCCAAGCCGCAGGAAACAGATCACGCGGATGTGGCGCGTGGTCAAAATTGCAGAAGTCGTAATACGCGCGCAGCGCTTTGGAGTCCCCCTGAACATGCCTGAAAAAACTTCGCAGGGTCAACGTCTGGTGCGCACTGGCTTCCATTTCCGCGGACACCACAATATTGAATGTCCTGCCTTCATTCAGGGTGGCAAAGCCTTCCCCAAGCCCGCCTGGTCCGGCGAACAGATCAATTATTTTGTATGTCATTTTGAAATGTTTTTGTCGCCTGCTGGCGACGATAACATGAGGAGATCCGCGCCCGCGATTTCCAATGTCGGCGGCCCATCTTGGTCACGAATCCAGGTCGCCAACCTGTCAATCAGACAGGTAAGGCGTTCTCTAGCAAGCCTTCCACGTGTAGCACATTCCCAAACAATAGCTGTGCGCCATCCAGCTGCAGCTAACTGCCTCTTCACCACATCATCGCGGGAACGATTAGCAGCAAGCTTGCTCTCCCAGAATGCGGGATTGCTTACTGGTAACTTGGACAAGGAACAACCATGCCTGTGCCAAAAGCAGCCATGGATAAATATGGTCACATGCCACCTTGGCATAACAATGTCGGGCTTGCCCGGCAAGCCTTTCGGGTGCAGCGAATAGCGAAAACCCCGGGCGTGCAGGCCTTTTCTGATGATTATCTCTGGGCGAGTGTTCTTTACCCGGATGCCCGCCATCATGCGGCTTCGTGTCGCCGCATCAACCACATCAGCCATACATGATTTTGAATGCCCGGCGCTCGGCGCGAGTGTGGAACGTTCTGCTGACCACTTCAAATGCCAATTCATGAAGCACGTCACCGTGTCTTACAAAAAGAGCATGGAGAATTGTCGAAATTTCAGCCGCTTCTTCATTTGTGAAGAGACGTGAGTCGTCTGAAATCTTGAAAAGCTCTCGCGGGTCATTATCAAGACAGAAAAGTAATCCCCGCTTATGCAGTGTCGAAAACCAAGCAAATACCTCTTCCCTAGAGTTGCCTCTAATGCGGGGGATACGGGACTTAACCATGTTTAGCCCTCCTTTAAAATGACTTGAGCGTCATGATTTGCCAACTTACCAAGTCAAAGCTCAGCTGGCAATCGCTTTGAAGCCGTCGCCTCCTACGGCCATCCTATTGAGAGCAAGAGACTGTGTCGTCGCGAACAGCCAAGAGGTCGTTCGGCCTGGCGATCTTGTGACGTAAACTTCATTTTGATTTGACCCGCAGACACGCTCCATGACCGCCCCCCTCGATACCGCCACCGCCCTGTCCCCCGCCCGCTCAGCGGTAGTGGAAGCCTGCGCCGGCAGCGGCAAGACCTGGCTCTTGGTGTCGCGCATGATCCGCCTGCTGCTGGCGGGCGCCGAACCCTCGGAACTGCTGGCGATTACCTTCACGCGCAAGGCGGCGCAGGAGATGACCGACCGCCTGCATACGTGGCTGCGGCTGCTGGCGCTGGAAGACGACACGACGGTGCGCGAATTTCTGCGTGAACGTGCGGTGCCGGACGCCGAGATCGAGGCGCTGCTGCCGCACGCGCGCGGACTGCTGGAGACGGTGCTGACTGCGCAGCCGGGGCCGACGGTGACGACCTTTCACGGCTGGTTTCTCGATCTGCTGAAGCGTGCGCCGCTGGAAGCCGGATTGCCATGGGGTGCGCCGCTGCTGGAGCGCGAACGGCAGCTGCAGGACGAGGTGCGCGACCAGCTGCTGACGAAATGGGCGGCGGCGCCGGAATCGGCGGAAGGCACCGCGCTGCTGGCCTTGCTCGACGCGATCGGCGAGCACGGTCTGCATGCGCAGCTTGCGCATTTTATGCAGGCGCGAGCGGAGTGGTGGGCCTATACCGACGGCCAGCCCGACCCGGTGGCGTATGCGCTGGAACAATTGCGGCCCGGTCTGCATCCCGATCTGGACAGCGATCCGGTGACGGCCTTCTGGACCGACCAAGCGATGGCGGCACGGGTGAGGCGGCTGGGCCTGGCACTGGAAAAAGGGTCGAAAACCGAGGCCGAACGGGCGCGCGACATTCTCGACGCGTCGAAGCTGGCGCCGCAAGCAGCGCACGGCGTGCTGATGACGCGCCTGATGACCGCCGGCGCGCGGCGCAAGAAGCAGGCCACCCGCGAACTGGAAAAGGCGCTCGGCGCCGGGCTCGACGCCTACCTGCGCGACCTCGACGCGCTGGAAACCGCGCTCGAAACCATCACCGCGATCCAGACCGACATCCGCATCTGGAACCTCAACCGCGACGGCCTGCTGCTCGGCCACGCACTGCTCACCACGTACCAGGCAGCCAAGTCACAGCAGGGCGTGATCGACTTCGCCGACGCCGAATGGCTGGCCTGCCGCCTGCTGCAGAGCGAGGAGCACGCGCCGGCCTTGGCGCTGAAGCTGGATGCGCGCTACCGGCATCTGCTGCTGGACGAATTCCAGGACACCAATCCGCTGCAATGGCAGGCGCTGTCAACCTGGCTGGCCGAGGCAGGCGCGGCCGACAGCGGCATGACGGTGTTCATGGTGGGCGACCCGAAGCAGGCGATTTACCGCTTCCGCCGCGGCGAG
>NZ_JANJXQ010000202.1 GCF_024708915.1 Thiobacillus sp.
CTGAATATGTGCAAAAAGTCACCCAGGCGCTGCGCGAGGCGGGTATCCGTGCGGTGTCGGACTTGAGTAATAACAAGATTACTTATAAAATCCGCGAACATAGCTTGCAGAAGCTGCCTTATCAGGTGGTCGTTGGCGACAAGGAGATGGAGGCCGGGGTGGTCGCCGTCCGCGCCCGCGGCAATCAGGATCTGGGACAGCTCGGTTTGGATGGCTTCATCGCGCGCCTGAAAGCGGAAACGCTGGCGCGCCAGTAGCAGCGGTCAAACAAGGCGTCGGGACTGCCCCGTACAGGGGATTGGTCCCGCGCCTTCTTTATTTTTGTTTGACCTTTTTGCCTCGGCGCATTGCGTCAGGTTTTTATTTGGAGAACAGCTCATCGCGACAGAAAAGAAACAGACACGCATCAATGGGGAAATTACAACCCCGGAAGTGCGTTTGGTCGGTGTGGAAGGTGAACAGCTTGGCATCGTGAAGATTGTCGATGCGCTGCGTCAGGCAGAAGAAGCTGATCTGGATCTGGTTGAAATTGCGCCGACGGCTCAGCCACCCGTGGCCAAGATCATGGACTATGGCAAGTTCAAGTACCAGGAAAGCAAGAAGCAGCACGAAGCCAAGCTGAAGCAGAAACAGGTCCAGATCAAGGAAATCAAGTTCCGTCCGGGTACCGACGAGGGCGATTACCAGATCAAGCTGCGCAACCTGATCAAGTTTCTTGAAGAAGGCGACAAGACCAAGATTACGCTGCGTTTCCGGGGCCGCGAAATGGCCCACCAGGAAATCGGCATGGCCCAGTTGAAGCGGGTTTCCGCGGATCTGGCCGAACTGGCGGTGGTCGAGCAGTTCCCCAAGATGGAGGGCCGCCAGCTGGTGATGATGCTGGCGCCGAAAAAGAAGGTTTAAGCAAGCGGATTCGAGTGTAACGAGACCGGCGTTTCTCAGGCCTGCGGGCTGAAAACGCCACAATACGTGCAGTCGGGTTGATGAAGCATTCCGCGCCGCGGGATCACCTGGCCGCATGAAATAAAAGGAAGCATCATGCCTAAGATGAAAAGCAAGAGCGGTGCCGCCAAGCGGTTCCGCGCGCTGGGCGGCGGCGGGTTCAAGCGCTCGCACGCCTTCATGCGCCACATTCTCACCAAGAAGAGCACCAAGCGTAAGCGCCAGTTGCGCGGCATGGAAACCGTCAATGCCAGCAACCATAAAGCGGTTGCACGCATGTTGCCCTACGCATAAAGGAGAGAAAGCATGCCACGCGTCAAACGGGGTGTAACCGCCCGCGCCAGCCACAAGAAAATCCTCGATGCCGCCAAAGGCTATCGCGGTCGTCGCAAGAACGTATTCCGCGTCGCCAACGAAGCGGTGATGAAGGCCGGTCAGTACCAGTACCGCGACCGCCGTCAGCGCAAGCGCCAGTTCCGCGCCCTGTGGATTGCCCGCATCAACGCCGCGTCGCGTCAGCACGGCCTGACCTACAGCGTGTTCATGAACGGTTTGAGCCGCGCCGAGATCGGCATCGACCGCAAGGTGTTGTCCGACATCGCGATTTTCGACAAGGATGCCTTTGCCAAGATCGTCGATCAGGTCAAGGCCAAGCTCGCCGCGTAAGCGTCACCGAAGCAACAAGAAAAGGCCGCAAGGCCTTTTTTTGTTGGTGTGGTTTGAAAACCAGTTTATCCGCGAAGGACGCGAAGAAACGCGAAGTTAGAGTGGTCTTTTCTTCGTGAGCTTCGCGTCCTTCGCGGATAAATTCCAGATCTAGAAACTTCTCATGCGCAATCCCAATGAAATCGTTGCCGACGCCCTTGTCGCCATTCAGACCAGCCCTGATTTGCCGGCACTGGAACAGGTCAAGGCGGGCTATCTGGGCAAGAGCGGCCAGCTGACCGAACTGCTGAAAAGCCTGGGCGCGATGCCCGCCGACGAGCGCAAGACCGCCGGCGCCCGCATCAACGAAGCCAAGCAGGCGGTGGAAGCCGCGCTCAAAACCCGCCGCGACGCATTGCAGCAGGCCGAGCTGGACCGTCAGCTGGCGGCCGAAACGCTGGATGTGACCCTGCCCGGACGGGGCTTGGCGCGCGGCGGGGTGCATCCGGTGTCGCGCACGCTGACGCGCATCCAGGCGCTGTTCCGCTCGATCGGCTTCGAGGTGGCGACGGGGCCGGAGATCGAGACCGATTTCTACAATTTCACCGCACTCAACATCCCGGAAGACCATCCGGCGCGGGCGATGCACGACACCTTTTATCTGCAGAGCGGCGAGTTGCTGCGCACCCATACCTCGCCGGTGCAGGTGCGCTACATGCAGACCCACCGGCCGCCGCTGCGCATCATCGCGCCGGGACGGGTGTACCGTTGCGATTCCGATGTCACGCACACGCCGATGTTCCATCAGGTCGAAGGCCTGTGGGTGGACGAGTCGGTGTCGTTTGCCGACCTCAAGGGCGTGCTCGCCGATTTCATGCGCAACTTCTTCGAGCGCGACGATCTGCCGGTGCGCTTCCGGCCGTCGTTCTTTCCCTTCACCGAGCCGTCGGCCGAAATGGACATCGGCTGCGTGATGTGCGGCGGTGCAGGCTGCCGCGTGTGTTCGCACACCGGCTGGCTGGAAGTGCTGGGCTGCGGCATGGTGCACCCCAACGTGTTCAGGCATGTCGACATCGACACCGAACGCTTCGTCGGCTTTGCCTTCGGACTCGGCGTCGAGCGCCTCGCCATGCTGCGTTACGGCGTCGACGATTTGCGGTTGTTCTTCGAGAACGATTTGCGTTTCCTTAAACAGTTCAATTAATTAGGGCGCATACATCATGCAATTTTCAGAAGCCTGGCTGCGCAGTCTGGTCAACCCCGCACTCGATACGCCCCA
>NZ_JANJXQ010000250.1 GCF_024708915.1 Thiobacillus sp.
CTGCCCGCTGTAGCGCATCAGCAGCACCTGGAAGGCGGCCAGCAGGACCATGTAGAGGGTGGCGTTGTGCTGCCGCGCGAGCGCCTTGAGCGCGGCGGTCAGTTCGCCCGGCAGTTCGAAGCGCTCGATGTCGCCCCGGTAACTCAACTGGGCGGGGCGCGCCCGGTCGGCCGGCAGTTCGAGCGGGACAAGCCCCGACAATTGCCCGCGCCAGTAGCCCAGCTGATCCTCCAGCACCGCCCCGCTCAGCCAACTCCGCTGCCATACCGCATAGTCCGAATACTGGATCGGCAACGGCGGCAACGTTGCCGCTGTGCCGGAAGCAAAACCCGAATAAAGGATCTCCAGTTCCCGATCCAGCACGCTCAACGACCAGCCGTCCGACGCGATGTGGTGCATGACGATTGCCAGCACGAATTCCTCGTCGCTCAGCTGTGCAAGCCCCGCCCGCAGCATGCAGTCGGCCGAGAGGTCGAACGCGGCGCGGGTATTGCGGCGGATGAACGCATCCAGTTCGGCCTTGCGCGCGTCTTCGCCGCAATGCCGCAAGTCCAGCGTTTGCACACTGACGCCCTGCCGGTCCTCGACGATCTGACGGGGCTCTCCCGTCCGCATCACCAGCCGGGTACGCAGCGCCTCATGGCGTTCGACCAGCGCGTCCAGCGCCGCCTGCATGGCAGCCTGGTCAAGCGCGCCACGGATTCGGTAAACCCGGCAAATGTTGTAGTTGCCCGCCACCGGATTGAGGTGTTCGACCAACCACAGGCGGTTCTGGGCAAACGACAGATCGCAGGGTTCCGCCGTCCCCTTTCGGGGAGGGATGGCAGTCGGGCCATGCTTCGCGCCGGCCTTGCGTCTGCCGAGAAGCCGCTGCTCCAGCAGAATGCGCTCCTCCAGGCTCATCTCTCCAATCGATGACATCTTGTTTTTGATCCCTGGTTGATGGCCGGTTTTACAAGCCCTTGTCGTCGAGCGCCAGCCTGTTCGTCGTGTGCAACGCCAATTCGCGTATGGTCGGGTTTTCGAACAGGGCGCTCACGGGAATCGGGGTGTCGAGCGCCTCCGCGAACTCGGCGAGGATTCTGGTAGCCTGCAACGAGTGTCCGCCCAGTTCGAAAAAGTTGTCGTCTATCCCCACGTCTTCAAGCTTCAGCGCCTTTTCCCATAGGCGGACCAATTCAGACTCGAACGGAGTGTGCGCCGGCGCATAGGCCTGGCGCTGCCCGAACATCGGTTGCGGCAGGGCTTGCCGATCGATTTTCCCGTTGACCAGTTGCGGCAATGCCGCCATGGCCACCACGGCTTCGGGCAACATGAAGCTCGGCAAGCGCCCGCCCAGTTCCCGGCGAATGGACTGCAGGGTGCATTCGTGGCCCGGTTTCGGAACCACGTAGGCAACCAGCCGGGTTTCGCCTTGCGTGTCCTGCTTTGCGAGAACCACGGCTTCCGAGACTTCAGGCAGCGCCAGCAGGGATTGCTCCACCTCGGCGAGTTCGACCCGGTTTCCCCTGATCTTGACCTGGAAATCCTTGCGGCCGCGATGTTCGAGACAGCCGTCGGCATTCAGCATGCCCAGGTCGCCCGTTCGGTAGCGCCGCAGTTCGGCGTTTTCCGCACTGGCGGAAAAGCAGGTCCGGCTCAATTCCTCATTGCCCCAATAACCCAGCGCCAGATAAGGGCTCTGGATGACAATTTCACCGATCTCCCCACGCACCACGGGCTGCCCGGATTCGTCCAGCAGCAGCGCCTCGATTCCCTCCACCGCGTAGCCCAGGGGAACCGAAGCCGTTTCGATCTGGCTATCGCGGTTGAGCCAATACGTTCTGGCCAGGCCGGTTTCCGTGGCCCCCAGTCCGCAATGCACGACACAGCCTGCGGAGAGCAGTGGCCGCAACTGTTCGACATCCCTGAGATACGTGGCCTCCCCGCCGAGCTTGATCAATCGCAAATCCGGAAAAGAGACGGGCAGCGCCAGGGTTTGGAATACATGCCGAAAAACGGTAGCAACCGAGCAATACAGGGTGATCCGCTCATGGCGCAACCACTGGGCCAGTCCCGTCACGCCATGCCGGGCCACGGAATAGACATGCAATGAGGCCCCGTTCAGCAGGGCATTGAAAATATCCCGCGTACCGCCATACACCGAGTACGAATACAACAGCGTTTGCCGGTCGCCGTAGCCGATACGGAACGCATTGGTATGGCGCAGCACATTGTGCAGGACATTGCGCTGGTTCTGTATCACCCCCTTGGGACGGCCGGTCGTTCCCGACGTGTAGAGGACATAGGCAAGCGCATCCGGAGATACGCCGATATCCGGTTCGCCGTCAGACAAGCCTGCGGCCAGGGTGTCCAGATTCAAAATGGGCGTATGCGCACCCGCCGCGGCAAGCGCCTGCGCTTCGGTGGCATTGCCGACCATCAACAGTGCAGGGGCGGTATCGTCGAGAATCGCGGCAATTCGGGCCGCGGGTAGGGCGGGGTCGACCGGCACGTAGAACCCTCCGGCCTTGAGTACCGCCAGCAAGCCGACAACCTGGATTCTGCTTGACTCAAGCAGCAGGGCCACGCCGCGGCCGGGCGGGAGACCGCACGCGAGAATGGCATGCGCCACCCGGTTGCTGCGGGCGTTGAGTTCGCCGTAGCTCAGGCTGCCCTCGGCGTCGCTGATCGCCAGCGCGTCCGGATTGCATGCGACCCGGCTACGAAAACGGTCAGCGATGGAGTGTTCGATCTCGGCCGGAGGAAAGGCGTGAAAACCGTTTCCGGGTTTCGGCCCGGACTGTCCTTCGACGCGGCCGGCAGAACCAGCGGAGGACTTTGTCATGGCCGTTCTCCGGGGAACCACGTTTCTTCTTCTACGGCGCCCATTGCCAGCTGGTTCAATGCGGCCAGCGCCTGGCCATCCACGGTAGGGGTATCGAAAATCTGCCGTAAGCCCAGATCGATTTCCAGTGCGCGATTGATCCTGTTCAGCAATTGTGCCGCCAGCAGGGAATGTCCGCCCAGGTCGAAGAAGTTGTCGTGGATGCCCACGCGCGGCAGGTTGAGGGTTTCGGCCCAGATTGCGGCGATCGCGGTCTCGAGCGGGGTGCGCGGGGGCTGGTAGCCGGTTGCAGCAGCATCC
>NZ_JANJXQ010000211.1 GCF_024708915.1 Thiobacillus sp.
ATCATCGAGAATCATCTCTCCCATCGGGCAGGCCGGGGAGGTCATGGTGAGGTCGACGTGCAGCCGGGTCGGCGTGACCTCCACGCCATACACCAGCCCGAGGTCGACGATGTTCATGCCGACTTCCGGGTCGTCGACCCCACGCAGTGCGGCGTGAACGTCTTCTGTAGTGATTACGGCAGAATGCTGCGGCATCGCACGCTCCATGAAGAGGTATTTAAAATACATGTTTAATTTAGCACCCGCGGGCGGCGAAAACAATTTATGAATTACCGCTTCCGCGAATCCTCCGTTTGCGGGCGGCAGGGTGGACGGGCGGGTCGCGGCGACGTGTCCGCCAAGGGTTTATAGCGTGCCCGATCTGGGCGACAATGGCGGTTTTCGCGCCTCCCGCCCAGCGGCCCCGGCTTCGACGGATATCCCATCCGCTGTCCGGAGCGTGCGCCATACGGAATTTTAAGGATAGCCGCAGCATGCTGCTGATGATCGACAACTACGACAGTTTCACCTACAACCTGGTGCAGTATTTCGGCGAGCTGGGCGAGGACGTCAGGGTGATCCGCAACGACGAAATCGACCTCGCCGGCATCGCCGCCATGCATCCAGACCATATCGTCGTCTCGCCCGGCCCCTGCACACCCAACGAGGCGGGCGTGTCGGTGCCGCTGATCAGGGAATTCGCCGGCGAGATTCCCATTCTCGGCGTCTGTCTAGGCCATCAGAGCATCGGCCAGGCGTTCGGCGGCAGGATCGTGCGCGCAAAGGAACTGATGCATGGCAAGACATCGATGGTTCATCACCTCGATGCCGGCGTGTTCAAGGATCTGCCCAATCCCTTCCGCGCCACCCGTTACCACTCGCTGGTGATCGAGCGCGAAACCCTGCCGGACTGCCTCGACATCACCGCGTGGACCGACGACGGCGAAATCATGGGGGTGCGCCACAAGACGCTGGCAGTCGAGGGGGTGCAGTTCCATCCCGAATCCATCCTCACCGAACACGGCCACGCCATGCTGGCGAATTTCCTGAAAGGCATCCGATGATCACGCCGCAACAGGCGCTCTCCCGACTGGTCGAGCAGCGTGAAATCTTCCACGACGAGATGCTGTCGCTGATGCGCCAGATCATGAGCGGGGAACTCACGCCGGTGCAGATCGCCGGCATCCTCACCGGCCTCAGGGTGAAGAAGGAAACCGTCGGCGAGATCGCCGCGGCGGCGCAGGTGATGCGCGAGTTCGCCGCCAGGGTGCCGGCGCAGAACAGCGCGAACCTGGTCGACACCTGCGGCACCGGCGGCGACGCTGCGCATACCTTCAATATTTCCACCACCGCAGCCTTCGTCGCGGCGGCGGCCGGGGCGCGGGTCGCCAAGCACGGCGGACGCTCGGTGTCGTCGACCAGCGGCAGCGCCGACGTGCTGGAAGCGCTGGGGGTGAATCTCAACCTGACCCCGGAGCAGGTGGCGGCAAGCATCGACGCCATCGGCATCGGCTTCATGTTCGCACCCAATTTCCACGGCGCCATGAAGCATGCCGCGCCGGCGCGGCGCGAACTGGGGGTACGCACCCTGTTCAACATCCTCGGCCCGCTGACCAACCCGGCGGGCGCGCCGCACCAGTTGCTGGGGGTGTTCCACCCGGATCTGGTAGGCATTCTGGTGCGCGTGCTGCAGCGTCTCGGCAGCCGCCACGTCATGGTGGTGCACGGCTCCGACGGCATGGACGAAATCACCCTCTCCGGTGAAACCCTGATCGGCGAACTGAAAGACGGCGAGGTCACGGAATACGCGATCCATCCGCGCGAGTTCGGCTTCGGCTCGTGCAGCAGCGACGTGCTCAAGGTCTGGGACGCAGCCCAGGCCAGGGACATGCTGCTGGCGGTGCTCGACGGTCTGCCGGGGCCGGCGCGCGACATCGTGCTGCTCAACGCCGGCGCCGCCATCTACGCCGCCGACCGCGCCGCTACGCTGGGCGAGGGTATTGAACGGGCACGCGAGGCGATCGCGAGCGGCGCGGCGCGCGAGAAACTCGCGCAACTGGTCGAGTTTTCCAACCGCAGCGGGGAAGCGTGAGCGCCATGTCCGACATCCTCGAAAAAATCCTCGCCACCAAGCGCGGCGAAATCGCCAGCGGGCTCGCCAGCGTGCCGCTGGCCGAGATGCGGGCGCAGGCGCTGGCGGCACCCGCGCCGCGCGATTTCGTCGGCGCGCTGCGCGCGAAGCTCGCCGCCGGCAAGCCGGCGGTGATCGCCGAAATCAAGAAGGCCAGCCCCTCCAAGGGGGTGATCCGCCCCGACTTCCGTCCTGCCGAGATCGCGGCGAGCTACGAAGCAGGCGGCGCCGCCTGCCTGTCGGTGCTGACCGACCGCGACTATTTCCAGGGCAGCGCCGCGTATCTGAAAGCGGCGCGTGCCGCGTGTTCATTGCCGGTGCTGCGCAAGGATTTCATCATCGACCCTTATCAGGTCTACGAAGCGCGCGCGATGGGGGCGGACTGCATTCTGCTGATCGTCGCTGCGCTGGAACTGCCGCAGATGCAGGCATTGGAAGCGCTGGCGTTCGAACTGGGGATGGCGGTGCTGGTGGAGTCGCACGACGCCGAGGAACTCGCCGCCGCGCTGCAGTTGAAGACGCCCCTGCAGGGCATCAACAACCGCAACCTGCGCAGCTTCGAGGTGAGCCTCGACACTACGCTGGCGCTGCTGCCGCAAATCGGCGGCGAGTGCATCGTCGTCACTGAATCGGGCATCCTCTCGCCGGCCGACGTCGCGCGCATGCGCAGCCACCAGGTCAACGGCTTTCTGGTGGGCGAGGCGTTCATGCGCGCCGCCGATCCGGGCGCCGAACTCGCGCGCCTGTTTGCCGCGTAGGCGCGTCAGCGCTTGCCGCCGAACAGGCTGCCGAGCAGGCCGCGGCTGAGGCTGCGGCCGATCTGGCTGCCGATGGACCGGGCGGCGGATTTTGCCATCGCCTCGACTGCGCCCTCGCGGCGGCCGCTTCCTCCCAGAATATCTCCCAGCACGCCGCCCAGTCCCCCGCCGCCTGCCGCGGACCGGTTGGCGGATTGGGCCTGTTGTTCCGTCTGCGCCTGTGCGGCGGCCGCTTGCGCCGCCTGCTCGGCGCGCGTCTTGAGAATTTCGTACGCGGATTCGCGGTCAACCGTCTTGTCGTAGGCGCCGGCGACCAGCGAGGTCTGCATCAGTTGCTGGCGCTGCGCCGCGGTGATGGGGCCGATCTGCCCCTGCGGCGGCACGATGTAGGCGCGTTCGACCACGCCGGGACGGCCTTTCTCGTCGAGCATGGACACCAGCGCCTCGCCGACGCCGAGTTCGGTGATGACGGCGGCCTCATCCAGTGCCGGGTTGTCGCGCATGGTTTCGGCGGCGGTCTTGACCGCTTTCTGGTCGCGCGGCGAGAACGCGCGCAGCGCATGCTGCACCCGGTTGCCGAGCTGCGACAGCACCTTGTCGGGCACGTCGGCCGGGTTCTGGGTGACGAAATACACACCGACTCCCTTGGAACGGATCAGCCGCACCACCTGTTCGATTTTTTCCACCAGCGCGGTCGGCGCGCCGGCAAACAACAGGTGTGCCTCGTCGAAGAAGAAGACCAGTTTCGGCTTGTCGAGGTCGCCCGCTTCGGGCAGGTTTTCGAACAGCTCCGCCAGCAGCCACAGCAGCAGCGTGGCGTACATTTTCGGCGACTGCATCAGGCGGTCGGCCGACAGGATGTTGACGACGCCGAGTCCGCGGTCGGTCTGGATCAGGTCGGCGATGTCGAGCATCGGCTCGCCGAAAATCGCCTCGCCGCCCTGCGACTCCAGTGCCAGCAGGCCGCGCTGGATCGCACCGATGGAGGCCGGCGACACGTTGCCGTAGTCGGTGGTGAACTGTTTCGCGTTGTCGCCGACGAAAGCGAGCATCGAGCGCAGATCCTTCAGGTCGAGCAGCAGCAGGCCGTTGTCGTCCGCCACCTTGAACACCAGATTCAGCACCCCGCTTTGGGTTTCGTTGAGATCCAGCATGCGCCCCAGCAGCAGCGGCCCCATGTCGGACACCGTGGCGCGCACCGGATGCCCGGCCTCGCCGAACGGGTCCCACAAGGTGACCGGATAGCCCTGATAGGCAAAGCCTTCGAGCTTGAGCGACTCGACCCGCTCGGCCACCTTGGCGTTGCCGCCGCCGGGCTGCGAGATGCCCGACAGGTCGCCTTTCACGTCCGACATGAAGCACGGCACGCCGATGCTGGAGAAGTGCTCCGCCAGCGTCTGCAGGGTGACGGTCTTGCCGGTGCCGGTGGCGCCGGTGATGAGGCCGTGGCGGCTGGCCATCTGCGGCAGCAGATGGAGGTCGGCGGTGGCGTTTCTGGCGACAAGCAGCGGTTCGGTCATGGCGGTTCCTGATTCATTGATAAGGGAATTCTAGCGAGTTCGGCGGTGCTCGGAATCAAGCAATGTATAAAAGTGGCGGCTAATGTTCCGGGTATCATCGCGGCATGATGAAAACAGGGAAAGCCGCAGCCGTGGAACAGCGCATGCATGAAATCGTCATCGTCGGCGGCGGGGCGGGCGGGCTGGAACTGGCCACCCGGCTGGGCGACAGGCTGGGCAGGAAAAAGCGCGCGAACATCACGCTGATCGACGCCTCGCCCTCGCACCTGTGGAAACCGCTGTTGTACGAGGTCGCGGCGGGCAGCCTCGATTCCTACGCCGAACGGCTGGAATACCTGGCGCAGGGCCACTGGCACGGTTTCACCTTCCGCCTCGGCCGCATGGACGGTCTCGACCGCGCGCGCCAAGAGATCGGCGTCGCACCGACGTTGGACGAAGCAGGCGTCGAAATCATTCCACGCCGCAGCTTTCATTACGACACCCTGATCATCGCGGTCGGCTCGGTCGGCAACGACTTCGGCGTGCCGGGCGTGAAGGAGCACTGCATCATGCTCGACACCCCCGAGCAGGCGCGCGAATTCCATCGCCGCCACATCAACGCCTGCCTGCGCGCCAACACCCAGACCGAAGCCGTCGCGCCAGGCCAGCTCACCGTCGGCATCGTCGGTGCCGGCGCCACCGGAGTCGAACTCGCCGCCGAACTGCACGACACCACGCGCGAGCTGTCGGCCTACGGCATGGACAACATCGAGCCGGACAAGAGCCTGAAGCTGCTCCTCGTCGAAGCCTCCGACCGCATCCTGCCGGGGCTGCCGCCGCGCCTGTCGAATGCGGCCGCCGAACGCCTGACCGAACTGGGGGTGGAAATGCACACCCGGGAACGCATCGTCGAAGTGCGCGCCGACGGCATGCTGACCGCCGACGGCAAGCACATTCCCGCCAGCATGATGGTGTGGTCGGCCGGCATCAAGGCGCCGGATTTCCTGAAGGACATCGACGGCCTGGAAACCAACCGCATCAATCAGCTGGTGGTGCGCCCCAGCTTGCAGACCACGCGCGACGACAACATCTTCGCCTTCGGCGACTGCGCCGCCTGCCCCATGCCGGACGGCAAGGGCTTCGTCCCGCCGCGCGCGCAGGCGGCGCACCAGCAGGCGTCGATGCTGGTGAAGTCGGTCTGCCGCCGCCTGCGCGGCAAGCCCTTGCCCGAATATGTCTACCGCGATTACGGCTCGCTGGTCGCGCTGGGCCGCTTTTCCCCCGTCGGCAACCTGATGGGTGGGCTCACCGGCCGCAGCATCATGATCGAAGGCGCGATGGCGCGGCTGGTGTACTGGTCGCTGCACAAGATGCACGAGATCGCGCTGCACGGCTGGTTCAAGACCTCGCTCACGACCTACGCCCACTTCATCAGCACACCGACGCGGGCGCGCATCAAGCTGCACTGAGCTTCGTTCAATCTTCGTTCCACAGCCACGCCGCGCCGCGCACGCCGCTGGAGTCGCCGTGCTGCGGCGGCACCAGCCTGGTGTCGACGCGGTCGGAAAACACGTAACGCGGCCACAGCCGCGGCACGCTGTCGTACAGGCGGGCGATGTTGGATAGCCCGCCGCCCAAGACAATTACATCAGGGTCGATCAGGTTGATCACGCCGGCGAGTGCGCGTGCGAGGCGTTCCTCGTAGCGCGCCAGCGTGGCACTGCAGGGGCCGTAGCCGGCGTTCGCCAGTTGCACGATTTCGCTCGCCGGCAGGTCCTCGCCGCCGTAGCGCACGTGGTCGGCGGCCAGCGCCGGGCCGGACAGCCAGGTTTCGATGCAGCCTTTCTTGCCGCAGTAGCAGGCGGGCGCGGCGTCGAGCTCGCGCGGGCTCGGCCACGGGTGCAGGATGTCCTCGCCGGTGGCGGGGTGCTGTCCGGTGGAGGCGCGGTCAGCCTGGGTGTGGGCGAACTGGAAGTAGGGCAGGGGCGAGTGACCCCATTCGCCGGCAATGGCGTTGGCGCCCTTGAGCGGCTGGCCGCGCACCACCACGCCGCCGCCGACGCCGGTGCCGAGGATGACGCCGAACACCGTCTCGGCGCCGGCGGCTGAGCCATCGATGGCTTCCGACAGGGCGAAGCAGTCGGCGTCGTTGGCGAGCCGCACGTTTCGATTCAGCGCGCGTTCGAGGTCTTCCTGCAGGGGTTTTCCGTTGAGGCAGGTCGAATTGCAGTTCTTCATCAGGCCGCTGGCGGGCGAGATGGCGCCGGGGGTGCCGATGCCGATGCTGCCGGTCTGCCCGAGATCGAATTCGGCCTGGTGCAGCAGCGCGGCGACGGCGGCGACGGTGGCGAGGTAGTCGTTCTGCGGCGTCGGCACGCGGCGACGCAGGCGTTCGCGGCCGCCGGCGTCGAGCGCGATCAGTTCGATTTTGCTGCCGCCGAGGTCGACGCCGAAACGTAGAGGGGGAGCCACGGTGTAAAATCTCCGGCTACTTAATTTGCGTTGGAATCGACATGGCAGGACATTCGAAGTGGGCCAACATCCAGCACCGCAAGGGCCGCCAGGATGCCAAGCGCGGCAAGATATTCACCAAGCTTATCAAGGAAATCACCGTGGCCGCCAAAATGGGCGGCGGCGATCCGGCGATGAACCCGCGCCTGCGGCTGGCGATCGACAAGGGCAAGGCCGAGTCGCTGCCGAAGGACAACATCGAGAATGCGATCAAGCGCGGCACCGGCCAGCTCGAAGGCGTCAACTACGAGGAAGCGCGCTACGAGGGCTACGGTATCGGCGGCGTCGCGGTGATGGTCGACTGTCTCACCGACAACAAGGTTCGCACCGTCGCCGACGTGCGCCATGCCTTCGTCAAGCACGGCGGCAACATGGGCACCGACGGCTGCGTGGCGTTCCAGTTCAAACACTGCGGCCAGATCATCCTGGAACCGGGCGCCAGCGAGGAAGCGGTGATGGACGCCGCGCTCGAAGCCGGCGCCGACGACGTCATCCCCAACGACGACGGCTCGATCGAGGTGTTGACCTCGCCTGATCCCAAGGCCTTCGAGGCGGTGAAGGAGGCGCTGGAGAAGGCCGGCTTCAAGCCAGCGGTGGCCGAGATCACCATGCGCCCCGAAGCCGAGACCGAACTCGCCGGCGACGACGCGGTGAAAATGCAGAAAATTCTCGACGCGCTCGATTCTCTGGACGACGTGCAGGAGGTCTACACCAATGCGGTGCTTCCTGAGTGAGGCGTGCGGAAAAAACGTGAGGCGTGAGGCGTGAGGCGTGCGGGACGCAAGCACTACGACCTGGTGCTGTGGCAGCAGGCAATGTTGCTGGTCAAGCACGTCTACGAAGTAACGCGCGTTTTTCCCGCCGAGGAGAAATTCGGACTGATCTCCCAGATGCGCCGGGCAGCGATCTCGGTGCCGAGCAATATTGCCGAAGGCGCGGCGCGGCAAACGAATAAGGAATTCATTCAGTTCTTGGTCATCGCTCGCGGTTCGCTAAGCGAACTCGATACGCAGTTTCTGTTGGCGAAGGATCTGGCGTTCACGCTGGAGCAGCCGGACCTTGAAAACCAGATCGACCGCGTCTTCGGATTGCTGGGCGGGCTCCTGAACTCGCTTCAGAACGAAGGCAGGTCATGATGCCTGCCGCGCCCTCTGACGCCTCACGCCTCACGCCTCACGCCTCACGCATCCTCGGCATCGACCCCGGCCTGAGGCTCACCGGCTTCGGCGTGATCGAGCAGACCGGCCAGAAGCTGGCCTATGTTGCCAGCGGTGTGATCAAGAGCGGGGAGGGCAGCCTGCCGCAGCGGCTGGGGGTGCTGTTTGCCGGCATCAACGAGGTGATCGCCACCTGGCAGCCCGACACCTGCGCGGTGGAAATCGTCTTCGTCAACGTCAACCCGCAGTCCACGCTGCTGCTCGGCCAGGCACGCGGCGCGGCAATCTGCGCGGCGGTGTCGAACGAACTGATCGTCGCGGAATACACCGCGCTGCAGATCAAGCAGGCAGTAGTCGGCCACGGCAAGGCCGCCAAGGAGCAGGTGCAGGAAATGGTCAAGCGCCTGCTGGGTTTGCCGGTTGCGCCCAAGGCCGACGCCGCCGACGCGCTTGCCTGCGCCATCGCCCACGCGCACGGCAGCCGCCTCGGCGCGCAGTCCACCGCAGGCTATCGCGTGAAGGGCGGGCGGCTGGTCTGAGCCCTGCCGATGGCAATGTATAGTCTGGGCTGCCGACGACTTCAGCGGCCATCTGGAGAAAATTGATGATCGGTCGCATCACCGGCACGCTTGCCGCCAAACATCCGCCGCAGGTGCTGGTGGACGTGAACGGCGTCGGCTACGAAATCGACGTGCCGATGAGCACGTTCTACACCCTGCCTGCGCTGGGCGAAAAAGTCAGCCTGCTCACCCACCTGGCGATCCGCGAGGACGCGCATCTGCTGTATGGCTTCGGCAGCGAGATCGAGCGCGCGGCGTTTCGCGAACTGCTGAAAGTCTCCGGCATCGGCGCCAAGACCGCGCTGTCGGTGCTGTCCGGGCTGTCGGTCAACGACCTGTCGGCGGCGATTGCGGCGCAGGAAGTCGGCCGCCTCGTCAAGGTGCCCGGCATCGGCAAGAAAACCGCCGAACGCCTGCTGCTCGAACTCAAGGGCAAACCGGTGTTTGCCGGCGCGATCGCCAGCACGGCGCCCGCCGGCGTGTCGGACGACGTGCGCCAGGCCTTGCTGGCACTGGGCTATAACGAACGCGAGACCACCGAAGCCGTGCGTCAGCTGCCGCCCGATCTGCCGGTGGGCGAGGCGATCCGGCAGGCGCTGCGCGCCTTGTCGCGCGCCTGAACATGGCGCCCAATGCCAGTCCCGCGCTGGTGTCGCTGCGCAAGCGTTTCATCTGGCTGCTGGCTGGCGTGGTCGGCTTGTTTGCGGCGGGCATGGCGTTGAGCCTGCTGTTCAGCCTGCGCACGAACAGTGCCGCCGAATGGCATCTGCTGAAGGTGGAGGCCGCGCAGGCCCGCACCAGCGTGATGCGGCGCTGGAATTACTACCGCGAAGTGGCCGACAATCTGGCCAGCGATCCGCAACTGCTCGATCTGATGCTGGTCGGCTCAACCGAGGACAAGCAGCAATGGGCGATGTCGCGGCAGCACCTGCTGCCCAACATCCTGGGGCTGGCGATCGTGAGTCCGCAGGGCGAGGTCTATGGCGATGCCAGCCTGCTGCGCGTGGGGCCGAGTTGCCAGCGCGACCTGCTTCAGCACGGCTCGAACGTGCCGAACCGGGTACTGATTCACCGCGACGTGGCCGGGCTGGAGCATGTCGATTTGAGCGCGCCGGTGCGCGAGGCGGGCGGCGAGGTGCTGGGCCAGGTGTTCTTGAGCGTGCGGCTGGCGCAACTGCAGCGCATCGTCGACGACTCCACCCAGCCCGGCCATGCCATCGCCCTCATCGATGCGGCCGGCGAGCCGGTGGTCAGCAGCGGCAGCCTGCAGGGGGCGGT
>NZ_JANJXQ010000214.1 GCF_024708915.1 Thiobacillus sp.
TTTTGTATGATGACGCCTTATGGCTGAATACAACGAAGGCGCTTACAAACTGGCCCGCGAGGCCTATATCGAGCACAGCTGCCCGTTCGAGCGCGCGCTGCTGTCGCGTTGCGCCGACTGCAGCCGCTCGCGCAGGCTCAATCTGGCCGACCGCGAGGCGATCGCCTGCGGCGATCCGGTGGTGCGCGAATACTGCCTGGCGTTCTACCAGGCGCTGCACGAGAACGCGCAGTTCGCGCTGAAGACCAGTCCCGACGCGCCGTGGCCGTTCGGCAAGGAAATCCGCGCCCAGTGCGGCGGCGTGCGCGGATTGGCCGGCGCTATGGGCGGGGCGGCGGATGCAACCACTGACATCGCCGCCACCGTGTTGCAGGGCGGACAGCGGTTTGGCGGCTGCGCCGATTTCCCCTACTCCGAAATCATGCGTGCCGTAGTGCATTACGAGCCGCGCAAGCGGCGTTCGTGAGCGCGAGAAGCCGGATCGGGAA
The DNA here is from genome assembly GCF_024708915.1 of Thiobacillus sp. The sequence continues at coordinate 489 of NZ_JANJXQ010000214.1, forward strand.
CCTGGGCGGGGATGCTGCTGTCTCTCAACTGACTCATTTTTGACGACATTGCCCGCGTGCGCACCCGATTCCCCCGATTTCTGCTGATCCTGCTGATGCTGGCGGTTCCGCTGCAGACGTTTGCGTCTGTCGCCATGCTGGATTGCCTGGTTGCGCCGTCTCCGGCTGCAGCGGCGCAGCTGGCCGACGTGGCGATGGTGGATTGCCATGAGCAGGAGCAACAGCCGGGCAGCCCTTCGGCATCCCCCGATTGCGCACACTGCGCAGCCTGCGCCCTGGCCTCGGCACTGCCGATTCCGGCTGCCGACGCCGCCTCGCCGGCGCCTGCCGCGCACCGCTATCCCCCTCATCCCGCCGCAGCGTTCAGCGCTTTCGTTCCCGACGGTCCCGAGCGACCGCCCCGTCCCGACCTCATCTGAATCCGGTGCCGGGCAACGGCACGTTTCATCGATTCTGACCGCGGCGCGTGCCGCGTGTGTGTGAGGTCCATCATGTTGAAGGCTTTTTTTCGCCATGCGGCGCCGCCGGCGCGCGCAGGTTTTTTCTGGGCGTCCGCGCTGTGGGCATGCGCATGGGTTCCGTTGACGCCGGCGGCTTATGCCGCCGGGGCCGCGCCGCCGGAAGCGGCGGTGTCTCCCTTCCGACACTATCAGGGCTGGCGCGACGAGCCGTTGCAGGACTGGCGCGAGGCCAGCGACCGCGTCGGCGCAATCGGCGGCTGGCGCACCTATCTGCGCGAATCGCAGCAGCAAAACGACGACGCGGAGCATGCCCGCCATGGACATTGAGAAAACGGTCATGAGACCTTCCCCGCGGCCCCAGCGCTCCCTTGCCATGCTGTCTGCGGCATTGCTGCTGGGAGGCTGTGCGAGTTTTTCCCCGGACGGCGGGTTTGAGGCGATTCAATCTGCCGCCCGGTCGCACCTGCAGAAAGAGGTCGTCTGGTCGCGCGACGAGGCCGCCCGCCCGCACATCCAGTCACGTATCGATGCCCTGCTGGCTCAGCCGCTGTCGGCCGACGATGCGGTGCAGATTGCGCTCCTCAACAATCCCGGCCTGCAGGCGGCATTCCACACGCTGGGCATTGCCGAGGCGGATCGGGTGGCAGCGCAGCGTTTGCCGAACCCGGGGATTTCCATCGGCCGGCTGACGCGCGGTTCCGAGGTGGAATGGGAGCGCAGCCTGCATCTCAATCTGGCGCGCCTTCTGACCATGCCGATGCGCGCCGGGATCGAGCAGCGCCTGTTCGAGCAGACCCGGCGCATGCTGGTCCTCGACGTGCTGCGTCTGGCGGCCGACACGCGCCGCGCCTATTACACCGCGGTGGCGGCCACCCAGACTGCGCAATACCGGCAGCAGGCGCTGGACGCTGCCGACGCCGGCGCCGAACTGGCGCGCCGCATGGCGCAGGTGGGCAACTGGAGCCGCCTGAAGCAGGCGCGCGAGCAGGCGTTCTATGCCGACGCCGCACTGGAAGTGGCGCGCAGCGAGCAGGCCAAGCTGCAAACCCGCGAGCGCCTGATCCGGCTGATGGGCCTGCCGAATGCGGACAAGCTGCAGCTGCCGCCGCGTCTGCCGGATCTGCCCGCGGCATTGCCGGCCCTGCCCGATGTCGAGCAGCAGGCGATGGCGTCGCGCCTGGATCTGCAGATGACCCGATTGCAGACCGAGGCGCTGGCGAAAAACCTTGGGCTGGTCCGCCGCACGCGTTTCGTCAACGTGCTGGAACTCGGCGTCGTCAATAACGGCTCGAACGAGGAACCACAGCAACGCGGCTATGAGATCAGCTTCGAGCTGCCGCTGTTCGACTGGGGGCAAACCCGGGTGGCGGCGGCCGAATCGCGCTACCGCCAGGCGCTTGAACGCGCGCGCGCGAACGCGATCAACGCGCGTTCCGAGGTGCGCGAAGCCTACGCCATGCAGCACAGCCAGTACGCCGTCGCACGGCATCTGCGCGACGAGGTGGTGCCGCTGAAAAAACGCATTTCCGACGAAAACCTGCTGCGCTACAACGGCATGCTGATCGGCGTGTTCGAGCTGCTGGCCGACGCCCGTTCGCAGATTGCCGCGGTCAACGCCGCCATCGAGGCCCAGCGCGACTTCTGGCTGGCCGAGGCGGACTTGCGGATGGCGCTGCTCGGCACGCCCGGCAAAACCGCCGCGCCCACTTCTGTCTCCTCTGCCCCCGCTGCGGCGGCGGGCGGGCATTGAAAGGATTTCCCATGACTTCAAGACGTGATTTTTTCAAGTTCACCGGTGCGGCTGCGGCCGCCGGCGTCGGTGCCGCTTCAGTCAGCAGCGTGGCGATGGCGGCGCTTCCCGAAATCGTCAGCATGGACAAGCCGGATACCCAGCCGCCGCTGCTGCCGCCGGCGGGGCGGCCCTACAACCCGGTGGTGACGCTCAACGGCTGGACGCTGCCGTGGCGGATGAAGGACGGGGTGAAGGAGTTCCATCTCGTCGCCGAACCGGTGGTGCGCGAAATCGCTCCCGGCATGAAGGCGCATCTGTGGGGCTACAACGGCCAGAGCCCCGGCCCCACCATCGAAGTGGTGGAGGGCGATCGCGTGCGTATTTTCGTCACCAACCGCCTGCCCGAGCACACCAGCATCCACTGGCACGGCCAGCGCCTGCCCAGCGGCATGGACGGCATCAGCGGGCTGACGCAGCCGCCGATCCGGCCGGGCAAGACCTTTGTCTATGAATTCGTTGCGCGCCGCCCGGGCACCTTCATGTATCACCCGCATGCCGACGAAATGACGCAGCTGGCAATGGGCATGATGGGATTCTGGGTGACGCACCCCAGGGGGCGGCACCCGCTGATCGAAAGCGTCGACCGCGATTTCTGCTTTCTGCTCAATGCCTACGACATCGAGCCCGGCAGCGCCACGCCGCAGGTCAACACCATGCTCGATTTCAACCTGTGGACCTGGAACAGCCGCGCCTTTCCGGGCATCGACAGCCTGAATGTGCGCTTGAACGACCGCGTGCGCATCCGCATCGGCAACCTCACCATGACCAATCACCCGATCCACCTGCACGGGGTGGAGTTCGAAGTCACCGGCACCGACGGCGGCCCGACGCCCAAAGGCTCGCGCTGGCCGGAGGTGACCACCGACATCGCGGTGGGGCAGATGCGCCAGATCGATTTCCTGGCCACGGAAGAGGGCGACTGGGCGTTTCACTGCCACAAGAGCCATCACACCATGAACGCGATGGGCCATGCGGTGCCGACCATGATCGGGGTCGACCACAGCGGCATCGCCGGCAAGATCAACAAGCTCATTCCGGACTACATGGTGATGGGCGAACGCGGCATGGCCGACATGGCCGAAATGGAGATGCCGCTGCCCGACAATACCCTGCCGATGATGACCGGGCAGGGACCGTTCGGCCCGCTGGAGATGGGCGGCATGTTCACGGTGATGAAGGTGCGGCGCGAACAGCCGCGCGGCGATTATTCCGATCCCGGCTGGTACCGGCATCCGGCCGGCGCACAGGCGCATGAATACAGCGGCGAGCTGGCGGCGCCGGTGCGCGCGCCGCAAGCCGCTTCGCCGCAGGGCGCGCCGGGCGATATCGAGGTGACGGTGCGCAAACCTGCCGCTCATGCCGGCCACTGAACGAAAGAAGATGACCATGCCCCCCACCCGGCCGTGGTTGTCCTGCTGGCGGCGTCGCCGAACGAACCAGCGGGGCCTCGCCGGCACACCGGGTGAGCCGGCCGGCTCGCACCCTTGCGATCGCCATGACCATGGTATTCCGGGCGCGCGGCAGCCCGGATCAATCAGCATTGAAAACAGCGTTCTATCGAGGCGGCTCAACCCGCTGTCCCGCTCAGGATGGCGCGAAAAAATACGGCGGGATTCAAACATTCCTGGCCGTCTCAATAGGGAATGGGGTCTTTTGTACTAGATTGAAAAGGAGGCTTCCAAATGTACTCGGGTTCGAGTGCGGGAGCCTGTTCCTCTTGTACAGGAGACTGCGATGAAACCCCTATCGATATTGGCTTTTTCCCTGCTCATGGCGCTGGGCGCTCCCGTACCGGCCGCCGCCGACTCCCATATGCAGGCAAGCGAACGCGTTTACGGTTCCGAAATGATGACGCGGCAGGAGCGTAGCGAGTATCGCGACCGCATGCGTGCGCTGAAAACCGAGCAGGAGCGTGAAGCCTTCCGCCAGGAGCATCACCAGAAAATGCAGGAACGCGCCAAGGCGCAGGGCAAGAGCTTGCCCGACATGCCGCCCGCAGACCGCGGCCCCGGCATGGGCCCCGGAGGCGGCAAGGGAATGGGCCCGGGCGGACGGGGCGGCTACGGCTACTGAACCGGCGGCGCGCGCTGCGGGGGATAGCGTCTCAGGCTTGGCCTGAGGTGCCGCCGAAGCGAAGCGTGGCGGCCAGCCCGTGGCCGCCGTCCGCGCGCGGCAGCCCGTCGCCCAGTTCGAGTTGCGCATGCGATAGCGCGGCGATGCGCGCGACGATGGACAGGCCCAGTCCGCAGCCATCGCCCTCGATCTCGCCGCGCACAAAACGCGCGCTCAGCTGCGATCGCAAAGACGCTGCGACGCCGGGGCCGTTGTCGGCGACGGTGATTGCGCAAGCCGACCCGCTGCGGACCAGGCGCACCTCGATGCGGGCGCCCGCGCCCGCATAGCGCAGGGCATTGTCCACCAGGTTGCGTACCGCGACCTGCAGCCATGCTGCCGTCACCGCGACCGTGCACCCGGGCGCCGCATCGACCACCAGGGTTTGTCCACGGTGCTGCGCGTGCGGCAGCAGTTCGGCGCACACGGCGGCGACGATCGCGGCAGCGTCCAGCGGCGGCGGCGTGCTGCCCTGGCTGGCGGGGTCGACGCGCGCCAGCGTCAGCAATTGCTCGACCAGATGCGTCATCCGGTCGACCCCCGCGATCACCTGCGCCAGCGCGTGCTGGCGGCTGTCGTCCGCTTGCGCGCGCAGCGCCACCTGAGCCTGCACCTTCAAGGCTGCCAGCGGCGTGCGCAGTTCGTGGGCGGCATCCGCAGTGAAACGGCGTTCGTTTTCGAAGGCTTCGGTGACGCGCCGGATCAGCGCGTTGAGCGCGACGCGCAGCGGCGCGATTTCGCTCGGCAAGGCGGCCGACTCGTCGAGCGGCGCCAGTGCCTGGGCGTCGAGCGCGCCGACCTGCCGTGCCAGGCCATCCACCGGCCGCAGCGAGCGGCCCACCCCCCACCATACCGCGAGCGCCATCAGCGGCAGCGCCAGCGTGGCGGGCAGCAGCAGCGACAAGCCCATCTCGCGCGCCAGCCCCTCGCGGGCGGCATGGGCCTCGCCGACCACGACCCGGTATTCGGCGTCGTCATCCTGCACCGCATAAAGACGCCAGTGCGCGCCGAGGTGCTGGTGTTCGCTGAAGCCTGCCGTTATTCCCGTTTCGAATCCGCTGTGGCCGGGCGATGTCACGAGGCGTCGCGTCTCGCCGTCCTCGCTGAGCCACACTTCGAAGGCGATCGGCACCGGGTAGCGATGGCCGTGTTTGCGCAGTTCTTTCACGAAATGTTCGACTTCGCCGCCCGCCACGATCGCCAGCAGGGTATCGGCAAGCTGCGTCAGCTGGGCGTCGAGCATTTCGTCCGCTTCGTGGTGCGCCCGCTGGTAGACCGCGAGCGCGGCCAGCAGCCAGACGACCGCCACTGCGCTGGTCAGCAGCCACACCAGGCGGCGGCGCAGGGAATAGGGCGCCGGCGGGTTCATGCGGCGGGCGGACGCAGCGACGCGGTGTAGCCGACGCCGCGCACGGTGCGGATCAGGTCGTTGCCGAGTTTGCGCCGCAGATGATGGATGTGGACTTCCAGCGCATTGCTGTCGACCGCGTCGTTCCAGGTGTAGAGCTGCTCTTCCAGCGTGCGCCGGGTCAGCACCCGGTCGGCGTTTTCCAGCAGCACATGCAGCAGATCGAATTCGCGCGCGGTCAGCTCGACCGTTTCGCCCGCGCGCGTCACCGTGCGCGCCGCCGGGTTCAGTTCGACGTTGCCGAGGCTCAGCACCGGTTCCGGGCGGCCATGGGCGCGCCGCACCAGTGCGCGCAAGCGGGCGCTGATCTCGTCGAGGTCGAACGGCTTCAGCACGTAATCGTCGGCGCCCAGATCGAGTCCGCGCACCTTGTCTTCCAGCTGGTCGCGCGCGGTGAGTATCAGCACCGGCGTCGCGTCGTGGCGCCCGCGCAGCCATTGCAGTACCGACAGGCCGTCGCGTTTCGGCAGGCCCAGGTCGAGCACCACCGCAGCAAAGGTTTCGGCGCCCAGCGCGGCCACCGCCGCCTCGCCGTCGCGCAGCCAGTCGACGGCGTAGCCCGCCTGGGTCAGCCCGGCCTGCAGGCCGTCGCCCAGCATCCGGTCGTCTTCCACCAACAATATGCGCATCGCCAGGCTTTGCCTTTCGGATTCATTTCGGAATTCTGACCGCGTCGTCGTCGAACACGCCCTGTTCCGCCTGCCGGTGGCAGGCCGCGCAGTTGGCAGCGGATCCCACCGACTTGCGCGACCATGCCGCACGCGGCACCTCGTCGTGCTTGCGCACGAACCAGCGGGATTCGGTGATGCGCAGCGGCGCGTCCTGCGCGTCCATGCGCTGCATCACCTTGCGCCCGATGCGGCTGGTGCCGGCATCGGCGGCGTTGATCTCCAGGAACCGCAGGATATCAGCCTGGGTCGCCGGATCAAGGCTGGCGTCTTCGCCGAAGTGCTGGCCGAGTCCGTCCATCACGCGCCGCCACGAGGCCTTCGGCAGGAATGCCGGTGCGTAGGCGATATGGCAGCTCGCGCATTCCTGCTGCCAGGCCTTGTGGGTCAGGCGCGGCAGGGCGTCGCTGCCGCCGTCGCCGTGAGCCTCGCCCGAGGGCAGCGAAAACGCCAGCAGGCTGAACGTGCCGACTGCCGCCAGCACACCGATTCCACGCAATAGATAGTTCATGCTCGCTCCTTTATTGAACCTGGCTCAGCCAGGCGATGAAATCGCCCTTTTCGCGGGCGCTGCATTCGCGTTGCAATACGTCGCCGCAGTTGCGGCGAAACCATTTTTCGACCTTGGCCGCATCGGTGAAGCGCGCGGGATTGGCCGCCGGCGCCAGCGGCTCGATGCGCTTGCCGACGCGGCTGCGGCCGGGCTGTTGCGGATCGGCGGTGTGGCAGCTGGCGCAGCTTGCCGTCTGCGCATTGCGTCCGGGATGCTCGGCGCGATACAGCGCCGCGCCGCGGGCGGCGGACAGGGCCGCAACCGGGATGCCCGCCGCCTGGGCATAGTGCGCCATCAGGCTGGCCGGGGTGTCGGCCGCCGAGACGGCCGACGCCATGCCGAGCGCCGCCACTGCGCCGCAGAAAAGACGCTTAATCATGCTGCACCTCATTTTCCGCATCGAGATATTGCTTGCCGGTGAACATGCTCTGCGCCACCCGTTCGCCACGCCACTGGTGGAATACCAGCGCCGCCATGTGCAGGCCGATAAAGCCGAGCAGCAAGGCGAAACCGGCTTCGTGCGGGTCGCCCAGCACGTCTTCCAGCCAGCCGGCATTGCCCAGCCAGGCGGCCAGCGGGCCGGTCTGGAATTCGCTGGCGGCGAGCCCCAGTCCGGTGACGACCATCAGCGCCATCACGCCATAGGCAAACAGATAGCCCAGGCTGGCGATCGGGTCGTGCCCGCTGCGATGGGTGCCCGGCAGGCGCAGGTTCTTGAGGCTGTCCTTCCAGACGGCGGGGTGCCACAGGTCGCGCCAGCGCGCGCTGGCTGGCCCGACCAGCCCCCACAGCAGACGTGTCAGCAAGCCGGCCGTCAGCACGTAGCCGCTGACAATATGCAGATTCCACAGCGTGTCCTCATAAGGGCCGTGTTCGAACAGCTCGGCCAGCTGGCTGGTGGCGATGAGCGCCAGGATGGAGAGCGCGATGGCCCAGTGCAGCAGCCGCAGCAGCGGGTCGTATACCCGGCGGGCTTGAATCGTGGTTGGATGCGACATGGTGACCTCCTGCTGTCATGCGATGAGGCCACTGTAGGCGGGCTTTCTTAGGACAGCCTTAAGCCGCCGCCATGGTACGAAATCGCGAATTGAACTGCGGGGAATCCCCGATTAAGCTGGCGTATGGCCGCGGCTTAAGGCTGGCTTAAGCTGCGATGCGCAGGATGCAGCCAAGATCCTGCGGCAGGATTCCCGCAGATTCCGAAAACGCTCCCATTATTTACAGGCCCGATTTCTCCGTTCACCGTGACCCGCCGATTGCCCCGCTTTCTGATGCTCTGGTTCGTCGTCGCCCTGCAGGCGATGGCGCCGTTCATCCACGCCCACGCGGGCGCGGTGCAGCCGGGAAGCGGATATGCGGGCCACGGCGGGTTCCTGCATGTGCATCAGAAGGCGCACGCCGATGTGCCCTACCATGCGATTGCAGCCGACGGGCACGGCGCGGAAATTGCGGTGGCGCAGGGCATGCGGCTGCGCCATGCGGTGCCGGACGCAGCTGCCGCGCCGCCGCCGGCCGCACCATGGCAGTTGCTGCCGGCCGCTGTGACGGCAGGCCCCCGCGCAGGCTTACCTGCGCCGCCGCCGTTGCGTCTTGCACCGCTTCCCCATACGCTTCCCCATGCTTTAGCGCCGCCCTTCGTTTGATCGTCCTTTCGGCGCGCCTGCTACTGCGCGCCTGCCTTTTTTTCATGGAGATCAAATATGGCCACTGGTTTTTTTGCCGCCCCTATCCTCGTCGTGGCGCTGTTGGGCGCCACCCCCGCTTTTGCCGCCGACGTCCTGCCCCTGACCGCCGCGCAGAAGAAAAATCTCGGCATTGCCACCGTGGCTGCGGCCACTCAAAGCGCCAGCCCGGCGCTTACCTATACGGCGCGGGTGACGCTGCCGCCGGCCAGCGTGCGCGTGATCGCAGCGGCAGGCGCCGGACTGGTCACGCAGCTGCATGTGCAGCCGGGCGATAGCGTCAAGCGCGGGGCGCCGCTGCTCACCCTGTCGATGCCGGAGCTCGCCGACGCGCAGAATACGCTGACGCAGGCGCGGCTGAGAGCGCAGCTCGCTGCCGACAATGCCGCGCGCGACGAAAAGCTGTTCAGCGAAGGTCTGATCGCCGAATCGCGTCTGCGTGCCGCGCGTGCCGAGGCGCAATCGGCACGCGCAGCGCAGGCGGCCGCACAAACCGCGTTGTCGCTGCTGGGAGCCGGCAAGGTCTCCGGCAGCACGCTTACGCTGACGGCGCCGATCGCCGGCGTGGTGACGGAGAGCGCGGCCGAGCCCGGCCAGCGGGTCGACGCCGGGGTGGCGCTCGCCAAGCTGGCCGACCTGTCGAAGCTGGCGCTGGAGATCCCGCTGTCGACCGCGCAGGCGCGGCAAGTCGCCATCGGCCAGACGGTCAGTGTGGTGGACAGCAGTGCCGGCGGGCGCATCGTCGCGCTGCTGCCGCAGCTCAATGCCGCACAGAGCGTGCTTGCGCGCGCCAGCCTGACCGACCCGCAAAAACTGCTGCGCCCCGGCCAGTCGGTGCAGGCGGCAATCGCCGGCACCCAGGCGGCGCAGAGTCTGAGCGTGCCCGCCGCCGCCCTGGTATGGCAGAACGCGCAGCCCCATGTGTTCATCGAAACCGCACAGGGCTTCAAGCCGACGCCGGTGCGGCTGCTGCGCCAGAACGCCAGCCAGGCGGAAGTCGGCGGGCTGGCCGCGGGCAGCCGCGTTGCCGTCAAGGGTGTGGCGGCGCTCAAGGCGCAATGGTTGGGGGAATAAGCCATGCTCAACATCCTGACCGAATTCGCGCTGGCGCGGCGCTGGCTGATGCTCGTCCTCGCGCTGGTGCTGGCGGGGCTGGGCGTACGCGCCTTTCAGCAACTGCCGATCGATGCCTTTCCCGACGTTTCCACCACCCAGGTCAAGCTGATTCTGAAGGCGCCCGGCATGACCCCGCAGGAAGTGGAAGCGCGCATCACCCAGCCGGTTGAAACCGAACTCCTGGGGATTCCGCACCAGACCATCCTGCGCAGCCTGTCGAAGAACGCACTGGTCGACATCACCGTCGATTTCGAGGAGGGCACCGACATCTACTGGGCGCGCCAGCAGGTGGCGGAGCGCTTCGCCAATGTGAAGGGCGACCTGCCGGCCAACGTGTCGGGCGGACTGGCGCCGATTTCCACCCCGTTGTCGGAGCTCTTCATGTTCACCATCGAGGGGCCGCTGTCGCTGGCGGAAAAACGCACCCTGCTCGACTGGACGATCCGCCCGCAGCTGCGCGCATTGCCGGGGGTGGCCGACGTCAACGCGCTGGGCGGCCACGTCGCCACCTTTGCCGTGAGCCCCGATTCCGCCGCATTGGCCGCGCGCGGGGTGACGCTCGACGAATTGCGCACGGCGCTGGAAACCAATACCCGCAACAACGGCGCCGGGCGCGTCAACGAGGGCGAGGAGACCTGGGTGGTGCGCGTCAGCGGCGGCATCGGCTCGCTGGACGACCTGCGCCATATCGGCATCAAGGCCGTCGCCGGCGTGGTCGTCACCGTAGGCGACGTGGCGCGCGTGGAAATGGATGCGCTGACCCGCTACGGCGCGGTGACGCAGAACGGCCAGGGCGAAGCGGTGGAAGGCCTGGTGATCGGGCTGAAGGGCGTGAACGCGGGCGAGCTGATCAAGAACGTCAAGGTCAAGCTCGCCGCGATCCAGGCCACCCTGCCCGAGGGCGTGAGCGTTTCGCCGTTTTACGACCGCGCGCAGCTGGTCGACCGCGCCGTCGGCACCGTGAGCAAGGCCCTGCTGGAAGCGGCGGTGCTGGTGGTGATCCTGCTGCTGCTGTTCCTCGGCAACCTGCGCGCCGCCATCGTGGTGGCGCTGATCCTGCCCTTGTCGGTGCTGGCCACCTTTGTGCTGATGCGCCAGTTCGGCCTGTCGGCCAACTTGATGAGCCTGGGCGGGCTGGCGATCGCGATCGGCCTGCTGGTCGACGCCGCGGTGGTGGTGGTGGAAAACATCGTCGCGCATCTGGCGCACGATCCGGAAAATGCCGAGGTCAGGCCGCTCCAGCGGGTGCGGTGGGCGGTGCAGGAAGTCGCCAGTCCGGTGGCGTCGGGCATCGCCATCATCGCCATTGTGTTCCTGCCGCTGCTGACGCTGGAAGGGCTGGAAGGCAAGCTGTTCGCGCCGGTTGCGCTGACCATCGTGTTCGCGCTGGCGGCTTCCCTGCTGCTGGCGCTTACCGTGATTCCGGTGCTGGCCTCGTGGCTGCTGAAGCAGGCCGCCCACGAAGATCCGTGGCTGCTGCGCAAGGCGCAGGGTATCTATGTTCCCTTGCTCGACCGCGCGCTGGCACGCCCGAAAATCGTTTACGTCGCGGCCGGCGTGCTGATGCTGGCGGCGGCCGGCGTGTATCCGCTGATCGGCAAGACCTTCATGCCGGTGATGGATGAGGGCGACATTCTGGTGCAGCTGGAAAAGCTGCCGTCGATCAGCCTGGACGAGTCGGTTGCGCAGGATCTGCGGGTGCAGCAGGCGCTGATGAAGAACGTGCCGGAGATCCGGCGCATCGTCGCCCGCGTCGGTGCCGACGAACTCGGGCTGGATCCGATGAGCCTCAACGACACCGATTCGTTTCTGGTGCTGAAGCCGATAGCCGAATGGCGCAAGCCGGACAAGGAGTGGCTGACCGAGGAAATCCGCAAAGTGGTCGAAGGTTTCCCCGGCATCGCCTACAACTTCACCCAGCCGATCGACATGCGGGTGTCGGAGATGCTCACCGGTTCGCGCGGCGACGTCGCGATCAAGATTTTCGGCCCCGACCTTGCCACGCTCAACCGGCTGGCGGGCGAGATTTTCAGGACGGTCGAGAAAGTCCCCGGCGCCTCCGATGTGTACACCCAGCAGAACGAGGGGGTGCAGTATCTGCAGGCGGAAATCGACCGCAACGCCGCCGGCCGCTTCGGCCTCAGCGCCGACGACGTCGCCGCTTTGCTGCGCACCCAGCTGGAAGGCGAGGTCATCGGCGTGGTCCAGCAGCAGGGGCGGCGCGTGCCGTTGCAATTGCGCGGGCCGCCGGGCTTGCGCGAGTCGCCGGATGCCTTGCAGGCGATCCGCCTGGTGCTGGCGGACGGCCGCGAAATCAGCCTCGATCAGGTGGCGCATCTCAAGCGCACCAACGGTCCGGTGGCGGTGAAGCGGGAGAACGCGGCGCGCTTTGCGGTGGTGCAGAGCAACGTCGCCGGGCGCGACCTGGTCAGCTTCGTCACCGACGCCCAGGCCGCCGTCGCTGCGCAGGTCAAGCTGCCTGCCGGCTATCACCTGGCCTGGGGCGGCCAGTTCGAAAACCAGCAGCGCGCCGCGCAACGCCTGATGATCGTGGTGCCGGTGGCGCTGCTGCTGATCGGCTTTCTGCTGTATGTCACCTTCGGCGACCTGCGCCAGGCGCTGCTGGTGATGATGAACGTGCCGCTGGCGCTGATCGGCGGTATTTTCGCGCTGGCAGCGTCGGGCGAATATCTGTCGGTGCCCGCTTCGGTCGGCTTCATCGCCTTGCTGGGGATCGCGGTGTTGAACGGCGTGGTGCTGGTCAGCTACTTCAACCAGCTGCGCGCCGAGGGTCTGAAGGGCGACGCCGTCGTCCGCGACGGTGCGCTGCGCCGGCTGCGCCCGGTGCTGATGACCGCCAGCATCGCCGCTTTCGGCCTGGTGCCCTTGCTGTTCGCCAGCGGCCCCGGCTCCGAGATCCAGCGCCCCCTCGCCATTGTCGTCATCGGCGGCCTGGTCAGCGCCACCCTGCTGACGCTGGTGATGCTGCCGCTCTTGTATCGCCAATTCATTCTGAAAGGAGCGCGCGCATGAATGCCGTGCACAAACTGACCCTCGCACTCGCGCTGGCGTTCGCAGCCAATGTGCGCGCCGATTATCTGCCCGACCCGGCGGCGGCGGAAGCGGCCCTGTGGGTCTCGCCCATGGTGGCCCAGGCGCGCGGCGAACTGGCCGCGCAGACATTGCGCGGCCAGAGCCTGCAGCGCGGGCGCGAAGAATGGCTGGTGGGGACGGACCTGGCGCAGCGCCGCGTCGAGACGACGCCGCGCGACAACCAGGCCGAGTGGGGAGTGGCGCTGTCGCGCCCATTGCGGCTGCCCGCCCGCGCCGCCGCCGACCGCGCCCTGGCCGGCGCCCTCACCGCGCACGCCGAAGCGAACCTGGGCGAAGCGCTGCATGAAAGCGGGCGGCAACTGCTCGCGTTATGGTTCGACTGGCTGGGTGTCGCCAGCCAGTCGCAGCTCTGGCAGGCGCAACTTCAGCTTGCCGAACAGCAACTCGCGGCGGTGAATGCGCGGATTCGTCTGGGCGAGTCGCCGCGTGCCGAGCGCGTCAATGCCGAAGCGGCGCTGGCGCAGGTCCGCCTGCAGCAGCAGCAGGCGAGCGCGCGCGAGCAGCAGGCACGCAGCCGCCTGTTGGCGCAATATCCCGCGCTGCCGGTCGCGGCGGACGGCGCCTTGCCGCTGCCGCTGCCGCCCGCCGGCACGGTGGAGGACTACGTCGCTGCCGTGCTGGCGCACAACCACGAGCTGACGCGCGCGCGCCGCCAGGCCGAAGTGCTGCAGGCCGAGGCGCGTAAGCTGGCGCAACACCGCAGCGCCGATCCCAGCGTCGGCGTGTTCTACAGAAACGAAGCCGGCGGCGACGAACACGTGCTGGGATTGAACCTCGGGCTGACCCTGCCGGGTGCGGCCCGGCGTTTCGATCAGCAGGCTGCCGAGCAGTTGAGCGCTGCCGCGCAGGATGCCGTCGTCCGGCTGGAGCAGCGGTTACGCCAGGAGGCGCGCGCCGATTTCGAAGCGGCGGCGGCGCAGGCCGCCAACTGGCAGCAGGCCGACCGCGCCGCGCAGGCGCTGGATGAAGCGGAACGGCTGGCGGCGCGCGCTTACAGCCTGGGCGAAGGCAGCCTCGACCAGGTGTTGCTCAATCGCCGGCTGGCGCTGGAAGGGCGCCTGCAGGCGCAGCAGACGCAATTGAGCGCGCTGGCCATCGATGCCCGGATGAAGCTGGACGCGCATCGGCTGTGGCCGCTGGACGTGGATGCGGACGCGACCCACGCGCATCCGTAAGCAGCGAAGAAGTCGCTCAGGGGGCAGCCGCGGGCGCGGCCGTGTTGCGGCTCATCTGCCGCGCTTCTTCCTGCATGGCCGCGATCTGCTCGGGTTTCAGCTGCCATACCAGGCTGTCGCGCGCCTTGGCGGCAGCGTCCACGCCCTGCGCAGCGGCGAGGTTGAACCACAGATAGGCGCGCGCCTTGTCGATCGCGGTGCCGGTGCCGTAGCGGTAGAGTTCGCCCAGGCTGTATTGCGCCTTGGCGTAGCCGCGTTGCGCCGGCTTTTCGAGCCAGCTGAACGCCGCGCGGTAATCCTGCACCACGCCGCGCCCTTCCAATAGCGCAAGGCCGTATTGATATTGCGCCTCGGCCAGACCCTGCTGGGCTGCCATGGCAAACCACTTGGCGGCTTCCTTGTCGTTCTGGATCACCCCGTCGCCCTCGGCGTAGCGCAGCCCCAGCTGCAATTGCGCTTCGGCGTCGCCCTGCTCGGCACGGGTGTGCGGCAGGCTGTCGGGTTCCTGTGCTGCCGGCACGGCGGGCGTGTGCTGATCGAGGGCGAACCAGGCGGTTACGCCGACCAGTGCGCCGACACCCGCCAGCAACAGCAAGGGCTTGAGCGGACTGAACACCCAGAAGCGATGACGGCATTCGCGGCAGCGCAGCGGCTTGTGCAGCAGCATGCGGCGCACGCCGTCGTGGGCATGCAGCGCCGCGCTGCGGATTTGATCGCTCCCGCATTTTGGGCAGACGAGCGGCATGATGGGGTTTAGCGCGACTGCGCGGCGAGGAGGTGATCCACCGCGGCCTTGACGTCGGGGTCGGCCAGCGCCGGGTTGCCGCCTCGGGCCGGCATGGCGCCCTTGCCTTGCAGGGCGGAGGCATAGAGGGTGTCGATGCCCTGCGCCAGGCGTGGACCCCAGGCGGCGGCATCGCCGAGTTTCGGTGCGCCGGCCACGCCCTTGTCGTGGCAGAAAGCGCACGCCTGGCGATACACCTGCTGGCCGTGCGCGGGGTCGGGCTTGACGGCGCTGGCCACGGCTGCGTCGGCGGGCTCGGCTGCCGGCGCCGATTGGGCGCGGTCGGCGGCATCGGGTCGGGCTGCCGCGGGCTTGCCTGGCGCAGCGGGCCGGGGCGCCGGGGCGGCCGCGGGTTGCGGCGCAGGCGTGGCTTCAACTATCGGGGTCGCTTCCGGCTTGGGCGCCACCGCGGCCTGCGGCGCAGGCGGCGGTGCGACGGGCGGGGCCACGGGCGCCGGTTCGGCCTGCGGGGGCTCCGGCACGACGAGGGTGCCGGCCGGCGCGGCGGCTTCTTCGGATTGGCCGCAGGCAAGCAGCAAAGCCGTCGCCGACGCGATCAGGAAAACCGTGGTTTTCATCGAGGTGTGCACCGCTTGTCCGGAAGGCCCCGCCAAACCTTACAGTTTGCCGCCGGCCTCGACGAACAGGTAGCCCACCGCATCCGTCAGATCGGCTTCCGACAGGCTGGCGTTGCCGCCCTTGGCGGGCATGCCGCGAATGCCGTTCAGCGCGTGGCTGTATAGCGTCGCAAAGCCTTGGCCCATGCGCGCATCCCACGCCGCCTTGTCGCCCGGCTTGGGCGCGCCGGCTACGCCGCTCGCGTGGCAGACCACGCAGTTGGCTTCGTAGACGAGCTTGCCCTTGGCCGGATCGGGCTTGCCGGCTGCGGCGGGCGCGGCTGCGGCTGGCGCCGCCGCTTCCGGCGCCTTGAAACTGGCACCTGCCGAGTTGGCCATGTAGACCACCGCGCGCGCCACTTCCTCGTCGGACAGGTCGCCGCCGCCGCGCGGGGGCATCTGGCGAATGCCTTCGATGGCATGCTTGACCAGGGTGTCGTAGCCCTGACCAAGGCGGCTGCCCCAGTCGCCCTTGTTTTCGAACTTGGGCGCGCCCAGGGCGCCGGCGGTGTGACACGCGGCGCACACGGCGTCGTAGACTTCCTGGGCGGATTTTTCGACCTTGGGGGCGCTGGCGTCGAGCGCGGCCAGCTGCGCGACCGGCTTGATGCGCGCGAGGGTGGCTTTCTGGGCGGCCTCGCTGGTGGCGTCCGGCTTGTGGTTGTCCTGGATGCTGAGCACCAGCATCACGATCAGGAAAATCGCCAGCAGGGGCGCGAACAGTCCGGCAACAACGGAAATGATGACTTCCTGCGGGGTGGCTTGGGTCATCTTGGCGTGCGAATCGGCCATGAAATTATCCTTGGTGGGGGTGGCGTCGAAAGCCGCGATTATAAGGAAAGCGGC
>NZ_JANJXQ010000216.1 GCF_024708915.1 Thiobacillus sp.
GTCAGCAGCGCCTGATGGATCGCGTCGTAGCCGGCGTCCTTGTCGTTCTCGCGCAGGCCGAGTTCGGCAACATGCGCGTGCAGCTGGCCGTGGATGTCGCGCCATTCACGCATCCGCCGCGGCGACAGAAAGTGGTCCTGCAGCAGCGTCTGCAGCTGGCGGTTGGTTTTCTTGTGCTGCACCTGCTCCGCGTACCAGCGCCACAGTCTGAGCCAGCCCATGAAGTCGGAACGCTCGTCAGCAAATAATTTGTGCTTTTCGTCCGCCGCCTGCGCGCGCTCCATCGGGCGGTCGCGCGGATCCTGCACCGACAGCGCGCTGGCGATGATCAGCACCTCGTTGACGCAGCGCTGCTGTTCGGCCGCCAGCAGCATGCGCGCGATGCGCGGGTCGAGCGGCAATTTCGCCAGCTTCTTGCCGATTTGGGTCAAAGCCCCCTGCTCGTCGAGCGCGTGCAGTTCGGCCAGCAACTGGTAGCCGTCGGTCACCAAGCGCGAGCTCGGCGGGTCGATGAAGGGGAAGCCGACCACATCGCCCAGCCCGAGCGACTTCATGCGCAGGATGACGCCCGCCAGCGACGAGCGCAGCAGTTCGGGATCGGTGAAGCGCGGCCGGTTGGCAAAATCGGCCTCGTCGTAGAGGCGGATGCAGACGCCGTCGGCCACCCGCCCGCAGCGCCCGGCGCGCTGGTTGGCCGACGCCTGCGAGACCTTCTCGATCAGGAGCTGCTCGACCTTGTTGCGCGCCGAATAGCGCTTCACCCGCGCGGTGCCGGGGTCGATCACGTAGCGGATGCCGGGCACGGTGAGCGAGGTCTCGGCCACGTTGGTGGCGAGCACGATGCGGCGCAGCGCACTGGTCGGCCTGAAGATCGCGTCCTGCTCGGCCACCGACAGGCGGGAAAACAGCGGCAGGATTTCGGTGCCGGGCGGGTGGTGCTTCCTGAGCGCCTCGGCGGTGTCGCGGATCTCGCGCTCGCCGGGCAGGAACACCAGGATGTCGCCCGGGCCCGTGCGCGCCAGTTCATCGGTGGCGTCGAGGATGGCGGCGATCTGGTCGGGCGCGTCCTTGTCCTTCCTTTCGCCCTTGGCCGGCGTGGCGGGTTCCTCACGCTCGATTGGCCGCCAGCGGATTTCCACCGGATACATGCGCCCCGACACCTCGATCACCGGCGCGTCGTCGAAATGCCTGGAGAAGCGCTCGGCGTCGATGGTCGCCGAGGTGATGACCACGCGCAGATCGCTGCGCTTCTCCACCAGCGTCTTCAGATAGCCGAGCAGGAAGTCGATGTTGAGGCTGCGCTCGTGCGCCTCGTCGATGATGATGGTGTCGTAGCG
This sequence comes from Thiobacillus sp., assembly GCF_024708915.1. The sequence continues at coordinate 1,338 of NZ_JANJXQ010000216.1, forward strand.
GCTCAACAGCGGATCGCCCTGGCTTTCGGCCAAGAGGATGCCGTCGGTCATCACCTTGATCGCGGTGTCGTGGCGTACCTTGTCGGTGAAGCGCACCTTGTAGCCGACCACGCCGCCGAGCTCGCCGCCGAGTTCCTGCGCAATGCGCGCCGCCACCGAGCGCGCGGCGATGCGGCGCGGCTGGGTGCAGCCGATCAGCTTGCCGGGGCGCGCCGTAGCCGATCCCAGCCGCGCTTCCAGGCACATCTTGGGGATCTGCGTGGTCTTGCCGGAGCCGGTCTCGCCGCACAGGATCAGCACGCGGTGGGCGCGCAGCGCGGCGAGGATGTCGTCGCGGCGCGCACTGACCGGCAGGTCGGGATAGGTAATGTGCACGGTGGGGTTCAAAATTCAAAAACCGGATTGTCCGCGAAGTACGCGAAGTGGCGCGAAGAAAGCCCGATCATGTCTGGGTGCGAACCGGGTCGGCTTCTATCGCCTTTCTTCGTTTTTCTTCGCGTCCTTCGCGGATAAAAAAGGTTTACTTGTTCTGGATATACCGCGCGTCATCGAAGGTTTCCAGCCAGGCCGGCCGGTATACCGCCATCACGGTAATCGCCATGCCGGTGGAAAATGCCTCGGCCCAGGCGATCAGCAGCGCGGCATACGGCGTGTACTGCGTCAGCAGGTAATCGAGCGGATAGACGCCGGCCAGCGCCATCACCGCCGTGGTGGCCAGCCCGACGGCCGCCACCGCCAGCGCCGCGCCGAAAAAGCCGTTGCCCAGCACGTAAATGAAAAAATGATTCGGCAGGCGGCGATCCAGCAGGCGGAACACGCCCCAGCTCACCGCCGCAGGCAGCACCGCCTGCAACAGCGCATCGATCCCCAGCGCAACCGGATTGCCGCGCCCGAACGCCGCATTGGCCAGCAGAACCAGCACCCCGGCGAAGCTCGCGCGCCAGAAGCCGAACATCAGCGTCATGGCCGAAATGCCATACAGATGAAACGTCAGCCCCGGCTTCACCCCGGTACGAATCTGCCACAACGCCAGCACCGCCACCGTGGCGCCCAGAAACAGGTTCAGACGCGCCGGCTCTGCAAGCCTGCGCCAGTCGCCCGACATCAGCCAGCGCCAGCCCAGAAAGGCCAGTCCCAGCCAGCCGAACAGATGTAATGATTGCGGCAGCACAAGCGCGGTAAAATTCATCCATCAATTTTACGTGAAGCCCCTGCGCATTGCCGCGCCCTTCGCATCGAGCCCCTGCCATGTCCAGCAAAAACCAGAACGCGCCGCTCAGCGACGACGATATCGCCGAACTGGCCGACCTGATCGACGATGCCGCCGCGCGCACCGACGCGCCGCTGTCGCTCGAAGGCGTCGACGGCTTCGTCACGGCCCTGCAATGCGCGCCGCGCATGATCGCAGCGGAAAGCTATCTGCCGGTGCTGTTCGAGCATGACGCTCCCGCAACGCTGTTCGCCGATGCCGCGCAATACGGCCGCTTCGAAGCGCTGCTCGGCCGCCGCTGGAACGAGATCGCGCGCGCGCTCGCCGTTCCGATCGACAACCTGGCCGACCCGCGCGCGCTGTCCCCGCTCATCATGGACTGGGAAGGCCTGCTGGCCGACCTGCCGAAGAACGAGGCCGCCGCGCTCAGGGCCGAAGGCGTCCCGCCTTACGCCAGCCTCTGGGCAGCCGGATTCCTGCAGGTGGTGGAACACTGGGAAGCCGACTGGGAACTGCCGCCGGACAGCAAGGACGAAGCCTTTGTCGACGAAATGCTCGACCCGCTGTATGTGCTGATGACGCCGCCCGAAGAGTGGACGGAAGCAGAGCGCCAGACCAGCCGCAACGATTATGTGGCGATGGCGATCTGGAGCTGCTATGAACTGCGCGATTTCTGGCGCGACCGCGGCCAGGCTCCGCGCGCCTGAATTCCTGTAACTTGAATCGTTTAGAGTGCCTCCCGCCATGAATCTCGTTCTGTTCGACCTCGACAACACCCTGCTCGCCGGCGACTCCGACTACGAATGGGGTCAATTCCTCATCGACAGGGGCGTGGTCGACGGCGCCCACTACGAAGCCAAGAACCGCGCGTTCTACGAAGACTACAAGGCCGGACGGCTGGATATTCACGCCTTCCTCGCGTTCGCCCTGCGTCCGCTCGCCACCCACACGCGCGAACAGCTCGACGCCTGGCACGCCGAATACATGGAGACGCGCATCAAGCCGATGATTACCCAGGCCGCGCGCGACCTGGTCGACAGACACCTCGACGAAGCCGACCTGGTCGCCGTCATCACCGCCACCAACAGTTTCGTCACCGCGCCGATTGCGCGCGAATTCGGTATCCCGCATCTGATCGCCACCGAGCCCGAGCAGCGCGACGGCCGCTTCACCGGCGAAGTCGCCGGCACCCCCTGCTTCCGCGAAGGCAAGGTCACCCGCCTCGAACACTTTCTCGAAGCCCAGGGCACCCGCCTCGACTGCCTCACTACCAGCTGGTTCTACAGCGACTCGCACAACGACCTGCCGCTGCTGGAAAAAGTCCGCCATCCCGTCGCCGTCGACCCCGACCCCACCCTGCGCGCCCACGCCGAGGGCAAGGGCTGGCCGGTGATTTCGCTGCGTCACGGCTAGGCCGCACTCCATGCAGCCCATCGTCCCGGACCGCTCCACCCCGTCCCCCACCACGCTCGCCGAAAGCGTCGCCCACCAGCGCGACGCGCTCGCCAATATGCTGCGCGAGCCGCTGGCACTGGCCGCGCAGGCGTGCAGCCGGGCATGGCCGAGCCGTGCCGGACTCAACGCCGCGCTGAGCCATGCGCTGACGACCCTGCCCGCGTGCAAATACCTGTATGCACTGGATACCCATGCGATCCAGCTCTCCGACAACATCAGCCGCACAGGCCTGATCGAGACGGATTTCGGGCGCGATCGTTCCGACCGGCCCTACATGAACGAAGCGGTACCCAACCAGGGCTTTCTGCTGTCGCAGGCCTATATCAGCCTGCGCATGAAGCGGCCATCGCTCACCGCGATCCAGATCGTGCGCAACGACGGTGGCGAAGTGCTCGGCTTCGTCGGCGCCGATTTCGACCTGCGCGACCTGCCGATCACCGGCCAGCTGTACGACGAGCCCACCAACTGGCGGCAGATCAAGGGCGACCCGGCAATCCGCGGCGCGGTATTCCACCAGACCCGCAGCGACAGCCAGATGGATCTCAACATCGACACCGTACTCGGCGTGATGGAAGAGCTGATGACCGATCGCGGCGTGTTCCACGGCAAGCTGCACTTTTCCAGCAGCCGTGCCACCATCTGGCTGGTCGATGATCCGTATTACTACCGGCTGCTCGATATCGACGCGCTGACCGACCCCGACACCTGCCTTACCTACCCGCGCCGCCCCTACCCGAGCACGGCCGCGGTGCCCAGGGACAAGATCCGTCCGGTGCTCGACACTCTGCGCGCGCTGCGCTTCATGGACGAGACCTTCTATCTGCGCGGAGGGTCGCTCAACATCTTCAACGGCATGATCGGCCTCACCTTCTCGTGCGACGGTTCGCACTATCTGCCGTGGGACGAGTTTTTGATCAAAGGCTACGATTTCTGGGCCAGCGGGAAAACCCTCGGCTGACCGGCCGCGCACCGAACAATATCCCTGCCTGCATCCGCTTGAATCCCACGCCTTTAAGGGCGGATAATGCGGCATTGCGACGGGCTGCCTGTTTTGGAAACCTATATCCTCATCATTATTTCCACGGTGTTCGTGAACAACATCGTGATGGCCAAGATACTCGGCCTGTGCCCGTTCATGGGCGTATCGAAGAAGCTGGAAGCGGCGATCGGCATGGGGCTGGCGACGGCCTTCGTGCTGACGCTGGCGTCCGGGGCGAGCTATCTCGTCAACGAATACCTGCTCGGCCCCGAATTGTTCTATCTGCGCACGCTGTCGTTCATCGTGGTGATCGCCGGAATCGTGCAGTTCACCGAGATGTTCATCCACAAATCCAGCCCGGTGCTGTACCAGGTGCTGGGGATCTATCTGCCGCTCATCACCACCAACTGCGCCGTGCTGGGGATCCCGCTGCTCAATGCGCAGGAACAGCACGGCTTCGTCGAATCGCTGTTTTTCGGTGCCGGCGGGGCGCTCGGCTTCACCATGGTGCTGATCCTGTTTGCCGGTATCCGCGAACGGATGGAGACGTGCGACGTCCCTTCGCCGTTCAAGGGCACCAGCATTGCAATGATCACCGCAGGCTTGATGTCGCTGGCATTCATGGGTTTCTCCGGGCTGGTCAAGTAATGCTTGCCGCCATTCTGGTGATGGCCGGCATCGCGGTGGCGATCGGGCTGGCGCTCGGCTGGTCGGCCATCCGCTTCAAGGTGGAAGGCAACCCACTGGCGGAAAAGATCGATGCCATCCTGCCGCAGACGCAGTGCGGGCAGTGCGGATTTCTCGGCTGCCGGCCCTATGCCGAGGCGATCGCCAAGGGTGAAGCGGATATCAACCTGTGCCCGCCGGGCGGCGAGGAAGGGGTGAAGAAACTGGCCGACCTGCTCGGCGTGGAACCCAAGCCGCTCGACGAAACCCATGGCGCGCCCAAGCCAAAATCGGTGGCCTTCATCGACGAGCAGACCTGCATCGGCTGCACCCTGTGCATCCAGGCCTGCCCGGTCGACGCCATTTCCGGCGCCGCCAAGCAGATGCACACCATCATTGCGGCCGAGTGCACCGGCTGCGAACTGTGCCTGCCGCCGTGCCCGGTCGACTGCATCAGCATGGTGCCGATCGCCGAGGATCTGCCGCACTGGAAGTGGAAGCATCCGGTGGTGATGCTGAAGCAGGTTTCCGGAGACTGGAACGCATGAGCCGCGAACTCTTCAAATTCAAGGGCGGCGTGCATCCGCCCGAGCACAAGACGGAGTCGAACGCACGGCCGATCCACGCTGCGCCGCTGCCGGCGAAACTGGTCATCCCGCTGCGCCAGCACATCGGCAACCCGGCCAAACCGCTGGTAAACGTGGGCGACCGGGTGCTGAAGGGCCAGATGATCGGGGAAGCCGACGGCACCATCTCGGCGGCGGTGCACGCCTCCAGCTCGGGTATCGTCGTCGCCCTCGACCTGCAGCCGGTACCGCATATCTCCGGCCTGCCCGACCTGTGCATCAGCATCGAAACCGACGGCCGCGACGAGTGGATGGAACATGGCCCGCTCGATTACCGGGCGCTGGCGCCGGCCGACCTGCGCATGCGACTGCGCGACCTGGGGCTGGCCGGCCTCGGCGGCGCGGTATTCCCCAGTGCAGTCAAGCTCGACCCCGGCGCGACGCAGCACTGCCCCACCCTCATCATCAACGGCGGCGAATGCGAGCCGTGGATCACCTGCGACGACGTGCTGATGCGCTCCCGTGCCGACGAGATCCTGCAGGGCGTGGCGATCATGCGCCACCTGCTGGGCAGTACGGAAATCCTCGTCGGCATCGAGGACAACAAGCCGCAAGCCATTGCCGCAATGCAGGCGGCCGCGGCCCGGATGGATTTTGCAGTGGAAATCGTGACCGTGCCGGCGCATTACCCCGGCGGCGGCGCCAAGCAGATGATCCAGGTGCTCACCGGCAGGGAAGTCCCATCCGGCAAGCTGTCCACCGACATCGGCATCCAGGTGTTCAACGTCGGCACCACCTACGCGCTGGCACGCGCGGTGCACCATGGCGAACCGCTGATCTCGCGGCTGGTCACCGTCACCGGCCACGTGCTGCGCCCGCAGAACTTCGAGGTGCTGATCGGCACGCCGATGCATGCGCTGATCACCCTGGCGGGCGACCGCGACGGCACCACCGGCGTACTGATGGGCGGGCCGATGATGGGCATGCCGATGCCGAATCTCGATGTGCCGGTGGTCAAGGCCACCAACTGCATCCTGGTGCAATCGGCCGAGCTGTTCCCGCCGCTGCCCCAGGCTTTGCCGTGCATCCGCTGCACCCGCTGCGCCGACGTCTGCCCGGCGGAACTGCAGCCGCAGGAACTGTTCCGCTTCGCCAAGGCGGGCGACTTCGGGCGCGCGCAGGAATACCATCTGTTCGACTGCATCGAGTGCGGCTGCTGCAGCTACGTCTGCCCCAGCCACATTCCGCTGGTCGACTTCTACCGCTACGCCAAGGGCGAAATCTGGACCCGCGAAAAGGACAAGCGCGCCGCCGACCTCGCGCGCGAACGCCACGCGTTCCGCCAGTTCCGGCAGGAGCGCGAGAAAAAGGAAAAAGCCGAGAAGCTTGCCGCCAAGGCCCAGGCCAAGCGCGCCGAACTTGCCGCCGCACCCGGCGCCGGCGACGCCGCGCCCAGCGAAGCCGATGCCAAGAAAGCGCTGATCGCTGCCGCGCTCGCCCGCGCGCAGGCAAAAAAAGCCGGGGCGGCGCCGAAGAACACCGACCATCTGTCGCCCGGAACCCAGCGCGAGATCGAGGAAATCGAGGCGCGCCGGGCCAAGATCCGCGAGCTGGCGCACCAGCCGCTGGAGTCCGGAGAGAAACCCTAAGGCGTCACGGAAGAAAACAAATAATGCCCTCCCCTTTCATTCTTGATCGCAGCAGCGTCACCCAGGTCATGGCCTGGGTACTGGCCGCGCTGCTGCCCGGCATTGCGGTGTACGTCTGGGCGTTCGGGCCGGGCATCCTCGTCACCCTGGCACTCGCCACCGTCACCGCGCTGGCCGCCGAGGCGGCGATGCTGAAAGCGCGCGGCTACCCGGCCAAACCTTTCCTCACCGACCTGTCGGCCATCGTCACCGCCTGGCTGCTGGCGCTCTCGCTGCCTTCGCTGGCGCCGTGGTGGCTGATCGTCACCGGTACGCTGTTTGCCATCGTGGTCGCCAAGCACCTGTACGGCGGCCTCGGGCAGAATATCTTCAATCCGGCGATGGTCGGCTACGCGGTGCTGATCGTGTCGTTCCCGCTGCAGATGACGCAGTGGACGGCCCCGCTCGAACTGACTTCAGCCTCCCTCACCCTGGCGCAAAGTGCGGCGGTTATTTTCGGCGGCGACGCACCGAAGACCACACTCGACGCCGTCACCATGGCGACGCCGCTGGACTCGCTGCGCACCGGCCTGCTGCAGCAGCAGACCGTCGACGAAATCATGACGCAGCCGATTTTCGGCCATTACGGCGGCATCGGCTTCGAGTGGCTGGCGGCGGCGTTCCTGCTCGGCGGCCTCGTGCTGTGGGCCTTGCGCATCATCAGCTGGCAGGTGCCGCTGGCGTTCCTCGCCGGCATCTGGCTCACCGCGGGCTTCCTGCACTTCTTCGACGCCGGGCGCTTCGGCGCGCCGTGGTTCCATCTGTTCGCGCCGTCGGTGATGCTCGGCGCATTCTTCATCGCCACCGACCCGGTATCCGGCGCCACGACGCCGCGCGGCAAGCTGATTTTCGGCCTCGGCGCGGGCTTTCTCACCATTGTCATCCGCACCTGGGGCGGCTATCCCGACGGCGTCGCGTTTGCCATCCTGCTGATGAACCTGTGCGTGCCGCTGATCGATCAATACACCCAGCCGCGCATTTATGGCGGCGCGAAAAAGACCAAGGCGCCGCCCGCATGACGCCGCAAATCCGGACGGCCCTGCGTAACGCACTGCGCACCGGCCTCATCCTGTTCGTGTTTTCGCTGATCGGTACCGTGATGCTGGCGTTCACCCACGACCGCACCGAGCCGACCATCGCCCGCAGCCAGCAGGCGGAGAAACTTGCGCTCATCAGCCAGGTATTGCCCGCCGCCCTGTACGACAACGACCTGCTGGCCAGCCAGCAAAACGTGCCGCCGGACGCGCTGCTCGGCACCCGCAAGCCTTCGGCGATATGGATCGCCCGCCGTGGCGGCGCAGTCAGCGGCGTGGTACTGGAAGCCGTCGCGCCGGACGGCTACAGCGGCGATATCGCCTTGCTGATCGGTATCGACATCGACGGCAAGGTGACCGGCGTGCGCGTCACCGCGCACCGCGAAACACCGGGACTGGGCGATTACATCGACCGCGCCAAAAGTGCCTGGATCGACCAGTTTGCCGGCAAGTCGCTGACCGCCCCGCCGCCCAAGCACTGGAAAGTGGCGAAGGACGGCGGCGTCTTCGACGCCCGCGCCGGCGCCACCATCACCCCGCGCGCTGTGGTCAAGGCGGTCAAAAGCGCGCTAGACTACTTTGCGCACCGCCGCGCCGCACTGGCGGCCACGCCCGAGCCAGGAGTCCAACCATGATCACCGCAACAGAATTCCGCAGCCTGTTTCACAACGGCCTCGTCAAGCAAAACGCCGGGCTGGTGCAGCTGCTCGGCCTGTGCCCGTTGCTGGCGATCAGCAACAACGTCGTCAACGCGCTGTCGCTGGGGCTGGCGACCACGCTGGTGATGGCCGCCTCCAGCGGGGCGGTGTCGGGCGCGCGCCATTTCGTGCCGAACGAAATCCGCATTCCCGTGTTCGTGCTCATCATCGCCGCGCTGGTCACGGTGATCGATCTGACGATGAACGCCTTCGTGCACCCGCTGTATCTGGTGCTGGGGATCTTCATCCCGCTGATCACCACCAACTGCATCGTGCTGGCGCGCGCCGACGCGTTTGCCGCCAAGAATCGCCCGCTGCACAGCGTGGTCGATGCGATTGCGATGGGCCTGGGCCTGACGCTGGTGCTGGTGGTGCTGGGCGCGATCCGCGAACTCGCCGGGCAGGGCACGCTGCTGTCCGGCATCGACCTGGTGTTCGGCGAGGAGGCCAAACAATTCGTGCTGCACCTGCTGCCCGGCTACAAGGGCTTTCTGCTGGCGATCCTGCCGCCCGGCGCCTTCATCGCGCTGGGGCTGCTGATCGCCGCGAACAACTGGAACAAGGCGCGTGCCGAACAGCGCGCCCGCGCGGCCGTGCCGGTTGCGGCATGAAGCCGCCACTGAAAAAGCGCGTTCCCAAGCCGCGCAACCCCTATGTCGCGCTGGCGATCCAGCGCCGCGCCGGCGAACACGAAAAATCGGCCGGCGCCAAGCGGCAAGCCGAAAAACAGGCATTGAAAAAATCGCTCGATACGCAGTGACGCGCCGCATGCCAAGCTCGCCATGAATCCAGCCAAACGCCGCGAAATCTTCAGCCGTCTGCGCGCGGCCAATCCACATCCCACCACCGAGCTTGAATACGCCACGCCATTCGAACTGCTGGTGGCGGTGGTGCTCTCGGCGCAGGCCACCGACAAGGGGGTGAACCTGGCGACGCGCAGACTGTTTCCGGTGGCCAACACCCCCGAAGCCATCTACGCGCTGGGCGAGGCGGGTTTGGCGGACACCATCAAGAGCATCGGCCTCTACAAGAGCAAGGCCCGGCATCTCATCGCCGCCTGCCGGATGCTGGTCGAGCAGCACGGCAGCCGGGTCCCCGCCGAGCGCGCCGCGCTCGAAGCGCTGCCCGGCGTGGGACGCAAAACCGCCAACGTAATTCTGAACACCGCATTCGGCCAGCCGACCATGGCGGTCGACACCCACATCTTCCGCGTCGCCAACCGCACCGGCCTGGCGCCCGGCAAGACCGTGCTGGAGGTGGAAAAAAAGCTGCTCAAGACCATCCCCGCCGAATTCCGCATCGACGCCCACCACTGGCTGATCCTGCACGGCCGCTACGTGTGCCAGGCCAGAAAGCCGAAATGCCCCGCATGCCTCATTGCGGATCTGTGCGAGTACAAGGACAAGACCTGGCCTGCAGCCGAGGGAATGAAAAAACGCAGCGCCAAAACCGCCCTCTCCCCAACCCTCTCCCGCACGCGGGAGAGGGGGCAAACGTAATGCCCAAGACGACTTGATGTTTAATCCCAGCCGCGACCAGGTGCGCCAGTTCTTCTTCGACGTGTGGGCGAAATACCGCGCCGGACAGCCGCTGGCAGGCGCGGAGCAGCCGGCGCTCGATGCCGTGCTGGCGCACCCCGAATACCACGCCCTGCTCGATCAGCCGGATCGCTACAAGGTGCGGGATTACCTGCCCGAATCCGGCGAAACCAATCCCTTCCTGCATCTTTCCATGCACCTGGCGATCAGCGAGCAGCTCTCGGTCGACCAGCCGCCGGGCATCCGCGAACGCTACCAGCAACTGCTCAAGCGCTGCGGCAACGAAATGGACGCCCAGCATGACCTCATGGACTGCCTCGCGGAAATGATCTGGCAGGTCCAGCGCAACCGGACGGCGTTCGATTCGGCGGCGTATCTGCGCTGCCTGGATCAAAAGCTCGGCGCCGCCTGACCGCCGCCCGCCGGCGCGCGGACTTCGCGCAGCGGGCTTCATTTTGTCGAAATCCTGTCGATAACACTGCTGAAAATACGACAGCGGCGCCTCAAGGCCTCGCTGCATGCCGGCCGCCCCCACACGGCCATTGATAGCCCGGCACCCATTCAGCCTGAAGATGCCGCCGCGCGGATGGCAGCCGCAATGCATTCAGGCCGGGATTTGCCGACCCGCAACAGCATCCATTCGCTTCACCGAAAACAGGTTGATATGACACAGGTTGAACAACTCAAAATCAGCGGCCAGTTGCCCAGTCCACGGGGGGTTGCGCTGGCCGTGCTTGAGTTATCCCGGCGCGAGAACGCAACCCTGAGCGAAATCGCCCGGGTGGTGCAGACCGACCCCGCACTGTCCGGACGGCTGATCAAGCTGGCGAACGCCGCTTCGCACGGCGCGCGCCCGGTGGTATCGGTGCAGGAAGCCGTGGTACGCCAGGGCATGGCGACGGTGCGCCAGCTTGCGCTGGGGTTTTCGCTGCTGGACCAGTATCGCGCCGGCGCGTGCGAAGCATTCGACTACCAGGGATACTGGGCGCATTCGCTGCTGATGGGGCTGACCATGCAGGCGCTGGGCGCGCGGATGCCGGTAGGCGCAGCCGACGAGCTGTTCGTCTGCGGCTTGCTGGCCCAGGTGGGGCAGCTGGCGCTGGCAACCGCCTACCCCGACGACTACAACGCGGTCCTGACGGCGCATCATGCCGACCCCGCGCAGCCGATCATTGCCCAGGAACGCGCCCGCCTGGAAACCGACCATAGCGAACTGGGCATCGTGATGCTGACCGATTGGGGCATCCCCAAAGTCTTCACCGAGCCGCTCGCCCATTACGAGAACCCGGATCGTCCCTGTTTTCCCCGCGACTCGCGGACCAGCAGCCTGACGCTGATGCTGCGGCTGTCGCACCTGCTCGCCAACCTCGGATTGGCGGATGCCGCCGAGCGCCCGAAACTGGCGCGGGAATGGATGGCGCTGGCGGCCGAACTCGACATCCCGCAGGAAGCTGCCGGAGACTTCATCGACGACGTGATCGCCAGTTGGCACGACTGGGGCGCGCTGCTGAAGATTCCGACGACGATCCTGCCGCCCTTTGCCGAAATCAGCCATGGTCACGCGGAGGCCACGGAAGACGAGGCGCCGCTGCGCATCGTGGTGGCAGACGGCAATGCCTTCAGCCGCCGCAAAATCATGGCGCTGCTGGTCGAGGACAGCGGCCACATCGTCTATCCGGCGGACAACGGCAACACTGCACTGGCGCTGGCGATGGAAGTGCTCCCGCAGGTCATCATCGCGCACTACAACCTGCCGCAGCTCGACGGCCCGGAATTGTGCCAGGCCTTGCGCGCGACCGAAGAAGGCCGCCGCATGCATATTCTGCTGATGGCCGACGATCACGGCGAAGCGCAGCTGACACGCGCCTACGAAGTCGACGCGGATGGCTACGCCCCCAGCACCATCAGCGCCAAGGGGCTGCGTACACGGCTGAACGCTGCGCAGCGCCTGGTGCGATTGCAAAACGCCTGGGAAAAGGACCGCACGCAGCTGCGCCAGATCGCCGCCGAGCTGGCCGTGGCCAACCGGCGGCTGGCGAATGCCGCGCTGACCGACCTGCTGACCGGGCTGCCCAACCGCCGTTCGGCGATGGATCAGCTCGAACAGGCGTGGAACGCCGCTTCGCGCTCCGGTGCGCCGCTTGCGGTGATGGTGATCGATATCGACCACTTCAAGCACATCAACGACACCTACGGCCACGCCGCGGGCGACAGCGTCCTGCGCGAAGCGGCCGACACCCTGCGCATGTCGGCACGCCGGGGGGACAGCGTCTGCCGGATCGGCGGCGAGGAGTTCCTGGTCATTTGCCCCAATACCGACCTCAAGGCCGCGCTGCTGTCGGCCGAACGCCTGCGCGCCACCCTGGAAGCCAAAAGAGTCACCATCGGGCAGACGGCAAAAACCATCACCGCCAGCATCGGCGTGGCCGCCCGCGAAGCCGGCACCGTGGATAGCGATTCACTGGTCAGCACCGCCGACCAGGCGCTCTACGCGGCCAAGAAGGCCGGGCGCAACCGGACCTGCACCCGCCAGCATCCGCCGCCGCATTGACGCGGCAAGCAGGCCGCCGCACAGGGACGGCGCCCTGTAAGCGGCAAACCGCGCCCGCATCGCCGCTTACAGTGCGCGCGAAACCCTTTGCAGCGTATCGTCTTCCGGGTGCGGCTCGCTACGGAAGCCCAGGCCTGCCGCCAGTTTCAGCATCGGGCGGTTGGTTTTCAGCACCTCGCCCTCCATCGTCTTCAGCCCCATACCGCGCGCCACGTCCATCAGCACATCCATGAGCTTGTGGCCGATCCCCTGCTTCTGCCACGCGTCGTCGACCACCAGGGCGAATTCGCAGGACTCGCCGTCCGGGTTGATGGCATAGCGCGCCACGCCCAGTTCCACCTCCCCGCCGTCGATTTCCGCCAGCGCCAGCAGCGCCATCTCCCGCGTGTAGTCGATCTGGGTGAGACGCGCCAGCATGGTGGGGGACAGCTCGCTCACCGCGTCCATGAAGCGGAAATACTTGGTTTCCTCGGACAGGCTGCGCACGAACTTCTGCGTCAGCTCGGCATCTTCCGGGCGGATCGGTCGAATGACGACGTCGTTGCCGCTGGGCAACTGCCAGTGCGTCAGCAGATGCGCCGGGTAAGGGTGGATCGCCATGTGGCCGTAGCGGTCGGCCATCGGCACGCGAGGGGCGATGACGATGCGGGCATCCAGCGCCAGCGCGCCGTGTTCGTCGACCAGCAGCGGATTGATGTCCAGTTCGGCCAGCCAGGGCAATTCGCAGACCATTTCCGACAGCCGCAGCAGCACGTTCTCCAGCACCTCCATGTCGACCGGCGGACGGTTGCGGAACGCGCCCAGCAGGGTGGCGACGCGGGTGCGCCGGATCAGGTCGTGCGCCAGATAACGGTTCAGCGGCGGCAGGGTCACCGCGCGATCCTGCAGGACTTCGACGTCGACGCCGCCGGCGCCGAATACGATCACCGGCCCCAGCACCGGGTCCGAGGTCATCCCCAGCAGCACTTCGCGGGCGTGCGGCCGTTTCACCATGGGCTCGACGACGATGCCGTCCAGGGTGGCGTCGGGACGGATACGCTTCACATCGGCCAGCATCTCGCCGAAAGCGGAACGCACCGCCTGGCCGCTGGACAGGCTCAGCCGCACGCCGTTGACGTCGGACTTGTGGGTGATGTCCGGCGAATTGATTTTCAGCACCACCGGAAAGCCGATCTGCTGCGCCATCAGCATGGCCTCCATCGGGCTGCGCGCGATCAGCGTCGGCGCGATCGGGATGCGGAAAGCCGCCAGCAGCGCCTTCGATTCCACCTCGTTGAGCAGATGCCGGCCGTGCGCCAGCGCGCTTTCGACGATCAGGCGGGCGCCTTCCGCATCCGGCTCGGTCTGCTGCGACAGCGGCCCCGGCGTCTGCATCAACTGGCGCTGGTTCTCGTAAAAGGCCGAGAGGAAAGAGAACACTTCGACGGCCGGTTCCGGCGTGGTGAAGTACGGAATGCCGGCCTGCTTGAACAGGCGCCGTCCCGCATGCACCTGCGCCTCGCCCATCCAGCAGGTCAGCACCGGCTTGTGCGAGGTCTTCGCCGCCTCCACCACCGCCTCGGCCACCTCGGTCGGCCGGGTCATCGCCTGCGGCGTCAGCATCACCAGCACGCCGTCGACGTTGTCGTCGGCGAGGCAGGCGTCCACCGCCGCGCGGTAACGCCCGGCGGCGGCGTCGCCGATGATGTCGAGCGGATTGCCATGCGACCAGTTGGCCGGCAGCACGGCGTCGAGCGCATCGAGCGTCGCCGGCGACAGCTCCGCCATGCGCACCCCCAGATCCACCGCGAGATCGGTCGCCATGACGCCAGGACCGCCGCCGTTGGTGACGATGGCAAGACGGTTACCGCTGGGCCGGATATGGCTGGACAGCGCGCGCGCCGAGGCGAACAGCTGCAGGATGGTGTTGACCCGCACCACCCCGGCGCGCCGCACCAGGGCATCGAACACCGCGTCCGATCCCACCAGCGCGCCGGTATGCGACTGCGCTGCCTTTGCCCCTGTCGCGTGACGCCCCACCTTGACCATGACGACGGGCTTGAAGCGGGCCGTCGCACGCAGCGCGCTCATGAAACGGCGCGCGTCGCGGATGCCTTCGATGTAGAGCAGGATGCCGCGGGTCTGCGTGTCGGTGGCCAGGTAGTCGAGGATTTCACCGAAATCCAGGTCGGCCGACGCGCCGGTGGAGATCACGCTGGAAAAGCCGATGCCGTTGGTTTCCGCCCAGTCCAGCATGGCCGTGCACAGCGCGCCGGACTGCGACACCAGCGCGAGGTCGCCGGCCAGGGTGGCGCCCTGGCTGAAGGTGGCATTCAGCCCGATGGCCGGCCGCTGGATGCCTAGGCAGTTG
>NZ_JANJXQ010000234.1 GCF_024708915.1 Thiobacillus sp.
TGGCTATGCAGTTTCTCGAATTCGGCAATCCAGTGCGGCGGAAACATGTCCACCCGGGTCGCCAGCAGTTGCCCGAGTTTGACGAAGGTGGGGCCGAGTTCTTCCAGCGCGCGGCGGATGCGCACGGGCGCATCGAGCTGGTTGATTTCGCTGGTGCTGTGCCAGTGCAGCACCCGTCCGGCGCGTTCCAGAACGCCGCTGATACCCAGCAGGCGCACCAGATCGCCCCAGCCATAGCGAATCATCACCGAGGCGATTTCATGCAATCGCGGCAGGTCGCGCACGACCGAGATGGTTTCCCAGAGCATCGTTGGTTGTTGGAATAGGTAATGCCGAGAGTGTACCCGCAAGGGGCACGCCGGATTCGTAAGCCGCTAAAGCGACAACGACTCCGCTGTACCCGCAAGGGGCACGCCGGATTCGTAAGCCGCTAAAGCGACAATGACTCCGCTACAGCCGCAGGGGGGCACTATGGGCGCGCTTCCCGCTGCTGGGTAGCGTGTCGTCAGGAACGCAGGCGCTCGCTCTGCCGCTTGAGCGATTCGGATAACGCCGCCAGGATGCCGCTCGCCACCTGCGACAGGCGCTCGGTGGCCGTGCTGGCCGACTCGCTCAGCCCGGTGCGTCCCGCCGTGCTGCTGGCTTTCACGCCGCTCGCCATCTGCTGGAGCGATTCGAGTACCTGCTCGCCGGTACGGGTGCCGCTGATCTTCAGGTGATCACTTAGGTAGCCGAGTTCTTCCTTCAGCTTGCCGCCCGACTGGCTGGCGGCCTGCTTCAGGGCCTCGACAATCTGCCCCTCCAGGTCGCGGAGCTGCTCAAGGCTGGCCTTGAGTTCGTTGTCCCTGAAGGCCTGACCCTGGGTGGCCGCTTCGCGCAGGGTGTAGGATGCCGCCTGCGCTGCGCTGCCGACGGCCTCGTCCAGGCCGGCCATCGCCTGCTTGAGCCCATCTTTCATTTCACCGCCGCGCGACGTCAGGCCGCTGCCCACGCCGGAGGCAATCGCGGTGACGATCTCACGCAGATCGCCCAGTGCCATGCGGCGTTCATGCAGGACGCGCGCCGTCAATTCGCGCACGCGTTCGCGCAGATCGGGCGTGGACACGGCTGCTGCGGCCTCGTCGTGCAATTGCATGAGTTGCGTATTGTCGGGGATACTGGTCTGGCTTGGAACTGGGGTTTGCGCGTCATTCATGGTGCTGTCCTCGAGTCAAGATTCGCTACGCATAGCCGTAATTCGCCTTCAATTACTATAGAGCAGATTGTCATTCGATGAAGTCTGTACTGCTGTTCCTGCTAGCCTTGCTGTCGACATCCCGCGCATTTGCGGCAACGCAAGACGATATTCACATGTATGCCGTCAGCCTGGTAGGCAGCCCCTATCGATTGGGCGGCAGCGCGCCTGGCAGCGGACTCGATTGCAGCGGTTTCGTCGGCCACGTATTCAGTCAGACGACCGGCATCCAGCTCCCGCGCGACAGCCGCGCGATCAGCGAAGCGACTCAGCCGCTCGCGCTGGCCGAACTCCAGCCCGGCGATCTGGTCTTCTTCAACACCCTCAACCGCGCATTCTCACATGTTGGCATTTACCTGGGCGAAGACCGTTTTGTGCACGCCGCGAGCAGCCGCACCGGGGCAGTCATGGTCTCCAGCCTCGGCGACCGTTACTGGCGCGAACGCTTCGACGGCGCCCGCCGCGTCGGCCCGGCCGGCGATGTTTCGCCCGCGATTGCCGCGCAGCAATAAGCGCTGCCCGGGTGCGCTCCGGCACGGCGTGCTGGCGGCGGTCCTGTTGATGCATTATGCGCATGCGGCAACCGATCTCAGCCTGGAAAGCGCGGACGCCGTCAACGAGGGACAGCTGCATTTCCTCGAAACGCCGCCTGCCAAACCCCTCCATCATCACCAGAATCGCATCCGCATCGATGCCGACAGCCTGGCTACCGGCTGGGTCGGGCTGCATCAATGCCACGACCGGCTGGACGCCGTGCCGCTGCTGCAGATCACCTTCCGCGAGGGCTACGTGCGCGATCTCGAAATCGACCTCGCCAGCGGCATCGGTCACGCCCGGGTCGAAGGCGCCAGCGTACAGCTGCGCAATGTCGAACCCGGCGCCAGGCTGTGCCTGTCTGCGCAGATCCGTGCCCTGCGCAACACCGGAAACGGCTATTTCAGTCTGTTCAGCGGACCCTACATGCGCAAATTCCTCGACGGCTATTACCCCATGCGGGTGACGCTCGACGTCGACTATCCCGCCGAGTCGCTCCGGCTGATCGACGTCAGCCCTGCGCCGCAGCCCGGGCTGCATTCCGACGAACGGCCCGGCAAAATCCGGCTGGACACCCTGTTCGAAGGCGAACTGCGCTTCCTGCTCCAGTTCGAACGCAGTTGAGCCGCAGCGGATTTTTATACCCATTCATGTATTGATAACCGTTCTCATTTTGAGTACGATTGCGAACATCGACCCAACCGAGAAGAAATCCGCGATGAAACCGATCCTGACCCGGCTGCTTGCCACCCTGGCATTCTCCGCCATCGCCCTGCCTGCACTGGCCGAGGAAGTCGTGGTGTATTCCGCGCGTAACGAGCAGCTCATCAAACCCTTGTTCGACGCCTATACCCGCGATACCGGCGTACAAATCAAGTTCATCACCGACAAGGAAGGGCCGCTGATGGCGCGGCTGAAAGCCGAGGGCAGGAACACCCCGGCCGATATGCTGCTGACGGTCGACGCCGGCAACCTGTGGCAGGCGTCCGAAGAGGGCCTGCTGCGTCCGATCCAGTCGAAAACCCTGCAAGCCAACGTGCCGGCCCATCTGCGCGATCCCGACAACGAGTGGTTCGGCCTGTCGGTACGCGCCCGCACCATCGTGTACAACACCGGCAAGGTGAAACCGGCCGAGCTGTCGACCTACGAAGACCTGGCCAACCCGAAATGGAAAGGCCGCCTCTGTCTGCGCACCTCGAAAAAGGTCTACAACCAGAGCCTGGTGGCGATGATGATCACCGAATACGGCGAAGGCAAAACCGAGGACATGGTGCACGGCTGGGTCGGCAACCTGGCGACCGCACCCTTCCCCGACGACACCAAGGCGATGGAAGCGGTGGCCGCCGGCCAGTGCGACGTCGCGCTGGTCAACACCTATTACTTCGGCCGCCTGATGGAGAAGAGCCCCAACCTGCCGCTGGCGATTTTCTGGCCCAACCAGAACCTGAAAAACAAGGCGGCCGGCGTGCACGTCAACATCTCCGGCGCCGGGGTCACACGTCACGCCAAGAACCCGGCCGGCGCGCAGAAGCTGATCGAATGGCTGTCATCCGGCAAGGCGCAGAACCTGTTCGCCGACGTCAACCTGGAATACCCGGTCAACCCGAACGTGTCGCCCGACAAGACGGTCGCAGCCTGGGGCGGCTTCAAGCAGAACCTGATCAACGTAAAAGAGGCTGGCAGCCTGCAGACCAAGGCCGTAAAATTGATGGATCGCGCCGGCTACAAATAAGCATCCATCTTGTCCGACTCTGTTGCAGTTCCAGCAAAAGCGCCCTCAGCGGGCGTTTTTGTTTTGCCCGACGCCCGCCCCCGCAGCGGCGGCTGGATGCTGTTCGCCCTGGCGGTCGCCGCGCTGGTGCTGGTGCCGGTGGCGGTCACCTTCTCCTCGTTCGCCCAGATCGAGGGCGACATCCTCGCCCACCTGACCGAATTCGTGCTGCCCGAACTGGTGGGCAACACGCTGTGGCTGGTGCTCGGGGTAGCGATCGGCGTCGGCGTGCTGGGCGTGTCGCTGGCCTGGCTCACGGCGATGTGCGAATTTCCCGGCCGCCGCCTGTTCGACTGGGCGCTGCTGCTGCCGCTGGCGCTACCCGCCTACGTCACCGCCTTCGTCGCGATCGGACTGCTGGACTTTACCGGCCCCTTGCAAACCTGGCTGCGCGACAGCTGGGGCATCACCGGCCTGCCCGAGATCCGCTCGCGCGGCGGCGTCATCCTGGTGATGTCGCTGGCGCTCTATCCCTATGTTTATCTGATTGCGAAAAATGCCTTCGCCACCCAGGGTGCGATCGCGCTGGAAGCCGCGCAGTCGCTCGGACTCTCCCGCATCCAGGGTTTCTTCCGGGTGGCGCTGCCGATGGCGCGGCCGTGGATCGCCGCCGGGATGATGCTGGCGCTGATGGAAACCCTGGCCGATTTCGGCACCATGGCGATCTTCAACTACGACACCTTCACCACCGCCATCTACAAGGCCTGGTACAGCCTGTTTTCGCTGCCGGCAGCGGCGCAGCTGGCCTCGATCCTGATCCTGTTCGTGCTGGTCGCGGTGGTGTTCGAGCAGCGCTCGCGCACCCGGATGCGCTACGGCGCAGTGGGCCGCAGCGCCGCTTCGCGACGCATCAAGCTGCCGCCGGTGCTGGCCGGTCTGGCCCTGCTGTATGCCGGCGCGGTGCTGGCAGCAGCTTTTCTCATTCCGATCACGCAACTGGCGCTGTGGTCGCGCGACGTCATCGCCGACGATCTCGACAGCCGCTACTGGGCATTTGCCTGGCATTCGGTGCTGCTGGCCGGCATCGGCGCGCTGATGGTGGTGGCCGTGGCCTTGCTGCTCGCCTATGCCGGACGCCAGCGCCCCGGCCCGGCGATGATGTGGACGCAGCGCCTCGCCACCCTCGGCTATGCCTTCCCCGGCGCGGTGCTGGCGGTGGGCCTGTTCATTCCGGTGGCGGCGCTGGACAACTGGCTGATCGACACCGGCCGCGCCTGGTTCGGCTTCGACGGCAGCGAAATCCTCAAGGGCACGCTCTTGGTGATGCTGCTGGCCTACCTGGTGCGCTTTCTCGCGGTCGGCTTCGGCCCCATCGACAGCGGCCTGCACCGCATCACCCGCAACGTCGACGAAGCCGCACGCAACCTGGGCACCGGCACGGCAGGCCTGCTCACCCGCATCCACCTTCCCATGCTGCGCGCCAGCCTACTGACCGCCGGGACACTGGCTTTCGTCGACATCATGAAGGAAATGCCGATTACCCTGATGACCCGCCCGTTCGGCTGGGACACGCTGGCGGTGCGGGTATTCGAGATGACCTCGGAAGGCGAATGGGAGCGCGCCGCGCTGCCATCGCTCGCGATCGTCATCGCCGGTATCATTCCCATCATCCTCCTGACGTGGCGCGGCACGCACTCGCAGCACTGAATCCCCATGGCTGAACTGATCCTCGACTCGGTCTCGCAGTCGTACGGCAAGCGGCAAATCATCGCCGACCTGTCCTTCACCCTCCCGGAGGGCGCGATCGGCTGCCTGCTCGGTCCCTCGGGCTGCGGCAAGACGACCGCGCTGCGCTGCATCTCCGGCTTCGAGACGATCCAGGCGGGCGAGATCCGCATCGGCGGCGAGGTCGTCAGCCGCCCGGGCTGGATGCTGCCGGCGGAGAAGCGCCGCGTCGGCATGGTGTTCCAGGACTACGCGCTGTTCCCGCACCTCACCGTGGCGGACAACGTCGGCTTCGGCCTGCGCGGCGAATCGAAGGCGGGAAAGGACGCGCGCATCGCCGAGCTCCTGGAACTGGTCGGCCTGACCGCCCATGCCGGGCAGTACCCGCACCAGCTCTCCGGCGGCCAGCAGCAGCGCGTCGCGCTCGCCCGGGCGCTGGCGCCGCGGCCGCGCCTGATCCTGATGGACGAACCCTTCTCCAACCTCGACGTCGAGCTGCGCGAGCGGCTCTCGATCGAAGTACGCGACATCCTGAAGCGCGAGGCGACCACCGCGCTCATCGTCACCCACGACCAGCACGAGGCGTTCGCGCTCGCCGACTGGGTGGGCGTCATGCACGAGGGCCGCATCCAGCAGTGGGACACGCCGTACAACCTCTACCACGAGCCGGCCAACCGCTTCGTCGCCGACTTCGTCGGCCAGGGGACGCTGCTCAACGGCGAGGTCATCAACGACCATCAGGTCGAGATCGAGCTCGGCGTGCTGAACGGCCACATCCCGGTCGAGTGCGGCGCCGAGGGCTGCGACTCATGCGTGCGCAGCTGCCACGTCGACGTGCTCCTGCGCCCCGACGACATCGTGCACGACGACGACAGCCTC
>NZ_JANJXQ010000012.1 GCF_024708915.1 Thiobacillus sp.
ACCGGCTACTCGAATCCCTCGGCTATATCCCTCCGGCCGAGGCTGAGGCAAACTACTATCGGCAACTTGCCGATAACACCGTGGAAGCAACTTAACTTAAACCAATCAGCCTCCACAGAACCCGGGGCGATTCAGTTTGCCTTGTGCTACTGGCATCGAGAGGTGCCGGGATGAACTGCCAGAAGTCAGCAGAGGCCATAGTAGCTGCCGGCAAGGGGCGAAGGGCCGAACACTGAAAGCCGCAAGTAGGCGGCGGGAACACACGGACAGTCGATGAAGGCAGAAGATTCGCGGCAAGCGGATACCTGTGAAGAAGAATCGGGGCAGAACCCCGAAGGGACTTTGCACGGTGCCGAGACTGACGTGACGACCCGCAAGCGGACGAAAGCGGAGAAGGAGCAGGAAGGCGGGCTGATGGACGCCGTGTGCGAACGCGGCAACCTATGGCTTGCCTATGATCGAGTGCTCAAGAACAAAGGCGCGGCCGGAGTCGATGGCATTGGTATCGCTGAGTTCAAAGAGCATCTCAAGCAACACTGGCCAACGATCAAGGCCAAGTTACTGGCCGGGGAGTACATGCCCCTACCAGTGCGCCGGGTCGATATACCCAAGCCGCAAGGCGGGGTGAGGACGCTCGGCATCCCGACGCTGACGGATCGGTTGATCCAGCAAGCGTTGCATCAAGTGCTCTCGCCGATCTTCGAGGCGGAATTCTCCGAATCGAGCTACGGCTTTCGACCGGGGAGGAACGCCCATCAGGCGGTCGAGGCAGCAAAGCAATATGTTGCCGAAGGTCGTCGGGTCGTGGTGGATATGGACCTGGAGAAATTCTTCGACCGCGTCAATCACGACCTGCTGATGGAGAAACTCTCGACGAAGATCGATGACGGGCGAGTACTGCGCCTCATTCGCCGGTATCTGGAAGCAGGCATGATGGCAGAGGGGATCGTCTCCCAACGGACGACAGGCACGCCGCAAGGCGGGCCCCTGAGTCCGCTGCTATCGAACATCCTGTTGACGGAACTGGATCGGGAACTGGAACGCCGGGGCCATGCCTTCTGCCGCTATGCCGATGACTGCAACATCTACGTCAAGAGCAAAGAGGCCGGAGAGCGGGTCATGGCGAGTATCACCCGGTTTCTGGCGGACACGCTCAAGCTCACGGTCAATACGGCCAAGAGCGCGGTCGCGCGGCCGTAGGAGAGGAAGTTTCTGGGCTATAGTTTGACGTGGCACAAGGCCCCGAGGCTGCGGATTGCGCCGACCAGCCTGCAACGGTTGGAAGACAAAATCCGCGAAGTGCTCAAAGGTGCGCAAGGGCGCAGCCTGACGAAAGTCATTGCTGAACTCAACCCGATCCTGCGTGGCTGGATGGCCTATTTCAAGCTGGCCGAAACCAAGCAGGCGCTGGAAGAACTCGATGGCTGGATCAGGCGGAAACTGCGCTGCATCCTGTGGCGGCAGTGGAAACGTCCTTATACTCGCGCCAAGAACTTGATGAAGGCGGGGCTGACGGAGGAGCGGGCAGTTCGCTCGGCGTTCAACCAGCGTGGGCCGTGGTGGAACAGTGGCGCAAGCCACATGAACCAGGCTTTCCCGAAGTCCTTCTTTGATCGTTTAGGTCTGGTGTTGCTGCTCGATACGATGCGACGACTCCAGTGCAATCAATGAACCGCCGGATGCGGAACCGCACGTCCGGTGGTGTGAGAGGGCGACGGGGGTAACCCCGTCCCCTACTCGATGGAATTCGCGCTTTCCCGGGGAAGGCGTCCTTGATTTTGAGGAAGACGTTGGCTGAGTCGCGGAAGCCGTAGGCTATACGCTTGATGACCTTGGTGTGGTTGTTCACGCCTTCGAGGATGGTGTTCATTGGGAAGATGGCTGAGGCGAGAATACCGCGCAGGTATTTCGGATCTCGTCAACCTACTCTCCCCCCAATATCCACGAAGAACCTTTTTGCCCGTCCGCTTGGGCTGAAAATATTTTCCTAATTAAATCATGCGGTTGGCGTTCATCTACAACTTTAGTTGTATAGCCCATTTTTCCGTCTGGAGGTATGTTAGCTGCGTGAGCATGTGTTCACGGTTAATAACCTTTAAAGGAGGAAGTATGAACAAGCTGCATAAGGGTCTGCTGGTGTTGCTGGGATTGATGGTGCTTCCGGCTTTCGCGGCAGTGAATATCAATACTGCTACGCAGTCGGAACTCGAAGTGGTCAAGGGGCTGGGGCCTGCGAAAGCCAAGGCAATCATCATGTACCGCGAAGCCAACGGCAATTTCAAGCATCTGGATGAGCTGGATAATGTAAAAGGCTTTGGCAAGGCCAGTATCGACAAATTGAAAGATGAATTGTCGGTTGGCCCCGAGAAAGTCAAAAAATAGTATCCACCATTTCTGCCAGGAACCCCCGAGCTTGTCGAAGGGTTGTCAGCTGTCAACAGCAGTAAAGGATTTTGCGAACCACTGACCGTTGGCCGGCCTACCCAGGCCAACGGTTAATCGTTCTGTGAGCGCCTCATTACAACGCACAGGCCTTTCGACAAGCTCAGGGCGTCGTTCGCTCAAAGCGTTTGCACAAATCCCAGCACCTCCGCCGCATGTCCCGGCGCCTTCAGCCCGCGCCAGCTTTTCACCAGCTTCCCGTTCACATCGAACACGAAGGTGCTGCGCTCTACCCCGCGCACCTGCTTGCCGTACATGTTCTTCAACTTCATCACCTTGAATAGTTCGCAAGCCTTTTCTTCGGTGTCGGCCAGTAGTTCAAAAGGAAAGCTGTGTGCGGCCTTGAAGCCTTCATGCGACTTGAGGCTGTCGCGCGAGACGCCGACGACGGTCGTGCCGGCCTTGCCGAAGTCGGTGTACAAATCACGAAATTCCTGGCCTTCAAGAGTACAGCCGGGAGTATTGTCCTTGGGGTAGAAAAAGACGACGACGTTCCTGCCCCGATGCTCGGACAGCTTGAACGTGGTGTTGCCGGTGGATGGTAGTTCGAAGTCGGTGATGACGGGTTCGCTCATGCTGTGCCTTTCTGTTTTTGTTGACGGGACGAGGATTTGAGCAGCACGATAACGGCGCCGGCACCGCCGTCGACGCTGCGGGCCTGGCAGAACGCGAGCACATCTTCGCGTTGTATCAGCCAGTGGCGCACCTTGTTTTTCAGTACCGGCAGGCGGTTTTTCGAGCCGTGGCCCTTGCCGTGGATGATGCGCACGCAGCGCCGGTCTTCGAGCATGCAGCGGTTGAGGAAAGCGGCCAGCGCTACCCGTGCCTCGTCGCCGGTGTGCCCGTGCAGGTCGAGTTCGCCCTTGATGACCCAGCTGCCGCGCCGCAGTTTTCTCACTGCGGCGGTGGGCACGCCGGGACGTGAAAAAAACAGTTCCTCACCGGTGGAGACGGCTGCTTCGTAATCCCACGGGTCGGCAAGGGCGTCGACCATGACCTGTTGCTCGTCGCGCAGGCGTTGACGGGCAACAGGCTTGGGGCGCGGATGCGTGCGCCCCGCGCGATTGGACGGGGGGAGGGGTGTGGCGTCGGCGACGGCCCGGCGAAACAGCATCGCGCCGTCCTCCGCGGGCTTGGGTTTTTTAGGAGCCGGTTGCGATATGGCTGGCGCGGTGGCCTGTTCGCGCAGCGTACGGCGCACGCGTGCCAGCGCCTCGAACGTGGCGGGAGCAAGCGTACTGCCGCTGGCGCGCTTCATGTGGCATCAACCGCTTACGCCTTACCAAGCGCGTCCAGATAGCGTTCGGCATCGAGTGCGGCCATGCAGCCGGTGCCGGCGCTGGTGACGGCCTGCTTGTAGATGTGGTCCTGTACGTCGCCGGCGGCGAACACGCCGTCGATGCTGGTCGCGGTGGCGTTGCCATTGCGGCCCGAGCGGGTGACGATGTAGCCACCTTCCAGTTCGAGCTGGCCTTCGAAGATGCCGGTGTTCGGCTTGTGGCCGATGGCGATGAAGATGCCGGTCAGCGCGATGTCTTTGGTCGAGCCGTCCTTGGTGCTCTTGATGCGCATGCCGGTGACGCCGGTCTTGTCGCCCAGCACCTCGTCCAGCGTGCTGTCGAGGGCGAGGCTGATCTTGCCTTCCTTGACCTTGTCCATCAGGTGGTCGATGAGGATCTTTTCCGATTTGAAGGTGTCGCGGCGGTGCACCAGAGTGACATGACGCGCGATGTTGGCGAGATACAGCGCTTCCTCGACTGCGGTGTTGCCGCCGCCGACGACGGCGACGTCCTGGTTCTTGTAGAAGAAGCCGTCGCAGGTGGCGCAGCCCGACACCCCCTTGCCCATGAAGGCCTGCTCGGACGGCAGACCAAGGTACATGGCCGAGGCGCCGGTGGCGATGATCAGCGCATCGCAGGTGTAGGTGCCGGAATCGCCGATCAGGGTGAAGGGCTTCTCGGTCAGCTTGGCGGTGTGGATCTGGTCGAAGATGATTTCGGTCTTGAAGCGTTCGGCGTGGCGCTGGAAGCGGTCCATCAACTCGGGGCCCTGCACGCCGTCGACGTCGGCCGGCCAGTTGTCGACATCGGTGGTGGTCATCAGCTGACCGCCCTGCTGCAGGCCGGTGATGATGACCGGCGAGAGATTGGCGCGTGCGGCATACACGGCAGCGGAATAGCCGGCGGGGCCGGTGCCGAGGATGATGAGTTTATGGTGTGCGGTGCTCATGGTCTGTACTCGGGTTGTGGGGAAAGCGAACTATTCTAACCAATTATGCCGACGGCATTTCCATGCCGCCCGCCCGGTATAATCGGAAGCCTTTCCGCCCGATAAGTTCCTGCTGACCGTTTTCATGGCGCGCCCCGCTCCCCGTTCGTCTCCGCCCCTGCCGCCCCGCATGCAACGCCTGTTGCGCGAAGCGCGCGCGCTGCTGGTGGGGTTTGCTGCGCTGCTGCTGGCTGCGATACTGCTTACCCACGACGGCGCCGATCCGGGCTTCAGCACCACGGGCGACAGCGCGGCGGTACACAACCTGGGTGGCAAGAGCGGCGCCTGGCTATCCGATTTGCTGTTGATGCTGTTTGGCGTGTCGGCCTGGTGGTGGGTGGCGCTGGCGCTGGCCTACGTCATCCACACCTTCCGCCATCTGAACGAAAGCCCGCTGGCGGGGGGACGGCAACGCTGGCTGAAGCTGGGCGGGTTCGCCCTACTGCTGCTGGCCAGCACCGGCATCGAGTGGCTGCGTACCTGGCATTGGGATGTGGCGCTGCCCGATGCCCACGGCGGCGTGCTGGGTGCAGGCGTGGGCACTGCGGCGGGCGCGCTGCTGGGATTCACCGGCGGCTCGCTGATTTTGCTGCTGCTGATGGCCGTGGGATTCAGCCTCTTCACCGGCGTGTCCTGGCTCGGCATGGCCGAGCGCACCGGTGCGTGGGTGGAACAGGCATACTGGAAGACGATCCAGGCCTGGCAGGCGTATCGCGACCGCAAGCTGGGCGAAGTGGCGCAGCAAAAACGCGAAGCCAAGGTGTCGGTGGAAAAGAAGAAACGCGTCGAAGCGCCGCCGATCCGTATCGAGCCGGTGGTGAAGGAAGTGCCGCAATCCGAGCGCGCCGTCACCGAGAAGCAGGCGCCGCTGTTCTCCGACCTGCCCGATTCGCCGCTGCCGCCGCTGCATCTGCTCGACCCGGCGGACGAGGCGGTGGAAACCGCGAGCGCCGAAGCGCTGGAGTTCACCTCCTTGATGATCGAGCGCAAGCTCGCCGAATTCGGCGTCGAGGTCAAAGTGGTGTCGGCTTCGCCCGGCCCGGTCATCACGCGCTATGAGATCGAGCCGGCGACGGGGGTGAAGGGCAGCCAGATCGTCAACCTGGCGAAGGACCTGGCGCGCACGCTGTCGGTGATCAGCATCCGCGTGGTCGAGGCGATTCCCGGCAAGCACACCATGGGGCTGGAGATTCCCAACCCCAAACGGCAGATCGTTCGGCTCTCCGAGATTCTCGGTTCCCGGGCTTACCACGATAGCGCCAGCCCGTTGACCGTCACCCTCGGCAAGGACATCGCCGGCAACCCGGTGGTGGCGGATCTCGGCAAGATGCCGCACCTGCTGGTGGCCGGCACGACCGGCTCGGGCAAGTCGGTCGGCGTCAACGCGATGATCCTGTCGCTGGTCTACAAGGCCGACCCGTCCGCGGTGCGCATGATCATGGTCGATCCGAAGATGCTGGAGCTCTCCATTTACGAAGGCATCCCGCACCTGCTGGCGCCGGTGGTCACCGACATGAAGCAGGCTGCGTCCGCGCTCAACTGGTGCGTCGCCGAAATGGAGCGGCGCTACAAGCTGATGTCGGCGGTCGGCGTGCGCAACCTGGCCGGCTACAACCAGAAGGTGCGCGACGCGAAGAAGGCCGGCACGCCGTTGACCCACCCCTTCAGCCTCACGCCAGACAATCCCGAGCCGCTGGAGACCATGCCGATGATCGTGGTGATGATCGACGAGCTCGCTGACCTGATGATGGTGGTCGGCAAGAAGGTCGAGGAACTCATCGCGCGGCTGGCGCAGAAGGCCCGCGCCGCCGGTATCCACCTCATCCTCGCCACCCAGCGGCCGAGCGTCGACGTGATCACCGGTCTGATCAAGGCCAACATCCCGACGCGCATCGCCTTCCAGGTGTCGTCCAAGATCGACTCGCGCACGATCCTCGATCAGATGGGCGCCGAGGCACTGCTGGGGCAGGGCGACATGCTCTACCTGCCGCCCGGCACCGGGCTGCCGCAGCGGGTGCACGGTGCCTTCGTGTCGGACAACGAGGTGCATCGCGTGGTCGATTACCTCAAGTCGCTGGGCGAGCCGGACTACATCGAAGGCGTGCTGGAATCGCCGGAAGAGGCGGGCGAAGGCGGCGAGTTCGGCGAGGCGGGCGCGGAAGCCGACCCGCTCTACGACCAGGCGGTCGCCTACGTGCTGAAATCGCGCCGCGCGTCGATCTCGTCGGTGCAGCGTCAGCTGCGCATCGGCTACAACCGCGCCGCGCGCATGATCGAGGATATGGAACGCGCCGGCCTCGTCTCGGCGATGCAGTCCAACGGTAACCGCGACGTGCTCGCGCCGGGCGGCGACGCATGAATTTCTACGCCCTGATCCCCGCCGCCGGTTCCGGCAGCCGCATGGGCGGCACGATCGAAAAGCAGTATCTCGATCTGAACGCGGTGCCGATGATCGCGCACGCCATGATGGTGCTGGCCCGCGCGCCGCGCATCACGCGCATCTTCGTCGTGCTGTCGCCGACCGACAGGCGCTGGAACAACTACGCATGGCAGGGCTGGGAAGATCGCATCGAAGTGCTGCGCTGCGGCGGCGAAACCCGCGCCGAGACCGTGCTGAACAGCCTCGACGCGATCGCGAAAATCTGCACGCCGGACGACTGGGTGCTGGTGCACGACGCCGCGCGTCCCTGTCTGCCCGACGAGATGCTGGCGAAGTTGCTGGACGAAGTCGCCGACGATCCGGTCGGTGGCCTGCTCGCCGTGCCGGTGGCCGACACGCTCAAACGCGCCGCGGCCGACCCGGCAAGCGGCGCGCGCGTCGAGGCCACGGTGCCGCGCGCCGGCCTGTGGCAGGCGCAAACCCCGCAGATGTTCCGCCACGGAAAACTGACCGAGGCGCTGCGCGCGGCCGGAGCCGACATGACCGACGAGGCCTCGGCGATCGAGCAGCTCGGTCTGCAGCCGAGACTGGTCGAGTCGGACAGCCGCAACCTCAAGGTCACCTATCCGCAGGATCTCGAACTGGCGGGGATGATTCTAAGGAAGCTGTATGAATGACATCCGGGTCGGCCACGGCTTCGACGTCCACGCCTTCGCCGAGAACCGCAAGCTCATCATCGGCGGCGTCGAGATTCCCCATGAACTCGGGCTCGCCGGGCACTCCGACGCCGACGTGCTGCTGCACGCGATCTGCGACGCGCTGCTGGGCGCGGCGGGGCTGGGCGACATCGGCCGTCACTTCCCGGACACCGACATGGCGTTCGCCGGGATCGACAGCCGCATCCTGCTGCGCCGCGTCGCCGAACAGCTGCGCGAGCGCAACTGGCGGGTCGGCAACGTGGACGCCACCATCATCGCCCAGGCGCCGAAAATGGCGCCGCACATCGCGCGGATGACGGCGCACATCGCCGACGACCTCGGCATCGCGCTCGACCGCGTCAACGTCAAAGCGACCACCACCGAGAAGCTCGGCTTCACCGGGCGCCGCGAGGGCATCG
Source organism: Thiobacillus sp. (assembly GCF_024708915.1). Next base: position 8,208 of record NZ_JANJXQ010000012.1, read on the forward strand.
CGGCCGAGGCGGTGTGCCTGATCGGCCGTGACTGAGCCGGGCGGCAACGAATCCCCCGAACCCGCGACGCTGCGGCTCTTCTTCGCGCTGTGGCCGGACGAGGCCACCCGCGACGCACTCAACCGCACCGGCAAATGGTTGCACCAGCACTGGGGCGGCAGGCGCATGCGCGCCGAGACCGTCCACATCACCCTGGCTTTCCTGGGGGAGACGCCGTCCGGCCGGCTCGATGACCTCGTCGCCTGCGCAGAAAACGTCGGCACCGACGTCTACGACCTAATCCTCGACCAGGCGGGCTACTGGCGGCACAACCGCATCGGCTGGCTGGGCGCGAGCGAGACGCCGCCGCAGCATTTCGACCTGGTGCGGGCTCTGGCCACCGGGCTGCAGCAGGCGGGCTTCCCCGTCGACGCGCGGCCGCACGTGCCGCACGTCACGCTGCTTCGCAATTCCCGCGGCGGCGAGGTGCCGGCGTGCACGCCGGTGGTCTGGCCGATCCGGGAATTCGTCCTGGTGCAATCCGATCTGGACGCGGACGGCGCGCACTACGAGGTGATCCGGCGCTGGGAACTCGGCCGCCCCCCGAGGGAGGCCTGAAGTGACGCCGCGTGTCGAATGTGCCACAGAAAAATAACAGTTGCCCTGGATTTGTCTCCTGTATAGAATGCGCACCTCTTCAGGCGCGTAGCTCAGCTGGTTAGAGCACCACCTTGACATGGTGGGGGTCGTTGGTTCGAGTCCAATCGCGCCTACCAATATTCATTGGGTCGGGATGACCTCTGGAGGTTGCGAAATGTCACCGCGAACTAGCAAGGCGCTGGCTGGATAAAACCGGCCTGGATAAAACCCGGCGCACAGCTGTTCGCAGACGTTTCTGCAAACTTCAACACTGCAGTACCCAAAAAGCGCGGCCGGTCCGCGCTTTTTTCGTTTCCGGAGCCTAGAAAAATGGTCAACGTCACGCTTCCCGATGGTTCGGTCCGCCAGTTCGACTCGCCCGTCACGGTCGCGCAGGTCGCGGCGAGCATCGGCGCCGGTCTTGCCAAGGCGGCGCTCGCCGGCCGCGTCGACGGCAAGCTGGTCGACACCAGCCACCTGATCGACCACGACGCGCAGCTTGCCATCGTCACCGCCCGGGACGCCGAGGCGCTCGACCTGATCCGCCACGATGCTGCCCACGTGATGGCGCAGGCGGTGCAGGAGCTGTATCCCGGCACCCAGGTGACGATCGGCCCTGCGATCGAGGACGGCTTCTACTACGACTTCGCGCGCGAGCAGCCCTTCACGCCGGAAGACCTGGAAAAGATCGAGAAGCGCATGGAGGAGATCGTCAAGCGCGACCTGCCGATCCAGCGCGAGGTGTGGGAACGCGAGGACGCCAAGAAGGTGTTCGCCGAGCTCGGCGAGACGTACAAGGTGCAGATCATCGACGAGGTGATTCCCGCGGGCGAGGAACTTTCGATCTACCGCCAGGGCGACTGGTTCGACGTCTGTCGCGGTCCGCACCTGCCGTCGACCGGCAAGCTGCCGCGCGCGTTCAAGCTGATGAAGCTCGCCGGCGCCTACTGGCGTGGCGACTCGAGGAACGCGATGCTGCAGCGCATCTACGGTACCGCATGGGCGAAGAAGGAGGACCTCGAGGCCTATCTCCATCGCCTGGCGGAGGCCGAGAAGCGCGACCACCGCCGGCTGGCGAAGCAGCTCGACCTCCTGCACATGCAGGACGAGGCGCCGGGCATGGTGTTCTGGCACCCCAAGGGCTGGATCGTGTGGCAGCAGATCGAGCAGTACATGCGGCAGAAATTCGTCGAGTACGGCTACGAGGAGGTGAGGACGCCCGCGGTGATGGAC
>NZ_JANJXQ010000059.1 GCF_024708915.1 Thiobacillus sp.
AGCGCGGCCTGCTCATCAACGTCACCGCCGACAAGGTTGTGCGCCTGCTGCCTGCGCTCGTCTTCAGCGATGCGGATGCCAATGAGTTGGTATCGGTTCTCTCCGCACTCATTCGCGAATTCCTGGCCTGAGGACGGTCCGACATGGCCGCACCGAAGCACTTCCTGCAACTGAAGGACTTTTCCCGCGACGAGCTGGAGCACGTCTTCGCCCGCACGCGCTGGATCAAGGACCAGTTCAAGCGCTACGAGCCGTACCACCCGCTGTTCGACCGTACGCTGGTGATGATCTTCGAGAAGCAGAGCACGCGCACGCGGCTCTCGTTCGAGGCCGGCATGCACCAGCTCGGCGGCGCGGCGATCTTCCTCAGCACGCGCGACTCGCAGCTCGGCCGCGGCGAGCCGGTGGAGGACGCCGCCCAGGTGATTTCGCGCATGTGCGACATCGTCATGATCCGCACCTTCGAGCAAGACATCGTCGAGCGCTTCGCGCGCCACTCGCGCGTGCCGGTCATCAACGGCCTCACCAACGAGTACCATCCCTGCCAAATCCTCGCCGACATCTTCACCTTCATCGAGCACCGCGGTTCGATCGAGGGAAAGACGGTGGCCTGGATCGGCGACTCCAACAACGTCTGCAACACCTGGCTGCAGGCGGCCGAGGTGTTCGGCTTCAACGTGCACGTGTCGACCCCGCCCGGCTACGAGGTCGAGCCCGAGCGCGCCGGCCTCTTCGGCGACGACCACTACGAGGAGTTCGCCGACCCGATGGATGCCGTGCGCGGCGCCGACCTCGTCACCACCGACGTGTGGACCTCGATGGGCTTCGAGGCGGAGAACGAGGCGCGCCGCCGCGACTTCGAGGACTGGCAGGTGGACGCCGAGATGATGCGGCAGGCGAAGCCCGACGCCCTCTTCATGCACTGCCTGCCCGCCCACCGCGGCGAGGAGGTCGCCGCCGAGGTCATCGACGGGCCGCACAGCGTGGTGTGGGACGAGGCCGAGAACCGCCTGCACACCCAGAAGGCGCTGATGGAGTACCTGCTCCTCGGGCGCGTGAGTCCCTGATCTTTCGATACTGTCAATCATGAGCAAAACGAAGAAGCCCTCCAGCGTCAAGAAAGTCGTGCTCGCCTATTCGGGCGGCCTTGACACCTCCGTCATCCTGAAATGGCTGCAGGACACCTATCAATGCGAGGTGGTGACCTTCACCGCCGACCTCGGCCAGGGCGAGGAACTCGAACCGGCGCGGCAGAAGGCGCTGAAGTTCGGCATCAAGCCCGAGCAGATCTACATCGACGACCTGCGCGAGGAGTTCGTGCGCGACTTCGTCTTTCCGATGTTCCGCGCCAACACCGTGTACGAGGGCGAATACCTGCTCGGCACTTCGATCGCGCGCCCGCTGATCGCCAAGCGTCTGATCGAGATCGTCAACGAAACCGGCGCTGACGCGATCTGCCACGGCGCCACCGGCAAGGGCAACGACCAGGTGCGCTTCGAACTCGGCGCCTACGCGCTGAAGCCCGACGTCAAGGTGATCGCGCCGTGGCGCGAGTGGGACCTGCTCTCCCGCGAGAAGCTGCTCGCCTACGCCGAGACCCACGGCATCCCGATCGACATGAAGCACCGCCAGGGCGGTTCGCCGTATTCGATGGATGCCAACCTGCTGCACATCTCCTACGAAGGCCGCCACCTGGAAGACCCCAATGCGGAGGCCGAGGAGGACATGTGGCGCTGGACCGTGTCGCCGGAGAAGGCGCCCGATGCGGCCGAATACATCGAACTGAGCTACACCAAGGGCGACGTCGTCGCGATCGACGGCGTCGCCATGCGCGCGGACGAAGTGCTGGCGAAGCTGAACGAGATCGGCGGCAAGCACGGCATCGGCCGGCTCGACCTGGTGGAAAACCGCTACGTCGGTATGAAGTCGCGCGGCTGCTACGAAACCCCCGGCGGCACCATCCTCTTGAAGGCGCATCGCGCGATCGAGTCGATCACCCTCGACCGCGAAGTCGCACATTTGAAGGACGATTTGATGCCGCGCTACGCCAGCCTGATCTACAACGGCTACTGGTGGGCGCCCGAGCGGGTGGCGCTGCAGACGCTGATCGACCACACCCAGCAGCACGTCAACGGCAGCGTGCGCTTGAAGCTCTACAAGGGCAACGTCATTGTGGTCGGCCGCGATTCGAAGACCGATTCGCTGTTCGACTCGACCATCGCCACCTTCGAGGACGACGCCGGCGCCTACGACCAGAAGGACGCAGGCGGCTTCATCAAGCTCAACGCGCTGCGCATGCGCATCGCAGCGAAACTCGACGCACGGAGAAAATAAGCATGTCCCAGTTCGACAATGTTGCGGTCATCAAGCAGGCCAACGTCTATTTCGACGGCAAGTGCGTGTCGCACACCGTGCAGTTCGCCGATGGCAGCAAAAAATCGGTCGGCGTGATCCTGCCTGCCACGCTCACCTTCAACACCGGTGCGCCGGAAATCATGGAAACGGTGGCGGGTTCCTGCCGCGTCAAGCTGGCCGGAGAGAACGGGTGGAAGACCTACGGCGCCGGACAGTCGTTCACGGTGCCGGGCAATTCCAGCTTCGACATCGAAGTGTCGGGTGAACCGTACCATTACGTCTGCCACTTCGGCTAAGCGCTGAGCCATGACCACCGTCACCGTCGTCAGGAAGGAAGGCCGCATCGCGATCGCGGCCGACACGCTGACGAAGTGGGGCGGCGGCAAGGAATCCGCCGCTTACGTGGCGAACCACGAGAAGATCATCCGCGTCGGCGACAGCTACGTCGCGATTACCGGCTCGGCCACCTTCAAGCTCATCCTCGCCGACTATTTCGCTTCGCTGGAGGAACCGCCGCAACTGGACTCGGTGGCCTGCATCTTCAGCGTGTGGAACACCCTGCATGGTGCGCTGAAGGAGCACTACTACCTGCAGGCCGGCGAGGACAAGGAGGAGGATCTCGAATCCTCCCGCATGGACGTGCTGATCGCCAATCCGCGCGGCATCTTCGGCGTGGCGGCACACCGCACGGTGCAGGAGTTTTCGCGCTTCTACGCCTACGGCAGCGGCAGTCCGTATGCGCTGGGGGCGATGTACGCGGCGTATCGCGCGCCTTCGCTCGACGCCGAGGCGGTGGCGCGGCTGGGGGTGATGGCGGCGGCCGAGTTCCACGATGAAACCGGGTTACCGATACAGTCGTTTGTAATGGATCTAAACCCGGCTATTTAATCAATTCGGGTCAAGGAGCAATCATGCCGAGTTTTGATATCGTGTCCGAGGTCGACAAGCAGGAAGTGCGCAACGCGGTCGACCAGGTCAACAAGGAAGTGTCCACGCGTTTCGACTTCAAGGGCTCCGACGCCCGCATCGAGCAGGCCGAGTATGTTCTCACAGTCTACGCTGACACCGAATTCCAGCTCGACCAGGTGCACGACATCCTGACGCAGAAGCTCGCCAAGCGCGGCGTCGACGTCAAATGCCTCGATATCGGCAGCGTCGAGAAGGTGTCGGGCAACAAGGTCAAGCGCAACGTGACGGTGAAGACCGGCGTGGAGACCGAACTGGCGAAGAAGATCGTCAAGTGCATCAAGGACAGCAAGCTCAAGGTGCAGGCCAGCATCCAGGGCGACAGCGTGCGCGTGTCGGGCGCCAAGCGCGACGTGCTGCAGGACGCCATCGCGCTGGTAAGGAAGAGCATTGCCGATTTCCCCCTGCAGTATCAGAATTTCCGTGACTGAATGTCGTGTCCTGAATAGGCTATTCGTGACATAAAAATGACGATACCGTTCCCATCCTTTGTCGCCGTGCTCGCCGGGTGCCCAACCCGGCTGCGCACGGCTTCGCGGCTGAAAACGGTCTCGTCATTTTTATTGCGCACCGGCAAACTCATGACTTGCATTCAGTCACGAATAGCCAATTCAGGACACTAGGAGACGAGCATGGCCAAGGTTCTGGTTCCCCTGGCGGACGGCTGCGAAGAACTCGAAGCCGTCACGATCATCGATCTGCTGCGCCGCGCCGGCGTCGAGGTGGTGACGGCAGGCCTCAAGCCCGGCATCGTCAAGGCCAGCCGCGGCGTGCAGCT